>JALSID010000087.1 GCA_026981825.1 Planctomycetota bacterium
AGCGGCACAGGAGTGCCGCCCTCCAAAGAGCCAAAGCGGCACGGGAGTGCCGCACTCCAAAAAGCCAAAGCGGCACAGGAGTGCCGCACTCCAAAAAGCCAAAGCGGCACGGGGGTGCCGCACTCCAAAAAGCCAAAGCGGCACAGGAGTGCCGCACTCCAAAAAGCCAAAGCGGCACGGGGGTGCCGCACTCCAAAGAGCCAAAGCGGCACAGGAGTGCCGCACTCCAAAAAGGCAAAGCGGCACGGGAGTGCCGCACTCAGCTAAGCTTTTAGCGTCGAAGCGATTCGAAGCACCTGGAGGCGAGCTCCCATGCGTGTTGCTGTCCGATGCCTGCCAATGCTATTGGGTCTGGCGCTGGCGTGGCCCGTCGCCATCTGCGCCGCGGAGCCAGATCGCCCCAACGTGATCCTGATCATGACCGATGATCAGGGTTACGGCGACATCGCCGCACATGGCAACTCCATGATCGAAACCCCCAATATGGACCGGCTCTGGCGCGACAGTGTGCGGTTAACCAACTACCACGTCGACCCTACCTGCTCGCCCACCCGATGTGCACTCATGACCGGTCGCTATTCCACACGCACCGGAGTCTGGCACACCGTGATGGGGCGGTCGCTCATGGACCCGAACGAGTTAACCCTGGCCGAAGTGTTCAAGGCAAACGGCTACGTCACGGCCATGTTCGGCAAGTGGCACCTGGGCGACAACTACCCCCTGCGGCCAGAGGACCAAGGGTTCGACTATGTCGCACGTCACGGGGGCGGTGGCGTGGGCCAAACTCCCGACTGGTGGGGCAACGACTACTTCGACGACACCTACTGGAAGAACGGCGTCCCGACCAGGTACGACGGTTACTGCACCGATGTGTGGTTCCGAGAAGCCATTTCGTTTATTCGCGCCAACCGCGCCCGTCCCTTCTTCGTGTACATCGCCACGAACGCCCCCCACGGCCCTTACCGTGTGGCTCCGAAGTATGCAGACCACTACACAAAGAAGGGGGTACCGTCCCCGATGAACGCCTTCTATGGGATGATCACCAACATCGACGAGAACCTCGGACGGCTGAGGAAGGTGCTGGACGAGCTGGGGCTGGCGGAGAACACGATTCTGATTTTCACCACCGACAACGGCACCGCAGCGGGCTGGCGGCCGCGGACACGGGGAAGCGGTTGGCGCGGATACAACGCCGGGATGCGGGGCACGAAGGGGTCAGAATACGACGGTGGGCACCGGGTGCCGTTCTTCATCTACTGGCCCGCAGGTGGGCTCACCGGGGGTCGAGATGTCGACCAGTTGACCGCTCACATCGACGTGCTTCCCACGCTGATCGACCTGTGCGGTCTAAAAAAGCCAGACGGCCCCCCGTTAGATGGGACCTCGCTTCGCGCTATTCTCTACGGCGATCGCGATGCGCTCCGCGATCGCGTGCTCTTTGTCCACTCGCAGCGGATCCAGTACCCGCAGAAGTGGCGGAAGTGCGCCGTGATGACGGACCGGTGGCGCCTGGTGAACGGCACCGAGCTTTACGACATCCGACGAGACCCGGGACAAACAACGGACGTAGCCGATCGGTATCCCGAGGTTGTTCGGAAGCTACGGGGCGCTTACGAACGCTGGTGGAACAGTCTGGTCCCCGTATTCGATGACTACGTGCGGATCCACATCGGCTCGGATGCGGAGAACCCCCTGCGGCTTACCGCTCACGATTGGCACTGCATCGACATTCGTGACTGCCCGTGGAGCCAGGGACATATCCGGCGCGATTCGGGTGGAAATGGCTTCTGGACGCTCTATGTAGAACGTGCGGGACGCTACCGCTTCGAGCTCTACCGGTGGCCGAAGCACACCGGGCTGGCAGCCGAACGCGTGAAGGCGGGCGTCGAGATCGGCCTGACGAGGCTCACGACAGACATGAACCCGACCGACGCCCACGCCAGCTTCACCGTGCGTTTGGAAGAAGGACCGATGGAGCTCAAGACGTGGCTTCAGCGTCCGGACGGTACGAAGCACGGCGCGTACTTCGTCTGGATCGAGTACCTCGGTGAAGACAACGCAAGTGGGCCCGACAAGCAGTAGGAGTGGCCCTCACGCGAGCGATCGGCGCAAAACACGCACGGTCCGGCATACCGGCCACTTTAGGCTTGCGGCGCCGGCGGCGGAGACGTGCGATGTTAGCCGGACGGGTGGAACAGGGGAACCGGTGAGCAGGAAGCGAGGTCGGAATGGCTTCCGGGATCCGGTGTGATCTGGATTCAAACCGGACCAGTCGCCGCTATCCGCCCACCGTTGCCGAAGTTTGCCTCGCGTCCGACTGCGCGGCCAGAGCGACGGTTTGCCCCCCGGAGAGGGCTTCTGACCACAGCGCAGGCACGGTTCTTGCAGGGGGGGAAAATCCCGCATTCGGAGGGGCGTACCTGGCTCATGCCCGCGCTGCTCGCCGAAGCGCCGCCAGCATGGCGCCCGCGGTCGGGTAGCGCAAGGCAGCATCTGGCGCGGTCGCACGCTCGCCGATGGCCGCAACGGCCCCCATCAGACGCTTGGTCTGAGAACCAGCTCGGCCGAAGGCACCCTGGTCGCGCCGCGCTTCGTCCAGTAAGCGGTTCAGTAAAACGCCGAGCGAATAGACGTCCGAACGTGGGTCGCAGAGGGCCTTTGGTTGCCGCCGCTCGGGTGCAAGGTACTCCCCCGGAGCGGACGGGGCCACCGACGGCACCTGTCCCGCCTCGCCACCGGCGCAGAAATCGACCAGCTCGCAGGAGCCTCCCCTGGTCACGAGGACGTTCGCTGGCCAGATGTCACCGTGGACCACACCGCACCGGTGGAGCGTTGCCACGTGCTGCAAGAGAGCGCGAGCAAGCCGGACCGCGGCACCTCCGCTCAGCCGTCGGCCCGGACCGACCAGATCCCCCAGGTTAAATCCCGGCACAAACCTGCGGACCATCCAGATCAGCCCCCCTTCACAGCTCAGATCGTAGACGGGTAGTGACGCTCGACCGCTCACACGGCCCAGCAGCGTCGCTTCGCACCAGAGCGCCGACCTGCTCACGGCCCCCTCGGTTGCGCCGACCTTGATTGCTACGTCGCGTCCCAGGAGCGGATCCCAGGCCCGGTAGACAACCCCGTGGCTTCCGGAACCGAGCAGGTAGCGCAGGTAGTAACGGGCCCACCGGAACGCTCGAGGTGAGCCGCTCTGGCCGGCCAGCCCCGCCCGGCACGCCCGAAGGTGAAGCTGGACGATGCGGTCGGCGTCCCACTTGCCGCCCCATCTGGCCTCCAGTTCGCGCAAGGTTGCCGCTTCTCCGTAGCTGGCCCAGGAGAACTGCAGCCACACGGGCAGAAGATGCCCGGCCAGAACTGGGTGCCACAGGTCCGGTACCGCAGAGAACCAGGATTGGAGATCCACAGGGCACTGTTGCCGCCAGCACTGCCGCAGGTACTCGCGAGCTACGGCCACGAGATGGCGGCAGTCCGGCACGACCCGAGTCGCCAGGGTCTCCGGCCGCCGTCCCCCATCCCGGCCGTTCCTGCCGGAAGCAGACATCGCGCACCTCCCCGCTTCGTCGACCGGCGCACGGGACAGGTGCGGCCCCTCGGGGAACTGCTCTACTGCACTAAAGGCACGTCTGGCCCCGGTCAAAGAGCCGGGCCTCTTTCATCTTACTTGCTCTGTAGGTGGTGGACGATTCTCGATGCCGGATGCGGCAGGCACCTCGCAGAGCGTGTCTGGCCAGAAGCGCGGTTCGGAAGGAGGCACGATCTCCGGCGTTGTGGGTGCCCATCGATCGGACAGATCGCTACGAAGCACGTTGATCGCATCGAAGAAGCCAACATGGCACAAGGGAGGCCGACCAATGCCTGCGCCAAAGCACCGCTCGGGCGTCGCACCGCAGACCGTACAGAGGTGGCCTTAGCGAACAGCCGGCGGCGAACGGATATCTTGCTTGACCGGACTTGCGGCCCGTCTAGAATCCTATGTCCTGCGAGGACACCCGTGCGTGGAGTGCATCAATGCAACCTCTGCTTATTCCAAAGACATCGCTGGCAAAACCCGGCGAGGTTGAACGGCGCTGGTACGTGGTAGACGCCACCGGCATGATCGTCGGCCGGCTTGCCGCAGAGATCGCCAGGATTCTGATGGGCAAGCACAAGCCCATCTACACGCCGCACGTCGACACCGGCGACTATGTGATCGTTGTGAACGCGGAGAAGGTCGTCTTCACCGGGAAGAAGCTGACCACGAAGATGTACAAGAGGTACACCGGCTATCCCGGTGGTCTGCGGGAAACGCCTGCCCGGGAAATGTTGGCTCGCAAGCCCGAAGAAGTGATTCGGCTCGCCGTACGGCGGATGCTGCCGAAGAATCGCCTGGCGCGCCGCCAACTCCAGAAACTCAAGGTCTATGCCGGGCCTGATCATCCGCATGCGGCCCAGAAACCGGAACCCCTGACCTTCGAACATTGCAGGGCTCACGGTCCGGAAGATTGAGGGAAACCGATCAGCCATGAGCGAGAACACAACCCCCGTAGCGGAAACGACAGAAGCGACGGCTGAAGTTCCGCAGCCGCAACCGGCAAAGGAGCTAAAGCCGGTCGGCCCGATCAATGGCTATTTCTGGGGAACCGGCCGTCGGAAGACCTCCACAGCACGTGTTCGGATTCGGGAAGGTACCGGCGAGTTCGTGGTAAATGGTCGCTCGGTACCCGACTATTTCCCGGACATCCGCTGGCAGGCGCAGGTGGATGCTCCGCTGAACGTCACGGACCTGCAGGGGAAGATCGATGTCTTCGTCTCGGTCCGTGGTGGTGGCCTTACCGGTCAAGCCGGCGCCATCGTGATGGGGTTGGCGCGGGCGATTCGAAACATGCGGCCGGAACTGGAGCCGATCCTGCGTGAGCATGGCTTCCTGACGCGGGACGCTCGAATGGTCGAGCGGAAGAAGTACGGTCGCAAGAAGGCGCGGCGCAGCTTCCAGTTCTCCAAGCGTTAACCGTGGCAATCGGTCGTCAATCTGCGGGACGGCGTCGGACCAGCGCGGCCGGACCGCTTTTTTTCTGTTTGTGTGGCCCTTGATCGGTTGGTACCATGGCGTTCTCCCACCCCCTGGCGAGTCGCTATGCCAGCCGCGAGATGCTGGCGATCTGGAGCGAGGAGAACCGCTACCGAACGTGGAGGCGGGTCTGGGTCGCGCTTGCCGAAGCGGAGGCGGAGCTTGGCCTCCCGATCACGCCCGAGCAAATTGAGGAACTCCGGGCGAACATCGACAACCTCGACCTCGATCGAGCTCGCGAACTGGAGCGTGAGCTGCGCCACGACGTCATGGCGCATGTGCACGCCTACGGCGAGCAGTGCCCGCAGGCTCGGGGCATCATCCACCTGGGCGCCACGAGTGCATTTGTCACGGACAACGCGGACCTGATCCTAATTCGTTCGGCGCTCGATCTGTTGCTTCCCCGCCTCGCTCGCGTTGTGTTACAACTGGCTGATTTCGCGGGGCAACACCGCGACCTTCCGTGCCTGGCTTTTACCCACTTTCAGCCGGCCCAGCCCACAACTGTCGGTAAGCGAGCGACCCTGTGGTGCTGGGATTTCCTTACCGACCTGCAGCGGCTGGAGAGTTTCCGCGAGAATCTGATGTGCCGTGGCGCAAAGGGAACAACGGGTACCCAGGCCAGCTATCTGGCTCTGTTCCAGGGCAACTCGGAGAAGGTACGGCGGCTCGACGAACTCGTGGCACGGAAGCTTGGCTTCAGCCGCTCGTTCCCGGTAACCGGCCAGACCTATCCGCGCAAGGTGGACGCCGAACTGATCGGCCTGTTGGGAGGCATCGGTGCGTCCGCCCACAAGTTCGCCGTGGATCTGCGCCTTCTGGCAAGCCGGCGCGAACTGGAAGAACCATGGGGGCAGAAACAGGTCGGTTCCTCCGCGATGCCTCACAAGCGGAACCCGATGCGGTCCGAACGGATCTGCTCGCTGGCGCGCTACCTCATCGAGTTGCCGGGAACGCTCTGGCAGACTGCGGCCACCCAGTGGCTCGAGCGCTCGCTGGACGACTCGGCCGTCCGCCGCATTGTCCTACCGGAAGCTTTTCTGGCGGCCGATGCAATTCTCCGTCTGGTGGAAACGATCCTTACCGGACTGGTGGTACATCGCGAGGTGATCGCGCGGAATTTGGCGGAGGAGCTCCCGTTTCTCGCCACAGAGCTGATCCTTATGGAAGCGGCGAAGCGGGGAGCCGATCGTCAGGAGGCACACGAGCGATTGCGGCAACACGCACTGGCCGCTGCAGAGCGGGTGAAATCGACCGGCACAAACGACCTGCTCGATCGACTCAAGCGCGACCCTTACTTTTCCGGCCTTCCTTGGGACGAGTTGCTGAATCCGAGGAAGTATGTTGGGCGAGCTCCCGAGCAGGTAGACGAATTCCTCCGCGAGTGGATCGCTCCCGTGCGTGCGCGGTACGCCACGCAGGCCCAGGAGAGCCACGATCTGGTGGATATCTGAGAAGAGGATCTTTCCATGGTGGAACGGACAACCACGTGGACGTTCGAAGCGCTCTGGGACGTCTATTCTCAGCCGCTGCTGGAGCTGCTCTATCAGGCCCAGCAAGTGCACCGCCGGTTCCATGACCCGCGCGACATCCAGCGGTGCACGCTGCTGAGCATCAAAACGGGCGGTTGTCCGGAAGACTGCGCCTATTGCGCCCAAAGCGCCCGCTACGACACGGGCGTGAAACCGACCCCCCTGCTGGAAGTCGAGGAGGTGGTCCAGAAGGCTCGCGAGGCGAAGGCAAGAGGGGCGACGCGTTTCTGCATGGGGGCTGCCTGGCGTGAGGTTCGGGAAGGTCCGCAGTTCGAGCGTGTGCTCGAGATGGTCCGGCGAGTGGCCGCTCTGGGCATGGAAGTCTGCGTAACACTTGGCATGCTTACCGAAGACCAGGCGCGCCGGCTCAAGGAAGCCGGTCTGACCGCGTACAACCACAACCTGGACACATCTCGTGAGTTCTACAGCCGCATCATCACGACGAGGACCTATGATGACCGGATCCGTACGCTGAAGGCCGTGGCACGGGCCGGGATTGCGATCTGCTCCGGGGGAATCATTGGCATGGGGGAAACCGAAGAGGATCGCGTCCGCATGCTCGCCGAGCTTGCGAAACTGGAGATGCCCCCTGAGAGCATTCCGATCAACTGTTTGATCCCGATCCCGGGCACCCCCCTCGAGCATGCCCCCCCTGTGGAACCCCTCCAGCTTGTCCGGCTCATTGCCACAGCCAGGATCGCTTTCCCGACGGCGCGGGTACGGCTCAGCGCGGGTCGGACACGCATGAGCAAGGAACTGCAGGTGCTTTGCTTTGTCGCCGGCGCGAACTCGATCTTCTACGGCGAAAAACTGCTTACGGCCCCCAATCCAGCCGCCACAGAGGACATGCAGCTCCTTCGGGAACTCGGAGCGACCATCAGTGCGCCGAGCTGCGAGCACGGGAGCGACCGGTGCTGCCCGTAGACCGTCGCCGGTTGAGTGCTCGGGCGCAGCGGAGAAGAACTCCCCCGCAGATCGGAGCCGCACGCGCCTGTCATCTTTGGACACAACGGGACTGTGCGACCCATCAGGCCACGTCAAGACGGCGGCCTCACTTCGCCGGCCGCGCCCGAACCGCGAACAATGGGTTCGGACGGATGGCATCCTGCTAGAGGAAGCGCACTCGTGTGGGACGAACTGCGTCGAAGGTGGACACGAGAGCTGGACTACCTCGAGCGCCACGGCCGTCTCCGCCGTCTGAAGACGCCGCACGGGGTCGACTTTTCGTCGAATGACTACCTGGGACTCGGGCGAGAACCGCTTGCGGCTGATGTCCTGAACAGTCGACCGGAATACCGGCTGTGGAGCGGCACGGCCTCACGGCTGCTACGGGGGCACAACGAACTGCTCGAACGGCTCGAAGAGCGGCTGGCCCAGTGGCACAACGCGGAGTCCGCCCTGTTCTTCACCTCCGGGTACGCGGCCAACGAAGGGTTGCTGTCGGCGATCCTGGGCAGAGCGGACTGGGTAGCGAGTGACGAGCACAATCACGCCTCGATCATCGACGGCCTTCGCCTCTGCAAAGCGGAACGGTACGTCTTTCGCCACAATGACCTGAACCATCTGGAGGAGGGCCTGCGGCAGTTCCGCACCCGACGCAAGCCGGGCCAGTGTGCATTCATCGTGACGGAATCGATTTTCAGCATGGATGGTGACCGTGCCCCCCTGCGCGACCTCGTCTCGCTGGCGACCGGATACGAGGCCGCGCTCATTGTGGACGAAGCCCATGCCACCGGCTGTTTCGGCCAGGTGGGCCAGGGGCTCGTTGACGAAGAGGGTGTGCGGGAACAAGTGCTTGCTACCGTGCACACCGGAGGCAAGGCAATTGGCTGCCAGGGGGCATACATTTGCTGTCCGCGACTCCTGCGCGATTACCTGATCAATCGCTGCCGTCATCTGATCTTTACAACGGCCCCCTCACCGGCGGTCGTTGCGGCCTGGCATGCCAGAGTCGCCGTTGTTCAGTCCGCCTCAGACCGGCGGGAACGGCTGCACCGCAACGCCGCTACGTTCCGCGCTATGCTGGAAAGGGAAGAGCTTTTCCCGGGCGGGACCGATTACATCGTGCCCGTGGTCCTGGGCAGCGATGACGCAGCCGTCCGCGCTGCGGAGTTCCTCCAGGCTCACGGCCTGGACATCCGCGCCATTCGCCCACCGACTGTTCCTCAGGGCACGGCACGGTTGCGTGTGTCTATCCACGCCGTCCATACCGACGAGCAGATTGCGCGCTGCGCACGACTGGTTGCAGAAGCGTACCGCAGGTTCGCCGCAAGTTCGGATCAAACGCGCGATGGATAAATTCGGCTCACACCCCTCCATGCTTGTGATCTGCGGCACGGATACCGACGTCGGCAAGACGGTCCTCAGCGCGTTGCTCCTCGCCGCGTTCCCTGACCGACTCGCCTACTGGAAACCGGTGGAAACTGGCGAGCCAGATAGCGAGGCGATCGCCAGGCTGGTGCCCGGGGCGCGGGTCGTTCCCCGCCTCGCCTGGTTCCGGGCCGCCGTCGCTCCGCAGCTTGCGGCGGAACGTGAAGGGGGCCGCGTACCGCGTGCCTCGGAGATCCTCGCCGCTATTCCAGCGGCTGAGGGACGAACGCTCGTGCTGGAAACCTTCGGTTCCCCCGTCAGTCCACTCAACGAACATGAGCTGCAGGTCGACTATCTCTGCCGTCTAGAGTCCGCTCGCTTTGTGCTGGTCACACGGTCTCGCGTCGGAGCCATCGGGCAGGCTCTCCAGAGCTGCTGTGCGCTACAGGCGCATGGTATTGTCCCCCATGCAATCGTTCTCCTGGGCGACCCAGACCCCTATGCCGAGGGAGAGATCGCGAAGCACTGCCCGTTTGCGGAGGTACTCCAGGTCGCCATGCCTGAGGCATTCGGACCGACAGCCATCGGCGCCGCCGGCACCCGACAGCGCGAACTCCTCCGCCGACTCCTCGAACCACGCACCGCCTTGACCGTAGCCGCTGGCCCGCCTCGCCTGCCGTCGCTCGATGCCGCCGAGGTCGCCCATATGACTGCCCTGGACCGTCGCTACATCTGGCATCCATTCACCCCCTTGCACGGGGCGGACGATCCATTGCTCGTTGTCGGCGCGCAGGATGAGTTCCTGTTCCTCGCCGATGGCCGCAAAGTCGTCGACGCCATCGGCTCGTGGTGGACCATCCTGCACGGCCACCGCTTTCCTCCGCTGGTGGGTGCCGCCCGCGCAGCTCTGGAACGGCTGGACCACGTCCATTTCGCGGGAAACACCCACCCGGACGCCGTACGTGTTGCGGAGCTGCTGTTGCGGTCGACCGACTGGCCGGAGGGTGGTCGGGTCTTTTTCAGCGACAACGGGAGTACCGCGGTGGAGGTAGCGGTGAAGATCACTTATCAGTACTGGCGTATCCGCGGCCAGCCTGAGCGCACACTCTTCATCGGGTTCCAGGGGGGCTACCATGGTGACACCGTGGGGGCGATGTCCGTAAGCCGCGACCGGTTGTTCTTCGCGCACTTCGAGCCCCTGTTGTTCGAAGCAAGGATCCTCCCCCTGGATGCCGAGCAGCTCGATCGAACTTTACGACACGAAGGTGAGCGGATCGCGGGCATCATTCTGGAGCCGTTGGTCCAGGGTGCAAGCGGGATGCGTTTCTATTCGGCGGAACTGCTCCGGAGATTGATCTCCCTGGCAAGGGGATACGGCGTGGTCGTGATCGCAGACGAGGTGTTGACCGGACTGGGCCGAACCGGTGCGTTTTGGGCCTGTCAAAAGGCCGGAGCCTGCGCGGACATTATCTGCTCGGGCAAGACACTTGCCGGTGGTCTCTTCCCGTGCGCCGCCACTCTGGTGCGGAACCGGATCGTGGGCGAATTCGAACAGCCCGGCAGCGACCGCGTCTTTTATCACGGCCACACCTTCACGGCGCACCCGATCGCAATGGCGGTGGCAGCCAGGAACATCGAGTACGTACAGGCACTTAACGGACGACCCGTGCGACGGATCGAGGCGTTCTTCGACGGCACCCTTGCCCCTTTGCGAACGCACAGGAATGTGCAAGATGTGCGCATTCTGGGTAACATAGCAGCAGTCGAGCTTCGAGTGGCGGCTGAGGACCCGGCCCGGGTGCGACGCGCGGTGATCGAGGCCGGCCTCAGGCACGACGTCCTGTTCCGACCGCTCGGAGCGGTCGTCTACGCCATCCCGCCCTGGTGCGTAAGCGACGAGTCGCTGGAGCGAATCGCGAACGCACTCGCTGAGGTCGTGTGGCGGCTGGACGCTCTTTGACCGCAGGTGAACGGCGTCAGGCCGCGATCACCCCCTTTGAATCTCGCGCACGAAACTGAACCGACACCAAGATCGGCGAGTGCCGGATCACGGTGAGCACTGCACGAACGGAAGGAGTGGCGAATGAAGGCCCGTTTTTTGATTGCTTGCGTGTTTGCTTGTTGCCTGGTGCCCTGCACCGCGTGGGCAGCCGAGTTCGTTGTCCTTTCGGAGAAAACGTGGGACGCGTATGTCCCGAAGGGCAAAGAAGTCGATGCGATCTACGGCGATTACGTGCTGAAGAACGACCTGATTACCGCTGTAGTGGCTCAGGGCGCGCCCTGGCGGAACGCCAACATGACCGTGCGGGATGTAGGGGGATGCATCATAGACTTGACCGTGAACTCCCCCCAAAGCGATCAGCTCAGCGCGTACTATCCCGGTGCCCGGCGGTTCGACTACACGCTGCTTAGGCTGGAACTTCCTGAGGGGGGTATGGTTTGGGATCTCGAGCAGGGAACGGTCAAACAGATCCAGCGCGCAGCGCGCTTGTCGGCGGCGGAGCTGACGAGCAAGCCGGTTCGCGTGGAGGCTCCTGTCTTGCGACTGGTCTTCGGTGGTCTCCCATCCTCTGGCAAGGGCCCCGACGCAGAGTTGAGCTACACGGTCTCCGACGGCGATCCGGCCATTTTGATCCGCACCACGGTGACGAACCGGACCGATCGAGCGGTTCCCTTCTTCGCGGTGGACGACTTTCGCGCCGATCGGACGTTTGCCACAGCTCCGCGCGGCGAGACCCGTCTGGTCTGGGTCTACGATCGGCTCTGGGGGCAAGCTTACGGCGTGCGGGCGCCGGGACTCCGCATGCGTCTTTCCGGTAATCCCGCGGCGCCCCGCGTAGTCGAGTTTCTCATCAACGGTGCCCAGAGCGCGCGGATCCAGTTGCAGCCGGGAAAGAGCGTCACCATCGAGCGGGAACTTCTGTGCGCGTCGAACCTGATCGCGCTCAAGGCGATCGACGCCAGGAAGTCCGGGATACCCCTTGCACGCCACCTACTCGTCGTGCGGGACGGGCGCGGCGATCCGGTGCCTGCTGCGGACGTTTTTGTGGACACGATCGCCCAGGACGGGGGCCGGACGAACCGCACCCGCTACGGGAACGCTCGAACGTTCGACGACGGGACCCTCGACCTGGAACTGCCCCGTGGCAGCTACCAGCTACGCGTCGAAGCAGTTGGATACGGGCGTCGTGAGGTCACGCTGACGGTTCCCCAGGAAGCGCTGGACGGTCCGGGCCGTGAGCTTCGCGTGGGCATGGACACTCCGGCCCGCGTGATCGCGCATATCACGGATGAACACGGGGGGCCGATCCCGTGCAAGGTACAGTTCATCGGCATCAACGGCACCCCGACACCGAATTGGTTCGACGACACGGGCGAACACCTCGTCCGCAACCTCTACTACTCGCACAACGGGCGTTTCATCGTACCGATCCCGCCGGGGACCTACCGAGTGATCATCAGTCGCGGGCCGGAATACGATGCCGTGGAGACCAAGATCGAGGTCTCCCCGGGAACGGACGTTCCGCTGAAGACCACGCTAAGGCGCGTCGTGCAAACGCCCGGCTGGGTGTCGGCCGATTTCCATTCCCATTCCAGTCCATCGGGCGACAATGTCTCCAGCCAGCTCGGACGTGTGCTGAACCACCTGTGTGAGCACATCGAGTTCGCCCCTTGTACGGAACACAACCGTTTGAGTACCTACGTCCCCCACCTGAAGAAGCTGAACGCCGAGCATCTGTTGGCGACCTGTGTCGGGATCGAGCTGACCGGCTCTCCGGGCTCGGTAAACCACCAGAATGCATTCCCCTTGATCCGCAAGCCACACACCCAGGACAACGGAGCGCCTCCGCCAGATCCGAATCCGGAGGTGCAGATCCGTCGCCTTGCGTTGTGGGACAACGGGTCCGAAAAGCTTGTGCAGACGAACCATCCGGACTTCGGCGAGATGTTCTTCGATCGCGACGGCGACGGACGCTACGACGGCGGGTACAAGGGGATGTTCGCCTACCAGGACGTCATCGAGGTGCATCCCCATGAGGGCATTCTCAGCGGGCGAGCCTTCTTCATCCAAAACGGTCGGATCCAGAACCATCGCATCTTCAACTGGCTGCAGATGATCAACATGGGCCACTACATCCCAGGTGTGGTGAACACGGACGCCCACTACAACTTCCATGGGGTAGGCTGGCTCCGCAATTACGTGCGTTCTTCCACCGATGATCCGGCGAAGATCAACGTGATGGAAATGGTCCGCAACGCGGAAAAGGGCCATGTGATCTTGACGAACGGCCCCTATCTGGAAGTGGAAGTGAGCACTCCCGGCCAGGATCGAAAGTTCATCGCGGGCGACCTCGTTCCGGCGAAGGACGGAAAGGTCACGGTCCACATTCGCGTTCAGTGTCCGAACTGGTTCGACATTGATCGAGTGCAGGTCCTGCGCAACGGGCGGCCTGATCCGGACCTGAACTGGACGCGAAGCAACAATCCGGACGCGTTCGCCGACGGTGTGGTCAAGTTCGATCGAACGTTTACGCTGGAGCTGAAGTCCGACGAGCACATTATCGTCGTCGCCCTTGGTGAGAACTCGCGGTTGGGAGATGTCATGGGCCCGGCGCATGCGAATCGCCGCCCGGTGGCGTTGAACAACCCGATCTTCATCGACGTCGACGGCGACGGTTTCGAACCGAACGGCGACCCGCTCGATTACCCTCTGCCCCTGAAGGGGGGACGCCCGGTTCCGAAGGAGTAGACTGTCGCCAGGTGCGTCGGACAGAGCGGCATGCTCCATCCAGGGCGGCAACAGCTTGCCTCGCTGAGTGCCGCCCGCGCCATCCTGCGGCCGGACGCAATCGAAGGTTGCGCCCGCGGGGGCGGAGCGGGACCCGAGTGGGAACCCGAACGCTTCGCGGACCGGCTGAGGGCACCTTAGCTCCGAAGGCATCGGGCCAACCCGTCGCCGCGGCCCGGCGACCGAGCCCCCCGCGAAGCAGATTGCGTCCCGCCCTCCTGTGCCGGCCAACCGCAGCGGTCAGAAAGCGGAGCACTCCGTGATGCCTCACAGGTTAGTAAGCCTCCAACGTTTACCGCATAGCCTGCGCTTCCTGGTGTACCTTACGGCGGCTGCGTGCGGCCTGGCCGTCCCACGGAGCTACGCTGCCGACCTTCACGTGTTCGATTATCCCGCTCTCCGCGCTCTCTCCGCCTCGCCACCCCAGGCTGCCGAAACGGCGGAATACACGGTGTGGCTGTGGGGGAGAGGCTCGGCCCTTGCGGCCGAGGTGAACGGCGCGAAGCTGGAAGTCAAGGCGAGGAGGCTCGGCTGGTATCGGGCCGGCAGCGTGAGGTTAACCAAAGGTGAGCCGATCGAGATCAAGACAGCCCCCCTCCCAGAGGATGGCAACATCGAAAACGTCGTTGGCTTTCTTGTCCTGACAACAGACACGTCGTTCAACCCGAAGCGATCCCACTTACCGTACATCCGGTCCCTGAACGACGGCGGTAGGTTCCTCAGCCCTCCGCACGAGCTCGACACGTGGGAACAACGCAAGCGTTGGCTCCGTCGGCAGATTCTGGTGTGTGCCGGACTCTGGCCCGAGCCACCTCGCCAGAAGTTAAACGCTCGCGTCTTCGGAAAGGAGCTTCGCGATGGGTACAGCATTGAACGGGTCGTCATCGAAACCTTCCCCGGGTTCTATCTGACCGGCAACCTGTATCGGCCCGCTCCATGGGTCCCGACCCAAAACGAGGATGAGACCAGGAAGAAGCAACGAGAAGCCTGGAAGGCCGTACGCGAACAGGAGAAAAAACCCGGGATCCTCTGTCCCCACGGCCACTGGCGATACGGCCGCTTCGAGCCGGAGGTCCACGCTCGTTGCAAGCAATTGGCGCGGATGGGGGCTGTGGTCTTTTCCTATGACATGGTCGGCCGCGGTGACTTCGAGCCGTTCGGACACCGTTTCCTCGACGAAGAGATTCGCCTGCTTGGCTTCAGCCTATTTGGGCTGCAAACCTGGAACTCGATGCGCGCACTCGACTTTCTGCTCAGCTTGCCGGACGTAGACCCTGAGCGGATCGCCTGCACCGGCGCATCCGGTGGAGGGACGCAGACGTTCTTTCTGGCGGCAATCGACGACCGCGTTAAGGTGTCCGCCCCCGTTGTCATGGTGTCTCAGGACATGCAAGGAGGCTGTTACTGCGAGAATGCGGACTCGCTTCGAATCGGAACAGACAATGCCGAAATTGCCGCCCTGTTTGCTCCGAAACCCCAGCTCTTTGTCTGCGCCCACGACTGGACCTGGGAATTCCCGGAGCACGGCTTTCCCCAGGTCCAGGCCGTTTACAGCCTGTATGGCAAACCGGACAACGCCGAAGTGGCCATCTATGACTTCCCGCACAATTACAACCGCAGCAGCCGCGAGACGGTCTATCGCTTCCTGGCGCGCCGTTTGTTTGGCGTGAGCGAAGAGCTGACCAGGGAGCTGCCCTTCGAGCCCGAACCGAAGGCGAATCTGACCTGCTGGACGGCGGACAACCCCCGCCCTGAAGATTTCGTAACGCCCGAGCAGCTCAAGGAGTACTTGCGCAACCTCACCGCTCAGCAGGCGGCACAGTTCTGCCCGGCAAAGGCGGGAGCGGACTGGGCGTCACTCGCGGCAGAACTCCGTCAGGCCTTTGCGATTCGCCTTGGGCTGGAACCGGTTCAGCCCTCCCAGATCAGTCCCGGCGTGCTGGAGGAAGGAACAGAGCAATGGGGTCGGTGGCGGAAAATCCAGTTCGGCATCGGGATTACCCCCCGCATTCGCGCCGTGGAACTGGTGCCCGCACAAGGCGGCGCGAACAGCGCCGTCCTCTTCGTATCCGAACAGCCCATCGGATCCTTGCGAGACGAAGTCGATAGGTGGAAGTCGTTCGTCGAAGAGGCCAAGCGGGGCCGACGTGTCCTCGTGATCGAACCGTATGGGGTGGGCGAAAACGTCGATCCATTCCGGGAACCGGCCGAAAAGGAGATCCGTCACTTTCTCTGTTACAACCGTTCCATCGTGGGCGAACGCGTCCAGGATATTCTGACTGCCATTGCCTTTCTCAAGAAGCAGAGCCGAACGGTATCGGTCGTCGGCAAGGGGGCCATGGGCTTGCCCGTCCTGCTCGCCGCTGGCCAGGCCAAGGGCCTCACCACCGTCATCGCCGATGTTCAGGGGTTCGAGTACGATCCCCAGAAGCCACCCGACCGAACGCGGATGCTCCCGGGTGCGTTCCGCCTGGGAGGACTTCGCGTAGCCGCAGCTCTGGTGCGGTGTGAGACGCTCGAACTGCACGGCGTTGAGCCGCCGTTCGATCCGAGCTGCGCGCTCGAAGCAGCGCAGCGCGGGTACGGGCCGAGGCACGTGGTTGTAGTCCCGGAGCAGTCCGACCAGTAGTCAGCCCGCCGGCACCAGGGCTGGCCGGCTGAGGCGACCGAGAAACGTCGGTTCAGAAGTGGCTGCATGCGGGGGCGGAACCGATCCCGTGCTATTCCTTGTTTCGAGCGACGCGCGGTGCTGGAAGTCCGGCTCATGAGTCAGGCTGTGCGCTCGCGTCTGCCGTCGCTTCGGCTGTCAGTTCTTCGCCTCGCGATACTCGTCGGCGAGAACCTGCTTTCCTTCTTGCTCTTTTCCACGGTGGAAGAATCGGCTCCTTGCCGTAACGGCGGCGAATGGCGTTGATCGCTCGGAGCACATGCCGGTTCGCGATGATGGCCCCCTCGACTCTTCGCTTGCCGGGAAAGACCATCAACGACAGTCCGATCAGGATACAGAGGACACCCTGCCCGGGGGTGAAGAGCTGGATGATCCCGGCGATGACGAAGACCAGTCCCACAGCGTTCCGCAATATTAGCCACGCCACGTAGAGTATCGGATGCCGACGGGCCCATCGCGGCCGAGGGGGATCGGGACGGACGAAGTAGTCCGACGGCATCTTGACGATCAGGATCGGCACAACGAAAGCGGCACCGATTGCCATCAGGACCGAAGAGGCAGCAAGCAGCCAGAGCACGCGTCCATCAATCCCGAATCGGTCCAGAAACGACGCTTGCGATTGAGCGAGAAGGAGAGCAGCCAGTTCTTCGTACATTAACGGAAACACGTTTGGATCTCTACCGACCAACGCGGGTGCACGTACGACTCACGGGAGTTCCGCACGGGAGGGCAAACACCCGGTCATCGCATTATGGCACGCAGCGGGCTGGGTAGGCTGTTCGCGCCCGACCGCTCGTTCGCAGATTATTCGGCAACGGGCGGTTCTTGTTGTCAAGTGGTTCCGGCGGAGTCTTCCTGGCTACCTTGCTGGTAGCAGCGTCATCGAGTGGGTCGTCGGCTGGTACCTGAGCCGTGGCGATCCCCCTCATCGCCAAGCCCGGTGTCGGCGAAGCTTACCGGGGGCGGCTGAGCGCCGTGTACCCCCTCCGGCGGCTAGTGTTCCCATCGGTCCAGGGGGCTGGTCACCGGTATTGGGTTTCGCGCACCTCACGCGGTTCGGCCCGGGCGCGGAGCGTGTGGTCCCACGGTGCGGCTGTCCGCACCGCTTGGTACGTCAACCAGAGCCGTGGGGACGGTCTGGCCGCCGCAACCGGATGCGGCGGAGGGACGGGGAGATGCCTCGTTTTCAGGTGTCCAGAGTATTGCAGTGTTCCAACAGCTCGCAAATCGTGCGGGTGTGGAGTCTGCTCGCGTGCTCCCGAAGCACACGGCCACTGCACCGCTGCATGTGCGGGAAAGCGGCGCCAGCCGGCGTAGCGAGGCTGCGTCTGGCTTCCTGGGCATGGCTGAGGGCTGAAGTGTCGGGATCGTCCTGACAGCCCCGTCGTGTGCTTGCCGCGCATGAGGCCGAGGAGGGCGGAGTGCGACGGATCCACTGGGGCGAAGGCGAGAATCGCCGCGCACGAGCTCACTGCTCGCCCCCATCGCCGGCGCCTAGCTGCGGTTCGGCGTTGGTCAGATCTCGCCCTATGGAATCTCCCTCGTGTCGAACAGTACCAACGAACCGCCCCGCATCGAAGTGGCACCAGCCGCTGGTCCGGTAAGAGCAAACCCTCGTCCACGCGCGTCCACGGGATCGGCCGACACGTGCAAAGAGCCAGCGGGATCTTGACAAACAGACAGGATGCCCTCAGACTGGGGTTTGGGCTCCGGCGACTCGAGCCCCAATCGACCGCACCGCGGGGCGCTCAGGAGAACTAAGCATGCGTCGCGCCTGGGTGCTTGTGCTCCCAGTAGCGCCGGCTACCTTTGTTGGCTGGGCTTCCGACGAGAGTGCCGGCGCGTGGCGACTCGCGTTTGTACCCAGCCGGAGCACGCGGATCGGGCCGGGACAGGGGCGGACCCTGACCTTGGCTACGCGCGGCTGTACGTGATAACGGGGAGAGAATCGCCGTGACGGAAGCCAACGATAGGACGCTCTTCCGCAACTGGCCCTGTCGGTTCCAGGAACGGGCGCGGGGAAACGGCGTAGGCACCTCTCTGCACGGGGGTGGCGGACGGTCGGGAATAACCGTGGTCGAGCTGTTAGCCGCTATCGGGATCCTACTGATCCTGATGGGATTACTCCTACCGGCAATTCAGCGTGCCCGGGCTGCTGCTCGAGGGTTACGTTGCCGCGCGAACCTGCGCGAACTGGCGGTAGCCGTGACGCGTTACGAGCAGTTGTACGCCGTTTATCCCCCCGTTTCCCTGGGGTGGTGGGAAGAGAAGGTTCCGGGACTGTCTGACAACCCGAAGGACCGGGACTTCTCGCCGCATACCCACCTACTCCCCTTCCTGGGTTATTCCCCCCTCTACAATGCGATCAATCTGAACGTGGACGGCTTCGGGGGCACCTATATCGGCCTCCCGCGCACGTACGCGGTCGAGGCGAACTGGACGGCGCTTCACAGTGCCGTGGGCGTGTTCACCTGCCCGTCCGATTCTGTGGCGCGGCGGCCTGGCTCGGTGAACTACGTTGCCTGCGTTGGCCTCCTTGACCCCCTTCCAACCCGGCGGGGCTGGCCGGACAGCGGGAAGGGCATCTTCCACTATCCACCGATCAGTACCGCGTACGTCGCAGACGGTCTATCCCACACGGTGATGTTTAGCGAGCGGCTGGTTGGTGACGGCAACTACAGCAGAGCCTTTCAACCCAGCAGAGATGCACTGGTCGTTTCGGGGCCACCGAAGAACCGAGCAGACCACTACGCCCGCATCTGCGCCCATCTGCATGGGCTAAACGCACGCCCGTTGGGGTTCCGGGATGTGGGCAGGTACTGGATGCTCAGCGGGTTAACGCAAACCTGGTATAACCACGCCCTGCCCCCTAATTCTGTAGTGTCCGATTGTGTAGCCTACACGGTTTTTGGTGCCGTGTCCGCCAGAAGCGCGCATCCCGGTTGCGTTCACGTTGCCTTCGGAGACACGCACGTTCGCTCGGTCGGTGAAACGATCAGCCTTCGCGTATGGCGCGCATTGGCGACCCGCTCGGATGGCGAACCGATCGAAGGGCTTTAGGCACCCGTAGCTCTGGTCAGTGCTCTCCCAATGGGGATGGGAGGTGACGATGCACAGCAGGGGGATCGCGAACCTTGTGCTGACGTGCCTTGTACTAGCTGGCCTGTTCTGGCTGTGTGCGCCGCCCGAACCAGAAGCTGAAGCAGACACGTTCGTTGGGCGGGAGTGGACCACGTGCCACAAAGCCAACAGCTTTAGGCCCGACTGTCCGCCCCCTCCCGCGAGGGCGCCCATTTGCCGAAGTGCAACGTCAGTTCCGGGACACAGCCTGGGGCCCAGTCTTATTGTCATGGCTACCGTGTCACCGGGTGGCTGGACTGTGGCGTGGTGGAGTATGGCGTTTGTGCGGACGGTGTGTGCGTAACGTTTTTGGCAAGTACGCGACCGTGCACCGGTATTTCACTGGTAACCCCCCAGCCTTCGGTGCTCGTGTCCCGGTAGGCGTGCTGAACGCAATCAAAGGGGAGCCGGTACCATGAGTTGGTTCGTCCATTTCGCTCTGGTCGTTGTTGGTGGTCTTGCGCCCTGTGGTGAGCTCCTAACCGTTGCTCCGCGCCGCGCCCTTCAAGATCGGTTCACCGAGGCCGAACAGATTCTCGCCGCGATCCGCGACATGTACGACGGGCTACACGACGTGAGCTATGAATTCGACCAGTGGACGCACTACGCATCGAAGGCCCAGACGAGCACTTCCGGGAAGGTGGTGATTCGCCTGGACGACGGTGCACTGCTGGTGGACGTACGTGGGGTGCATAGCCAGGGGGTCCTTTGGCACGAGGTGCGGAGCTTCCTCCGGGGTGAGGACCGCATGTTCCATACAAGGGGCAACAATCGGACGTTCCATGTGCAGCCCAGGCGGGCGGTGGGCACGTTGGGCTACGGCGTCGCTTTGCTCCCGATTATCGCGGCGCGGGATCCGGAAAGGTACGTGGTGGAATTCATCGGGCGGGAACGCGTCGGGCTCACTCGTTGCATTCGTCTCGCGATTTACGATGGGGACGCGCTGGGCTCTGTCCTGGCGAACTATGCCGAGCGCGTGCGTCGCGGCGAGCCGGCCGAGGCGCCCCCCACTTACCACCTGTGGCTAACGCTCGACGGCGGCCTCAAGCTGCACAAGTGGGCTCTTGTCGCCCAGTATGGCGTCCCTTCGCGTCGGAAGGAGCGTGCAGCTATGACATGGTGGCCCCGCAAACAGCAAGGCATTACGTGGGCGGAGGGGCGCCCGAAGCTCTGGCTTCCCCTTGAAATCGAATGCGAGTGCAACATCGGGCGAGGCGGACGTGCCGCCGGGCTGAACTTCGAGCAACGGCGAGTCATCATCCCAGACTCCATTCGGGTAAATAGCGGCGTCACCGACGAGACGTTCGCGTTGAAACCACCCGCCGGAGTGCCTGTGAGCCGGCCCGGGCCACCTCTGAAGGATGACGACGTGCGCGGCGTTCTTCTGGCGCCGCCAATCGGGAGCGTGCAAGGGCCGGTCGAAGACGAAGTGACAGAGGAGGGGGATGTCGATGAGATTCTGAAGCAAGCGGGCGCAGGCACCCCCCGTCGATGGGGGTTTTTCGGGTGGAAGAGTTGGCTGATGCTGATGGCCGGGACGGTCCTTTTCGCCATCGCCCTGTGGCTCCGTCTACGGCAGAGCTGAAGCTCGGCGCGAGCGTACCCGCACGTAGGAAACCAGTCCGGTGCCCCCTACAGGCCAGACCAGTCGGCTAGCTCGGGTCCGCCCGAAGGCCATCAGAGCCAAGGAATCGCTGGCAAGCACGCGATCCCCACCAAGGGGAGAAACGCCCCCGTCGCAGGATCGGCGATGGCGGGGGATCTCTTTCGCTGCTTCGGCCCGCCCGGGCCGAAGCGGCCCCGAGCCCGCCGCCCGGCGGGACCGGACCTCCGCCGCTGCGACGGCGGGCATTGGTAGCGCGACCCGGCCCCGGGTCCACCCCCAAAGCCATGGGGGCCAAGGAAGCGGTGGCAGAAATGCAACCCCCCGAGCGCAAAAAAGCCCGCCCGTCGCGGGATGGCGAATGGGGCGCGCTCCCTCTCTCCGCTTCGGCCCGCCCGGGCCGAAGCGGCGGCGAGCCCGCCGCCCGGCGGGACCGGACCTCCGTCGCGGCGACGGCGGCTTTGGAGTGAGACAGTGCTTTGCCGCTTTCTTTCAAAGCCGACGGAGCTGGAGAAGCGCGGGCCAGCATCAACCCCGTCGAAGAACCGAAAAGCCCACCATCGGCCGGCCACGAAGGGGGTACGGCTAATTACCCGCCGCTTCGGCCGCCCGGCCCGAAGCGGCGCGAAGCCCGCCGCCCGGCGGGACGGGGGGCGCCGGACCGCCGTCGCGCCGGCGACGGCGCATTGGTTGCGCGACCCGTCCCCGGGTCCGCCCCAAAGCGGTGGCGCCAAGGAAGCGCCGACAATAATGGCCCCCGCCGAGCGCAAAGACGCCCCCCGTGGCAGGAAGGGAAATGAGGCGCGCTCGCTCTCGCCGCTTCGCCCGCCGGGCCGAACCGGCCCGAGCCCGCTGCCCGCCCGGACTGGGGGGCGTTGGACCGCCGTCGCGCCGGCGACGGCGTCTTGGTACGCCCGCCCGGCCCGGGCGGGCAGGAATTACCCGCCAGCCCGCGCCCGGACCCGGCCGCCTGCGCAGAGCCGCATTCCTCACCAGCCGCGCCTACTCGCCGCGGCGAGCCCCAGGCTCGCTAGGCCCCGGCGCTTCCCCCGCCCGCAACCGGTCACAAAAGCCAGCGATGCGGCCCGCTGCCCGCCCGGACTGGGGGGCGTTGGACCGCCGTCGCGCCGGCGACGGCGCAGTAGTAGCGCGACCCGTCCCCGGGTCCGCCCCAAAGCGCTGGCGCCAAGGAAGCGCCGGCAATAATGGCCCCCGCCAAGCGCAAAGACGCCCCCGTGGCAGAAAGGGAAATGAGGCGCGCTCGCTCTCGCCGCTTCGGCCGCTGGCCCGAAGCGGCCGCGAGCCCGCCGCCCGGCGGGACCGGAGCTCCGCCGCTGCGACGGCGGAGCAGTGGTAGCGCGACCCGTCCTCGGGTCCGCCCCAAAGCGCTGGCGCCAAGGAGGCGCCGGCGCTAATGGCCCCCGCCGACCGAAAGAAACGCCCGCCCGTCGGGGGGAAGGCCAAATGGGTCGCGCCCTCCCTCGCCGCTTCGGCCCTCCCGGGCCGAAGCGGCCGGGAGCCCGCCGCCCGGCGGGACCGGAGCTCCGCCGCTGCGACGGCGGAGCATTGGTAGCGCGACCCGGCCCGGGTCCGCCCCAAAGCGCTGGCGCCAAGGAAGCGCCGGCAATAATGGCCCCCGCCGACCGAAAGAAACGCCCGCCCGTCGGGGCGAAGGCCAAATGGGTCGCGCCCTCTCTCGCCGCTTCGGCCCTCCCGGGCTGAAGCGGCCAGGAGCCCGCCGCCCGGCGGGACCGGAGCTCCGCCGCTGCGACGGCGGAGCAGTGGTAGCGCGACCCGTCCTCGGGTCCGCCCCAAAGCGCTGGCGCCAAGGAGGCGCCGGCGCTAATGGCCCCCGCCGACCGAAAGAAACGCCCGCCCGTCGGGGGGAAGGCCAAATGGGTCGCGCCCTCCCTCGCCGCTTCGGCCGCCGGGCCGAAGCAGCCCGAAGCCCGCCGCCTGGCGGCCAGCGGGATCGCTTCCTTTGCCGAGCGGTTGCAGGCGGGAAAAGCGCCCTCGGGCGCGCGACGGTACGGCGACGCCCCGTGCAGGCTCGGCCACCCGCCCTACCCCTTGCACAACCGCACGCGCCGCAGCTATGCTGATCTTCGTCCAGCGCTCGGCGCTGGAAGAACCGACGCTGGCCGAGGGAACCCATTCCCAGGCAGAACCCGGCGTTGGGAATCCTCATGCTGCGATTGCTCCCTAGCGCCCTCTTTCCTCACAAGCGACCGCAGCCCAGCAAGCCGGAGGGGGGTGGCCGGGCGGAGCCCCCGCAACCGCAGGCGCTCCTCCAAACAGCTCATGCCCCGCGTGATCCGCAGCTACCCGCGGACTGCTCCGGCTCTTCTGCGTCCCAGGAAAATTGCCCCATCCACAAGCCTGCGGATGTGGTCGGCAAAAAGCCGCTCAAGCGGACCGAGCTCGGGGACGCCGACGCCCACACTGTCGACGCCTTGCTCTTGCAGGACGGAGCAGTGGAAGAGCTGATCGGGCAAAAAGAAACCCGGCCAGACCTGGATTCTCCAGCGACTGAGCCCGATGCAATTGCATCACGGGCACGCCTGAGCCGAGGAAAACATAGCCCCCTCGGTTCGGCTACCACCCCGCCGATCGGCCAAGCGCACAGGGAGGCGCCGGGTCAGTCTGGAGATCCTGGCGATGGCTCTGAACGCGCCGCGTTGAGCTGCAATTCCTTGAGGCTAGGCACCGGTCGGTCTGCGCACGCCGCACAATCAGTCAGACGGCTGACCAAGGGCGCCCGCCACGAAGACGCTCGCCTGAGCGCCGACTCGACGCTCGGGCTCGCTTCCCCCGCGCGCATCGTCTGGCAGGCCGTGGCGGCCGCCTGCATCCTCCTCGGCCTCGGGATGCTCGTTCGGTCGGCGTTCCACGCCGCCGGGTCCGCGGGGGGCATGGTACCGCCCGGAGCTTCCTCGCTCGCGAGTGCGGCTCTTCCCAACGGGCCGGACCATACCACCTTCGCCCCAGAGCTCGATCCGGACGACGACCGCGGCTTTGCGGTCGATCCGATCACCGGAGCGGTCGTGCCCGTCCAAGCGGTGCCGATCGAAGAAGTCCGACTCGGACAACGGGTGCTCGCGTTCAATCCCGAGCGCGATCCCAGCGAACGCGGCCGCGAGCTCGAACCCGATCCGCTCACCTGGCGCACCGCCAGGCTTCGCATGGGCAAACCCGACGGCTCGACCGCCGAGATCGAACTGCTGCGGCCCATCTCCTGGTTCGAGGCTCAGGGTGTTGCCGTACCCAAGTACACCACCCGCGATCGAACGGTCGAGACCGAGGCACGGGTGTATCTCGATCTGGAAGAGCTGGGCCTGGTTGGCTGGGCAGAGCTGTATGAGATCGGCCCTTGTCCGCCGATCCAGTCGGGCCCTGGCGCTGTGGTGACCGGTCGGTTTCGCCACCAGGTGGATGAGCTGATCACGCTCACGGTAGCGAACGAAGCGGGCGAAGCCGAAGAGCTGGGCGTAACGCCGAACCATCCGATCTGGAGCGAGGACCGGCAGGCGTTTGTGCCTGCGGGCGAGCTGCGCATCGGAGAGCAGCTCCGCTCGCTCTTTGACGAGCAGATCCGCGTCGTCTCCATCGCCCCCCGTGCTCCCCCGGCGTACGTGTGCAACCTGGAGGTCGCGGGGGAGCATGTGTACGGGGTGGGGGAATGGGGATGGCTGGTACACAACGCCTATCATGGCTCGTTACCTAAGCCGCCGGCGAAGCACCCTACCCTACGCAACATAGTCAAGGACATGTACAAAGGCGCGGACGGTCCGAATCCCATCGGCACCGGGTCTACTGCAGACGCCGTCCGGTACGAGCGGCGGACCGGTTTCCCGGTCGGTGGGAAATGGCATACCGAAAAAAGCGAGGCAGTTGGTGAAACGCCTGAACAAGTTCATAAAACGCGTCAGAAGAAACCCGAGGGTAGATCCTTACGATTTGTTGATCGCCAGGAGCTTGCTCTTTGACCTGCTCCATGCGCTTCGGGGGCCTATTCCGTGACTGGCGCGCGAAAGGTACAGGTCCATTTCTGCGAAAACCTGGTGGAGTTCTTCTCTTTTCTTCAGCCCGTACACGAGAGCCACATACGCATGCGGGGAGAGCTCCTCCCCACCGAGTTCCTCGCAGACGTGCAACGCTATCTGATGGGAAGCGAGCGATCCTGTCAGCGGCTCTTGAGCTACCTGGATGCAGTGCTCCGGTTGGATGTGCCTGTGATCCGTCGCTTGCTCGCCGGCGGTTTCCTGAGGCCCATCGACCGCGAACACGACCTGGACCGACTGCTGAAAGGTGCCTCCACCCCGGCTATTCGTTCGCTCTGGAGATTAATACACCGCCCAAGAACCATACCGACAGGAGTGGGGGAGTCCGTCCGTCCGTCGGAGCAAGCAGGGTCCCTCGGCGTACCGGAAGGTGAACCCGGCGAGGAACACAGATTCTGCTCCGAGCTGGTCCGCGACTTCCCCCGCTTGCGTCCGATCCTGGAACGACACCTCAGACGGTGGAAAGAGCTCCTTCCCTCGGAGTTTCTGTGCGAGGTCAGAGAGCGTCTCCACGTGGACGACTCTCTCAGGCGCGAGGTCCTGCGATGGATTGACCGTCACGTTGCCTCAGAAAGCCCTCGCCTGCGCATTCTCATCGCAATTGGCTTCGTCAGCACTATTGACGACCAAGCCCAACTCGCCCAGACGCTCGAGGGGGCCCGCGCACCGAACATCCGAAGGCTGTGGCACTTCGTGCACGGCGAGCCCACCATGAGTCCGCTACCGCACCCCACCATGCCACCCCCGATAACCGTACGCTTGGACGTGCCGCTTTCCCCAGAGTTTGCCGCGGAAGAGGTCTTCTCTTACGGCCTCGTGCAGCTCATTCCGGAGCTCCGCGATTCGCTCGAGGAGCACATGCGCTTCTGGTGGGGCGAGTTCTTCCCTTACGCGTTTCTTCCGGAGCTGGTTCCCTGGCTTCTGCGAAACCCGACCTCCTATCGAAAGGAGCTCGTTCGGTACCTGGACTACCAGCTTATGGCGGGCACACGCCGTATCCGCTCGCTCGTCGGGCTGGCGTTCGTCATGTACGTGGACACGGAGGAGCAACTAGCGCGATTGTTGGAGGGAGTCGACGCCCCCACGATTCGTCTCCAGTGGGAGTGCATCTACCGCAGCACGCCCGAAGGCTGTCTTTGATCTACGTCCACACCCCGCGTCGGCAACCGGCCGGCCCCCATGGCCCAGCGCAACACGTAGACTCTACCGGGAATCGAGGGAAGCAGCATGCGTCACCGGCCACAGGTTGCCCCGGCCATGTCCTACGCCTTACAAGCACGTCCTCCTACACGCCCGTTACTCGCCTTCCCGGCCCGCCTCGCTTTCTGGCTTGGTCCGACGCACAGCAGAGCCGGGGTAACGCAGCCGACACCACACGGCTTGCCGCTCGTTTTGCCCGCGGGGGCCGATCGCAATTCGTTTCCGTCTCCAAGCCGATCAATCGCCGCAACAGGTCGCCGGACAAGTCGAGCCAGCCTTGCTGCGCTGAGCCCGCGGCGCCGGTCCGGTCCCGCCTCGCGCCAGGCTCGCCGCCGCTTCCGGCCAGCGGCCGAAGCGGCGAGAGACGGCGCGCGCCCTCGGCAAATCGCGCCACGGCTGGGGTTCTCTTCACTCGAAGAGGATCATTTCGGGCAGCGCTTCCTTGACGCCGACGCTTCGGGGCGGACCCGAGGCCGGGTCGCGCTACCACTGCTCCGCCGTCGCCGCGGCGGAGCTCCGGCCCCGCCAGGCGGCGGGCTCGACGCCGCTTCGGGCCAGCGGGCGAAGCGGCGAGAAAGAACGCGCCCCATTGCCCTCCCGCGACGGGCGGGCGTCTCTTCCCTAGTCGAGGGCCATTTGTGCCAGCGCTTCCTTGGCTCCCATGGCTTTGGAGCGGACCCGAGGCCGGGTCGCGCTACCACTGCTCCGCCGTCGCCGCGGCGGAGCTCCGGCCCCGCCAGGCGGCGGGCTCCGGGCCGCTTCGGCCGGCGGCCGAAGCGGCGTCGGCAGGGCGCTCCCCGTTGGAGGTAGCGCGACGGCCGGCGTTTCTTCCCTACTCGGGGGCCATTTTTGCCAGCACTTCTTTGGCCCCATCGCTTCGGGGCGGACCCGAGGCCGGGTCACGCTACCACTGCTCCGCCGTCGCAGCGGCGGAGCTCCGGTCCCGCCAGGCGGCGGGCTCGGGGCCGGGTCGCGCTACCAATGCGCCCTCGCCGGCCCGACGGCGGTCCGACGCTCCCCGTCCCGCCGGGCGACGGGCTCGGCGCCGCTTCGGCCGGCGGCCGAAGCGGCTAGAGAGAGCGCGCCCCATTTCCCTTCCCGCAACGGGCGGCGTCTCTTCCCTAGTCGGGGGCCATTGCTGCCATCGCTTCCTTGACCCCCGCGCTTTGGAGCGGACCCGAGGCCGGGTCGCGCTACCACTGCTCCGCCGTCGCAGCGGCGGAGCTCCGGTCCCGCCAGGCGGCGGACCCGGGGCCGGGTCGCGCTACCACATAGGGGTAGGGAAGCCCGGTTACCCGGGCTCCCCTCCCTCCGAACCGTACGTGCGGTTCTCCCGCATACGGCTCTCCGGTCGGTGGTCTTACCTCCGAGAGGATTGACAGGCGTGCTCAAAGGCTG
>JALSID010000088.1 GCA_026981825.1 Planctomycetota bacterium
CAAAACTGTCCGTAGCGCCATGCCTGATTCGCCTCCTATGCGTGAGCCCGTCTCCCCATCCTTCCCACCCTCGGCCGCCTTGTCAAGACGGTTTTCAGACAGACCCTAGCCTGGGCAAGGGCCGGAACCGTTCTCGACTGCGCGGCACACCGAGCACGGCGGTCATCGGTCAACAGGCCGGCGCACCTGGCTAGTGGTCGGAAAGAAGCTGCTGAACCCGCTTAAGCCATTCCACGGCAACCCCCTCATCGACGCCCTCGATCACGCACCGGACGATCGGTTCCGTGTTGCTCGGCCTGAGGTGAAGCCAGACATCCGGTAGCTCCAAACGAAACCCATCGCGACGATCTACCTGCGCATCCGGAAACTCGTCGAGCAGTCTGTCCGCGACCCGATCGATGCACTCGCGCCGGACCGAGAATTTGGTCTTTTTCATCACGTACCGTGGGAAGGAATCAACGATGACGGACAACGGTTCGCTGCGAGCCGCCATCGCCTCCAGCACCAAGGCCATTCCGGTAAAACTGTCTCGAATCCAGACCACGTCCCCAAGAATCACTCCTCCGTTTCCCTCACCGGCGATTGTTGCCCCCACCTCGATGGCGAGATCGACGACGTTGGCCTCGCCAACGGGCGCACGATAAACCGGTTGACCGTGCCTGCCGGCAATCCACTCGATGATTCGCGAGGTCGACAGATTGATCGCTACCGGTCCTGGTCTTCGGCTCAGGAAATGATCGACCACGATGGCCAGCGTCAACTCTTCGCTGAGGACCTGTCCTTTTTCGTCGATTAGGACGAGTCGGTCAGCGTCCGGGTCCTGGGCAAAGCCAACGTCGGCGCCTGCTTGCGCCACGGACCGGGCTGTACCCTGCAATGTTGCGGGGGTAGGTTCTGGGCCGTGGACGAATCGCCCGGTGGGCTCGATAGCCAGGCCGATGAGCTCGCACCCCAGCTCGCGTAGCAGGCGCTCACCAAGGATGCCGCCGACACCGTGATTCGCGTCCAGGAGAACGCGGAAACGCCCCTGGCGGATCAGACCAGGATCAACGACACGAAGCACGCGACGTAGATGGAGTTCGTGCAGATCGGGCGCTGCTTCAGCTTCACCAACCGACTGCCAGTCCGACCGTGTAATAGCTCCACGGACGAACAAAGACCGGACCTCTTCCCCCTTACGACCCGCCAGAACGCGACCAAGCTGATCGAACAGCTTAATGCCGTTCCATTCCGGCGGGTTATGGCTGGCGGTAACGGACAGCGCCCCGGCAGTGCCGAGTTCGAGCACGGCAACGCCGCAGGTGGGCGTGGCAGCATATCCAGCGTATTGGACCCGGACACCGGCCTCCATTAACCCGGCGATCGCGGCATGATAGAGCATTTCCCCGTGAGGCCGACTGTCCCGGGCGACCAGCACCGTCCCGCTGCCCAGCCATTGCCCGAACGCCGCCGCGTACCGGAGGGCTGTATCCGCGGTCAGGGAGGCCCCGACGACACCTCGCAGTCCTGAAACGCCAATGATGGGATCTCTCGCCGCAGAACTGGCCATCTTCCTTTCAGTTGCGTTTCGCCCAGGGGCAGGTTCGTTATCGCTCGCCGTTTGCAAGGGTTGCGAACAACCACGGGGACATACGCGGGGCGCGCACCCGGCCGGCCGCCCAGTCTGGAGCCATGGGACGGGCGTTAGCCAGCCTTGCCGGCGGCGTTCTTTCTCCACACCACCGACGGCCGCACTCTGGGCACGCGACTTACGTCCATGCCGATTGGGGGGTAAGAGCTGCTTGCCCCCTGTCCGTCGGCAGGCAACCCGGCCCGGCACTCGGCCGCATCGTCCTGGAAGGAGCGACACTCGGCACGGTGCTCGTTGTGGACCGCTGCGTTAGTCGTCGATAGTCAGCACGGAGTAGACATCGTAGGTGCGGAGTCGGTCGCGGCCCCGCAGGTATCCCAACTCCAGGAGGAACGCGCAGGCGACAATCTCACCGCCAGCCTTCTCGACCAGGCGGCAACACGCTTCCATGGTTCCACCGGTGGCGAGCACATCGTCGATCAAGAGGATCCGGTGGCCGGATCCAATGGCGTCGCGATGCATCTCCACCGTATCGGTGCCGTACTCCAGCTCGTAGGTGTAGCGATGGGTCTCGTACGGTAGCTTGCCGGGCTTGCGAATGGGGACAAAGCCCGCGTTCAGTTCCAGAGCCACCGGAGCGGCGAAGACAAAGCCCCGTGCTTCAGCCGCTGCAACCACGTCGATGCCGCGTCCCCGGAACGGTTCCACCATGTATGCGATGGCTGCTCGGAACGCCTGTGGGTTGAGCAGCAACGGGGTGATATCGCGAAAGATGATGCCCGGCCGGGGGAAATCGGGGATATCACGGATGAACTGGCGCAGTTCCTCGCGCCCCACCGCCTCCCTCTTTGTTTCTGCGTTGCGCGAGTGGCTCATTGCCGCAAGGTACCACGGAAAGTTTGGGGTGAACACGTCGGTGAAGCCACAACACCGCTGCCTCTTAATATACGGGAGCTGGCGCGTTTTGGTGGCCATCGTTGGTCCTCCGCAATGCCTCCGGGACACCTCCCTGATCTGACCGCTTCTCCCTATTGGCTGCTGTGGGTGAGGCGTCCTGGGCGATCGCCTCAGTCGTCCAGTAGTCCCAGCCTTTGAGCGATCTTGTGGAGCGTCTCGCGCTCGATCTGCCGCACGCGCTCACGGGTCAAGCCGAGGGCCTCTCCGATCTCCTTGAGCGTGCGTGGCTCATACTCGCCCAGTCCGTACCGCATCTTGATCACCGTCGCCTCGCGTTCGTCGAGCTCGTCGAGAAGCTCCAGTGCTTTCTGCAGAACGTCCGCGTCTGCCAGTTCCACGTCCGGGCTGCGTGTCCGCTCGTCCGTAACGATGTCACCCAGCGGCACGCCATCCTCGTCGGTCTGCTCGGTTTGCGCAATCGCGTCGTACACCTCGATCGCCTGCTGGATGATGGCCAGCTTTTTCTTGGAGACGCCCAGGTGTTTGGCGATCTCTTCCGCGGTCGGGGTGCGTCCCAGCGCGTCTTCGAGCTCCATTCGTGCCCGTCGCCACTTCGAGAGCAGTTCCACCATATAGGCGGGGATCCGGATTGCTTTGGCGGAGTTGATGAGAGCTCGTTTGATCGACTGCCGGATCCAGTAGCTAGCGTAGGTAGAGAACCGCGTGTTCATACTGGGGTCGAAGCCTTCGACCGCTCGGAGCAGACCGAGGTTGCCTTCCTCGATCAGGTCCTGAAGGGGGAGCCCTTTTCCGGCGTAATTTCTGGCGATGTTGACCACGAGGCGGAGGTTGGCACGCACCATGCGATCCCGTGCAGCGGGATCGCCCTGAGCGATGCGGTGGGCGAGTTCTTTTTCCTCTTCCGCACTGAGCAGTGGTGTCTCGTTAATCTCTCGCAGGTATGCCTCGAGTGGACTGGCGATCCGTTTACGCCGGGCCTTTCGCCGTCGCTGTCTGGTTGCACGCATTGCTGGTTTGCACCTGCTCCGCTACCTCTGACGCACGCCGCTGCGCG
>JALSID010000089.1 GCA_026981825.1 Planctomycetota bacterium
TACCGAACGCTTCGCCAGAAGTTAATGCTTGAGGCCTCCTTGAAGTAGCGCACCGGGACCGGAACATCCCCCAGCCTAAAACCGAAGTGGACGCACTGCACGAGAAACTGGCTGTCGAAGACAAAGTCGTCGGAGTTGTTCTCAAAGGGTATCGTCTCGAGTACCTCGCGACGGTAGGCGCGAAGGCCGCTGTGGGCGTCCCCGAGGTTCTGACCGAGCATCACGTTTTCGAACACGGTGAGCAGCCGGTTGGCGATGTACTTGTACAGCGGCATCCCGCCCGCCAGCGCTTCTGCGCGAGTGCGGATGCGCGAGCCCACCATGACGTCGCAGATCCCTAGCTCGATGAAAGCGACCATGTGCGGGATCACCCGGCCGTCGTACTGGTAGTCGGGATGGACCATGACGATGACGTCGGCGTCGGTTTTCAGAGCTTCTGTGTAGCACGTCTTCTGGTTTCCCCCGTAGCCGCGGTTCTTGCTGTGTTGGATTACACGCAGGCCGAGGCGTTGCGCGACCTCGACGGTCCGGTCGCGAGAGGCGTCATCGACGACAAGGATCTCGTCTACGCTGCCGGGCGGGATCTCCCGCAAGGTCCGCTCCAGAGTGAGCTCCGCGTTGTACGCGGGCATCACGACCATAACTTTGAGCTGTCGCTGGGGGTAGACGGTCGAAGGGCGCTCAGCGGTGACGTGAGCGGTTGCCGACCCGGTCGGGGCAATGCGTGCGTCCGTTTGAGTCGTGGAAGCCATATGTAGAACCAGACCGCGATGCTGGCCTGGGGCCCGGCCAGCGAGGCCCTATTGGCAGGTGCGGCCCCTTCTGCTAACAAGGGGCGCTACACGACCAACTCCTCTTCAGAGCGCACCAGCGAGGGAGCGCGTGCTCGCTACGTGTTACGGCAGGACAAGGCGTTCGGTTTCCTTCGCGGGGGTCTTGCTGATCCTCGTGTCGATGCCCTCGGTGCTGCTCACCGGATGTACGTCCGTTAAAGTGCTGCTGGCGCGCCGGCCCCACGTGAAAGACGTGGCCGAGGCCCTGCAGATCCTGCGGGAGAGTCAGGATCCGGCGGCGCGGATCGCAGCGTACCAGTTCCTTGCCGACGCGGGAAACTACCCGGAACGCCGCGTACCGGAAGATATCGTCGTCACGCTCAGCGAGGCCTGGAAAACCGAACCGGAACCCGTGTCGCGCATGCAAGCCCTACTGGCCCTCCGCCGGATCGAACACGACAGGACGCGCCAGGCGTTTCTGGACGCCCTGGGCGACCCTGATCCCCTCGTGCGCCAGACGACTTGCGACGTTCTCGGTGCTCTGGCCCTCCCCGACGCCGTACCGGCACTGGCGGAGCGCCTCTCCAGCGACGTCTCGGTGGACGTCCGCCTCGCCGCAGCCAACGCTCTCCGGCGAATCGGCACCTCGGAGGCGGCCGAGGCCCTTTACCGGTCGTTGGCCGATGCCGACCCCGCCGTTCGCCTGCGCTGCCGACAACTTTTGGCGGATCTGGTCGGAGAAGACCACGGCAGTGACCTGATGGCGTGGCAGCAAGCCATCCGCCAGGCCGAGTTCCGACCAGGGCAGGAAAAACGCCGATGGTGGCCGTTCTGAACCGCAGAAGCGTGCTCGATACGGCACATGAGGACGCCTGGAGCCGGACGGAGCCCGACCGGCTCGAGCACGCGGGAAGTTGACGAGGACCACGAACATGGAGAATCTTTCTGCTCGAATCGCCTGCGTGATCGGGGCACTGGTGGCACTGTGCAGCACCGGGTGCACGGCGCTCATGATCGCGGGCGCCGGGGCAGCCGGAGCGGCAGGCTATGCGTATCTGAACGGCGAACTCGAGAAGAGCTACCCCGTCTCTGTCGGTCGGGCGTGGCCGGCGGTCACGGCCGCCGTCGAGGAGCTCGGCATGCCGGTGCTGCAGCAATCGGTCGACGATCTGGGTGGGCGGCTGGAAAGTATGACGGCTGACGGGAAAAAGGTGGTAATCAAACTCGAAGCACGTCCCACAGTCACGACCATTAAAGTCCGCGTCGGACTTTTCGGCGATAAGAAGCGCTCCATCATGATCCTCGATCGCATCGACAAGCGGCTGAGCGATGCCTCGACCACCCGTAACGGATCCGGCCACGGAGCCGTCACCCCCAGTGCCTGAACGGTGGGCGGTGGCCTGCGACCGGTCGCAGGGTTCTTTCAATGGGCGGACCGTGCCCGGGAGCATGGCGCCGGCCTTTGACGGATGCTCCGATCGTATCTTTCCGCGGGGAGCACGCCGACCGGGGGCGTGAGCTAGACTGCTGTAGGCCACCTGCGTCTGAGGACATCTTTCTTGCTCTCGGAAATGCAACAGGCGGATCATCAAGCGGGCTGTCGGGGTTGACGGGCGTGAGGCCGTAATGCCGGATCCGAGGCGAATCCTTACCACGGTGCACCGTGCAACAGAACTTTTCCTCCATACGCCGCGCCGCTCCGGGCTCCTTGTGGATCTGGTTGCTGCGCGGCCGGAGGCCGACGTGTTTGTCGTGGGCGACCTCCACGGCAACCTCGCCAACTTTCGCGCTGCTCTCACAGCGGCGGCCCTTGATCGTCACCCGTTTCGGCACATCGTTTTCCAGGAGGTGGTCCATGGCCCCTTCCGGTATCCTGGCAACGGCTGCACGTCTCACCAGATCGTGGACCTGATTGCGGCATTAAAGTGCCGGTTTGGGGAGCGCGTGCACTACATCCCGGGCAATCACGAGATTGCGGAACTTCGCCGAGCGACGATCCTCAAGAACGGCGAGCGCCAGGATGTGGCGTTCCGCGCCGGGATCGAACACGCATACGGCCGGTGGGCAGTTGAGATCCACCACGCTTACCGTCGGTTGTTCGCTTCGCTGCCGCTGGCTGTGCGCACGCCGAACGGAGTCCTGATCGTGCACAGCTTGCCCGACGAGCGCACTCTGGAGCGGGGGTTCGACTTCGGTGTCTTCGCTGCGGCAACCCTGGATGAGCTCTCACTGGAACGGCGCAGTCCAGCTTACGAGCTGCTCTGGGGCAGGCGTACGAGTCGGAAATCGGCAGAGGCGTTCCTCGGGAACCTCGGCTGCCGTTTCGCTGTAACCGGCCATCTGCCCAGTCCGGAGGGGTTTCAGATCATCGACGACTATCGCATCGTTGTCGATGCCAGCCGCTGCCCCGGATGTGCGTGCCTGGTTCCCTTGAGCGAGCAGATCCGCTCGGCCGCGGAGCTCCAGGCTCGGCTCGTCCGATTGAGCTGACCGTGCGCTTCTCGGCGGGTGGTGCAGGACTGTTTTCTTGCTGGGTGGACCAGGGGGGCCTTTGCGTCGCTTGCGGCCAAGTGCGACGGTTCCGGCGCGATCGGGTCAACAGCGGTGTTTCTGGCGCCGAAGGAGACGGCTTAGCTCCGTTCGGATGACGCGTGCATCTTCAGGCCGTCCGCTCTGAAGGGGGGACAGGCAGCGGTCCACCAGGTCGCTCAGCTCCTTGGGTACATCGGGGCGGAGCTCGCACAGGCGGACGTAGTCGCGTGCCTTGACCCGTTCGAGGATTTCCTCGGTCGATTCGCCGGAGAACGGCCTTTTGCCCGCGAGCAGTTCGTAGAAGATGACGCCGAAGGCGTAGCAATCGGTCCGACAGCCATACGCATGGGGTTTCCCTTCTAACTGTTCGGGCGCCATGTACGGCAGCGTTCCGAGGACGGCGTCGCCGAGCAGGGCAACGTGCCGCGTGCGGCCTGGTTCGGTGGACGAACAGAAGTCCGACGGGTAGACCTCCCCGGTCGTGTGCAGCAAGATATTGGATGGCTTCAGGTCGCAGTGAACGATCCCGCTCAGGTGAGCGCGGTGCAGTTTTTTCGCCAGCGCCAGCATCAACGAACAGGCTCTGCGCACGGAAAGAGGTCCCTCGCGGATGACGTCCAACAAGCTCCCTTCCATGAGCTGCATGACGATGAAGGGTAGTTTCTTGTCCCACCCGAAGTCGTAGACCGGTACTCCACACCCTCGATCGGCCGCCCGGGCGGCCATCACCGCCTCACCCCAGAACGCTGTGGGGAGCCAGGGTGCCCGGGCCAGGCTCGATAGCCGGGGGATTTTCGTGGCTACCATCCGCCGCAGGGTTGGGTCGTAGGCGATCCAGACCTCGCCGAACCCACCGCAACCGATGCGTTGCCGAAGGCGGTAGCGGCCCACCGCGTCGAACGCCCCCTGGAGCTTGGTGGCGGGCGAGCTGCCCGTGGATCCCTGTTGCTCGGTGGGGAGGTCGAGCGTGGCTAGCTCCGGCGCCTGAGGGACCACATTCTCTTCGGAACAGGGATCGAGTAGTTCGGTTATGCGATCGGCTTGAGCTGTCCGTTCTTTCGGTGCCCTGATCCGGGTCGCCTCGGAGGGCGCAACATTGCAATCCGCGTGGTCGACCGGTTCGCGGGTTGGCGCTGCTCCTTTCCCTGTGCGGCACTCTTCGTTGGGTCGTTGTGTTGTCATGGACACTTACGCTCTGGATTCGACCGTCAGCCTCGGTCGCGTCACTGCCTACCAGAATCTACCGGTCGTGTGGGTGAGTTCTGACCGGTTGCGTGTGAGCGGCCGGGTGGTCCGGGCTGCGGCTGACCCGCCCGTTGCTCTCTCCAGTGCCGCTCGGCACGGACAAGTTCCAGGGCACGCTGCAACGAAAGCCGGCATTGCTCCGGGGACAGCTCGAGTAACTCTGAGGTTTCCTCGGTCGACAGTCCCAGGTACCAGCGGGACCGGAGCACTTCGCCTTCCACCCCGTGGATCATGCCGACCGCCGTGTGCACGCGAGACCACGCCATCAAGCAGGACACCAGGCCGGTGGCAAACCGCCCTGGCGAGCTGCCCGGACCTGCGCTTAGTTCCGCAGGGAGCGCCCAGACCAGGCATTCGCCGAATTCGACCAGCCCGCGACGCACCTGGTCGGCCGCATAGTGGAGGAAGTTGCGAAGCTCGGTCGTCGTTGCCGACCGAACGCTTTCGGCAACCCGCGCCCGCAAACTCCCCACCACGCTGTCGACCTGTTGGAGGCTCGTTGGCCCCAGCCACCGCACGAACTGTCGCACTTCGTAGCGGGCCAGTGCCTCCAGCCTTGCGCCGGCCCGCTCCGCCAATCCGTTCCGAAACACGCTGTTCACCTGCTCACTCCCCTGTCGGGCACAGCCTCGTGCGCGCCCACCGCGCGCAGATACCCGCTCGCTCATGACCACCCCTCCCACCCTGCAGACCGAACTGTCCGGACCCTTTGATCCTACCACATCGAGCCGGATTTTGCGAGGCCGGTCGCCGCGCGGTGCGCTGCAACTCGATCTTGCTTCGACGCTTAGGCCAAATCGGATCGGATAGATGGCCCCCCTTTGGCGGGGACCGCGTTGCCCTGGGAAATGATCGCGACAAGCCCCTCTCGAAAGGGGGTTCACCATCTCCATGACACCGCACGACTGCTACCCTTTCTAGCCCGGAAGCAGCAACCGTACGCCGCGTGGGGGAACACTGGCTGCACCAGGTGGCAAGAGGCTATCCGAGCCGCATCAATGCGGCCAGCGATGGGGAGTCGGGTACTAGCGGGGGCACGCGCAAGAAGAACGGTTCCGCATAGCGCGTCCGTCCCACCCAGCCCCAAAACCGACCGACCGTCTCCATCTCCTCCACCGTGGTGGGAACGGGGCCGCGGCGGTGCTCCGGATCAAGCTGGCTCCGGTAGCAGCGCAACGCCTCCAGTTTACGGTCCATCGTGTTGCTGATATCCACGAGAAGGTCCGGTGAGCGAACGGTTCGGAGGTGCACGCAGGCGAAGTAGATGAGCTGGCGGATCGGGTGGGGGGCACCGGGGATATCGGACCGTGACAGCTTCGACCAGAACGAGGCGTCTTCAATCAATCGAACACCATGCACGTGATCCGGGTGGATATCCTCGCCGTGCGGAAGGAAAACGACCGAGGGGCGTAGCCGACGCAGCCAACCGGCCAGATACCAGCGGGACTCGAGGTCCGCCTGAAGCGAGCGGTTGGGTAGGTTCAGGCAAACGCGCACCGTGACGCCGAGGATCCTCGCTGCCGCCGTTGCTTCGGCCAACCGCTGCTTCACGCTTCCAGAGGGGGTCGGCTCGCCATTCGTGAGATCCAGGATTCCCACTCGAACGCCGCCCTGGGCCAAGAGCGCAATTGTACCCCCCGCAGCCAACTCCACGTCATCCGGGTGCGGTCCCACAAACAGGACCTGCACGGGCTGCTCCTGGCCGATCAGAACGACCGGATTAGCCGCTAGAGCAGACATCCACAGCCTCCCTTATCGGTGCGCGGGTGGTCCGACTAGCCGGCTCTGTCCCCCTCGGAGGCGGTGGTTGTGAGCCGTCGGCGGAGCTCGTCCAGGATCGCCGCCGTACGGCTTGCGCCGATTCGGGCAGCACCGGCCTCGCGCATCTGAAGAAGCGTGTCCAGGTCTCTCACGCCCCCTGCAGCTTTCACGAGCACCTCCGGGGCGCAGTGCTGCCTCATAAGCCGGACGTCGTCGAGCGTTGCGCCCGACGGCGCGTAACCGGTGGACGTCTTCACGAAGTCCACGCCCAACTCGGAACAGATCCGACAGAGCTCGATCTTGTGACGGTCGTCGAGATAAGCGTTTTCGAAGATGACCTTCAGGATAGCTCCCCCGGATCGGGCTACGCGCAGCACGGCTTCCACATCGCGGGCCACGTAGGACCAGTCTTCGCTGAGCGCTTTGCCAATGTTGATCACCATGTCCAGCTCCGTAGCCCCCTCACGGATGGCCTGCTCCGCCTCGTGCACTTTCGTCTCCGTCGCGTGCCCTCCATGGGGGAAGCCGACGGTGGTGCCCACCGCCACGCTCGTGCCCTGCAGTAACTGGGCGGCGCGCTGGACGAAATACGGTTTGATGCACACGCTGGCGACCTCGTACCGCGCTGCCAGCCCGCATCCTTCCTCAAGCTCGCGGTCAGTCAGGTAAGGCTGTAGGAGCGAATGGTCGATCATCCGCGCGATTGCCTGGTAGCTCAGTTCCATTGCCCGTTCCTCGCCTCTACGGGGCGCGTTCCATGTCACCCACCTTCCCCCAATTCCAGCTTCGCGATGTAGGGAAGATGGCGGTAGTCATCGTCGTAGTCTAAACCGTAACCCACCACGAACACGTCCGGAATCTCGAACCCCACGTAGTCCGGCTCCAGGGGCACCACCTGCCTGCCCTGCTTTCGAAGCAGCACGGCGGTGCGGACCGACGCAGCTCCAAGACTGAGCACCTCCTGCACGAGTCTCGACAGCGTGCGACCGGTGTCGAGGATGTCGTCCACAAGCAGCACGTGCCGCCCGGCCACATCAGGCGCAAGGGTCACGTCCGTGTGCAATTCCCGCGGACGATCCGTCGCTCCCCGGTAGCTCGACGCGCGCACGACCCCGATGCGGTGGGGAAGGACAAGCCGCCGGCACAGATCGGCCACGAAGATGAAGCTGCCGGTCAACACCGCCAGCACGGTCATCGGAAGCCGTTGCTCGTAGTCGCTGTGCACCTGGGCAGCGAGTTCGCCCACGCGAGCGGAAATCTGCTGCTCGGAAACGAGTATCGGTCCCAGGCGAGCCATCAAACCCCCTGACTCGGAAACCGTGCCATACCGCTGTGCCCGGACCATCGGCCATCCTTCCCTCATCCTAGGCGAGAACGGGCGAGGGCTTTGATGGGCAGCCGCAATCGCAACGGGCCATCATCGGAACAGCGATCCGGTTCGGCGCCGAGCCGGTTTTCCGCCGCATGCGCCCTAGCCGGGGCAGCAATGCGACAAAGGGGCCAACTTGGCGCCCCGTCCGTTGCCTCAGGATAGGCCCCCTCCGAGCTGGCACACCTGCGGTCGGAAGGTTGCAAATCAGAGCGAACTGCGTCATACTAAAGCGTAAAGTGTGTGCCTCACTACCTCTGACCCACCCAGTCGGCACGAGGAGTCCCTACCATGGCGCAACAGTCAAAGCCCACCCGTAGAGAATTTGTCGCTTCTGTTGGTGCTGTGGCCGGCGCGTCCGCCTTTGCCGGCCTCACTGTCCCGCCGGTTCATGCGGGGGAAGACAACACGATCCGTGTTGCACTGATCGGCTGCGGTGGCCGCGGAACGGGTGCGGCCGCCAATGCCATGTCCGTTAAGAACGGGCCCGTCAAGCTGGTGGCGATGGCGGACGTGTTCGAGGACCGGCTGAACGGCAGCTACAAAAACCTGCAGCAGCGATTCAGTGACCGAATGGACGTCCCTCCCGAACGGCGGTTCATCGGGTTCGATGCCTACAAGAAGGCGATGGATTGCTTGCGGCCGGGCGACGTGGCGATCTTCGCGACCCCGCCCGCCTTCCGCTGGGTCCATTTCCGGTACGCGATCGAGAAGGGCCTGCATGTTTTCATGGAAAAACCGATTTCCGTCGACGGTCCGACAAGCATGCGCATGATCGAGCTTGGCAAGGAGGCGGAGAAGCGGAACCTGAAGGTGGCCGTCGGGCTCATGTGCCGCCACTGTCGGGTCCGCATGGAACTGGCCGACAAGATTCACAATGGGGCGATCGGAGATATCGTGTTCGCTCGGGCCTACCGGGTTGTCGGTCCCACAGGGAGCGCGTTCGTTAAGAAGAACACCACGGGCAAATCGGACCTGGAGTACCAGATCCGGCACTTCCACGCGTTCCTCTGGCTCAGCGGCGGCGCTTTCAGCGACTTCCTGATCCACAACCTGGACGAGGCATGCTGGATGAAGAACGCCTGGCCCGTGGAGGCTAAGGGATTCGGCGGTCGCCACTACCGGGGCGAGTACGTCGACCAGAACTTCGACACGTACGTCACCGAGTACACGTTCCCTGATGGGACGAAGCTCGTACTCTATGGCCGGTGTATGCCCGGCTGCTACAACGAGTTTGCCACCTGGGTTCACGGCACCAAGGGGCTGGCACGGGTTTCGACGTCCGCTCATTACCCGGCAAAGAGCCGGATCTTTGCCGGTCACGTTGACTCGGAAGACCAGGTGGTCTGGCGCTGGAAGGGGGGCCGGAAGGAGCCGAATCCGTACCAGACCGAATGGGACGACCTGATCGACGCCATCCGTAACGATCGCCCCTACAGCGAGGTGTATCGTGGTGCGATGGCGAGCTTGATGTGCGCAGTGGGCCGCTACGCCTGTCACACCGGCCAGAAGATCAAGGTCGACGACTACTTGAAGCTTGGCTACGAGTTCGCGCCCGACGTGGACAAGATGGACTACGATACCCCTCCGCCCGTGCAGCCCGACGAGGAAGGACGCTACCCCGTCCCGATGCCGGGCATCATCACCGACCGCGAGTATCTGGATACCAAGAAGAAGGTGGCCAAAGGCTAACCAGGCGATCCGGACGCGAGAATCTTCCCCCCGGAGCGCTTCGCAGCGCTCCGGGGTTTTTCGAGTTCGGCCCAGGATGAGCGCGAGTGCTTTCGAATTGGCGCCCCCCTGTTCGACGAACACCACCATCGAGCACGCTGCCATGATGTTCGACCGTCGCGAATTCCTCCGGGTGCTGGCGGGTTCTGCTGGTGCCCTTCTGACCCGTTGGCAGCCGCTCCTGGCAGCAAGCCGCGTGCGTCTGAGCGATCAGCCGTTTACCCTTGGAGTAGCCAGCGGCGACCCCAGCCCGGACGGTTTCGTCCTCTGGACAAAATTGGCGCCCCGCCCCCTGGAACCGGATTCGGGATTGCCTCCAGACGTCATCCCGGTGGCCTGGGAGGTGGCCTGGGACGAAGGCTTCCGCAACGTCATCCGGCGCGGGGTTGCCTACGCGAACCCTCAGTTGGGTCATTCCGTTCACGTCGAAGTGCGCGGGCTACAGCCGGACCGATGGTACTGGTACCGGTTTCGTGCGGGGGACTACGATAGCAGCGTCGGCCGTGCCCGGACCGTGCCGGCGCGCCACGCGGAACCCGCCAGCCTCCGGTTCGCGTTCGCCTCGTGTCAGCACTTCGAGCACGGGTTGTACACCGCGTACGAGCACATGATCCGTGAGCGGCCCGATCTGATTGTCCACCTGGGGGACTACATCTACGAGTACGGGGGGCAAGAGGGGCGTATCCGAAAGCACCGCGGCAAGGAACTGACCACGCTCACCGACTACCGTCTCCGCTACTGCCAGTACCGGCTCGACCCGGCCCTGCAGCAGGCACATGCCGCGTGCCCGTGGTTGGTGGTCTGGGACGACCACGAGTTCGACAACAATTACGCCGGCTTCGTTTCGGAAGAACCCGTTGTTGACCCGGCCCGATTTGCGGAGCGGCGTGCAGCAGCATACCAGGCGTATTACGAGTTCATGCCGCTGCGCCGCCGCAGTCTGCCGCGGGGGCCGTTTATGAAGCTCTATCGTACCGTTGACTTCGGATCGCTGGCCCGGTTCTACCTGCTCGACACGCGCCAGTACCGCACCGACCAACCCAACGGCGACGGCTTGAAGCCGCTCACGGAAGAAGTGTTCGATCCGCAGGCCACTCTGTTAGGCCCCCGCCAGGAGCGTTGGCTCATGCGTCAGCTTCTGGGCAGCCACAGCCGGTGGAACGTGCTCGCCCAGCAGGTGATGATGGCCCGCGTCGATCGGAAGCCTGGCCACGAGAAGCTTTTCTCTATGGACCAGTGGGCAGGCTACGACGTGGCGCGGAAGCGGTTGCTGCGCTTCCTAGCCGAGCGCCGTGTACCGGGGCCTGTCGTGATCACCGGCGACATTCATTCCCACTGGTGCAATGAACTGCGCGTCCATTTCGATGATCCAGCCTCGCCGACAGTTGCCTGGGAGTTCGTCGGGACTTCGATCAGCTCCGGAGGCAACGGCGTGGCCGAGCCGCCGGACAAGGCAGGGATCCTCGCCGAAAACCCGTTCGTTCGGTTCTACAACGCCCAACGCGGCTACGTCTTCTGCGCGGTCAAACCGGGAGAATGGCTCACGCGGTATCGAACCGTGCCATACGTGGACCGACCCGGTGCGCCGTTGGAGACGCCGTTTGAGATCGCCCTGGAGCCGAACCTACGCGCTGAGGAGCGTAGCTGAGGAGCGAACGCGTCGGCGAGCAACGGCGCGAACAAGCTACTCTAACGATCAGTCCGACCGGAGTCTTCCCGCTCCGGCCTCTTGTCCCCCTGATGAGAACCGGGCACGCGGTCGCCTTTCTCGACCCGCGCCTCGACCTTCTGACCCGCGTGCTTGCGGAGGAAAGAAACCACCGAGTCTATAGCCGTTGGCACGAAGGGGGCAAGAATGTGCCCGGCATCCGGGATCACAACAAGTTCAGCCTCGATTCCCTGGCTGCGGAGAAGCTGCACGTAGCGGCGAACCGGCGGGAGCGGCACGAGCTGATCCGCGGCGCCATGGTAGAGGAGGGTCGGTGGGTCGGAGGGATCAACGAAGCTGATCGGAGATGCACGGCGGTACAGCTCGGGATCCTCACCGCGCGTTTTCCCCAACCAGAAAGTCAGCCAGCGCGCTCGCGGTGGGATAATGGTGAAATCGCATGGCGTGCCCCCCGCACAGACGGCCTGAACCGAACTGTCCCCCTTGGAGCCCGGATCCTCAAAACCGTCCTTCGGGTCCGTTACCCCCAGCATACACGCCAGGTGGGCCCCGGCCGAGTAGCCGTAGGCAGCGATCCAATCCGGCCTGACCTTGTACTGCGCCGCATGCCTCCTTACCCAAACAACCGCTGCTTTGCAATCATGGATCTGCGCGGGCCACTTGTGAGCAGGCGCCAGACGGTAGTTAATGCAGAACGCCGCAAACCCGGCGCGCGCCAGCCGGGCCGCGTGCAGCGCAAGCTGCGCCTTGTTGCCCATCCGCCAGGCACCCCCGTGGATCACCACTACCGCAGGAAAAGGACCGGAACCATTCGGTATGTAGGCGTCCAAAAGAAGCTCTTCCTTGCCCCGCTCCGCGTACGGGACATTGAAGTAGGTCGTGTATCCTGCTTCTCGCGGTGTGACCCCCGTACCGGCCAGCACACGTGCCCCGCCGGCAAGCCAGTAGACGACCGTCGACCAGATCAACCCCGTTGCCAGGGCCGTCCGCACTGCAGAAGAAGCCAAATGCGTAGCCATGAGTTCCCGACCGCCTGATGCAGTTGCCCGCTTTGCACCAATACCTCGTGTGCCTTATCCGGTTTCGCCGACACCGGTCTCCTTCGTGCAGGTCGGTGCCGTCCATAGGTCAGCTTACCAGGCGACTGTTCTGTCGTAAACGAGTTCGTTGAGAGCAGGTCAGCCCGGAGGAGCTCAGAACTGCTGGCGGAGCAACGACTGGCAGGGCGATCCGCTGCCCGACGGCGTCGTTCGTTCGAGCGTTCCGCCGGTTTAGACTAAAAAAGCCGCCCGGCCACAGTGGCCGGACGGCCCGGCATGGGGGCTACAACGCCTGTTCTCGAGCTCCGCCAGAGCGCGAGTTCGCCACTTATGCGACCAAACTCACCGCCACATGTGCCGAACCGGTCGCAATCCGGCGAATCCGCTCAATGATGTACGCAGCATCGAACCGATCACTCTCCACACAAACCCACGCCTTCGGCGGCACTTCGAGGGCAACCAACTCCTCCGCCGAGTGGGCATCCGCACAGCGCATCCCGTAGCGAAAGCGGATCTCGCCCGGAAAATAGGCGGCTTCTTGAGCGATCAGCACCGCTTTCTGCCAGGAGATTCCCTCCACCGAGTCCACTTGAAAAACAGACTGACACACCATTGGCATCCTCCTGTCCCTTTAATGCCTACTTTCCTCGGCAGCCGCCGCCTCCGACGGCAAGACCACATCCGCGAAAGGGGGCAACTTGCTCCGTACCACCGCCGAATCGCGTTCGAGCAGGTTTCCCACACGGGGCAAGCTGCAGAGTCGATCCGGACCTGTCGACAATCGGTCAACTACCCCCTGCTTCCCAACCCCATGCCCGGCGTCGTGACCAAGCAAAGCTCGTGCCAGATCGTTACTCCGCCCGGATTGCACAGAACTGCCTTCGTGAAAGGAGGTTGCGTTCGGGTTCGATCTGGCCACCAGCAGAGCAGAGGCGGGCTTTGAAGGGATTACATGGCGGATGTGGAAGATTCGTTAGGCGCACCGTTCAAACGGCCACCGAACCGACACCGCCATCGCTCGCTTCGGTTCGAACCGGCCGCCGCCAGACCAGCACGTTCTGCTCACTAGACTTGGTGTGTCCGGCCGATCGCCGGCGATCAGCCGGACAACGGTTGTGATCCACACTGTAGGGAGCGAGCAGCGAGCCATGCGCGAGAGTCTCGAACGACTGTTCCAGATTCGAGCTCGTGGATCTTCGCCTGGCCGCGAGCTCATCGCTGGACTCACGACATTCCTCACCATGTGCTATGTGCTCTTTGCCCATCCGGCCGTGTTAGGAAACGCCGGTATGCCAAGGCAGAGCGTCTTCTTCGCCACCTGTGTGGCGTCCGCGTTCGGCTGCTTTCTGATGGGCTACCTCGCCAACTATCCGGTTGCCCTGGCCCCGGCCATGGGGCACAACGTCTTCTTCGCGATCACGGTCTGCAACATCCTGGGGTTCACCTGGCAACAGGCACTGACGGCTAACCTTCTGGCCGGTCTTTTCTTTCTGGCCACCAGTCGGGTCGGGATACGAGAGCACGTGCTCGCCAGTGTGCCTCCCCCGCTGCGTTTCGCCATAGCGGCGGGCATCGGGATGCTCATCGCCTTTCTCGGTCTGCAATGGGGGCACATCGTGGAAGCCGACCCCCACGTCCTTGTGCGTCGCGCGTCCTTGGCCAACCCCATCGCCTGCAGCACGCTGACGGGACTGCTGGTCTCCGCTTTACTTCTCGCCCTGCGGCTTCCCGGTGCGTTGATCGCGGGCATCGCGGCTTCCACACTGGTGCTGTGGTCCCAGGGGCTGGTTGACTTCTCTACACTGCGCCGGCCGTTCTCGTTCGCTGTTCCCACGGAGACGATTCTCAGGTTCGACTTCCCTGGCCTGTTCGGCTCGATGGAAGCGATCGGTCGCGGTCTGGCCGTGCTGGCTGTTTTCCTCATGCTGGACATGTTCGACACGGTAGGAACGCTGCTCGGCCTCTCGCACGCCGCGGGGCTACTCAGAGGGGATCACCTGCCCAGAGCGAGGGAGGCATTAACCGCGGACGCAGCGGCAACCGTGGTGGGATGTTGCCTGGGAACAAGCACGATTACGTCTTACGTAGAGAGCAGTGCGGGGATTGCCGTGGGGGGCAGGACCGGCCTCACGGCCTGGGTCGTGGGGACTTGCTTTCTCGCGACTCTCTTCCTGGCCCCCGTAGCCGGAATCGTGGGCGCGCCGGTGACCGTCGACGGCCGCGTGTACTACCCGGCCATCGCGCCGATCCTGATTCTGGTCGGAGCGGTCATGGCAACCGGTCTGCGCGAGGTCCGGTGGACCGACCCCACGGAGGGAATCCCGGCCTTCCTCACGCTCCTGGTCATGATGTGTAGCTTCTCGATTACCGATGGAATCGGATGGGGCTACGTAAGCTACTGTGTGCTGAAACTGATCCGACGCGAGCGGCAGCCGGCCTCCCTCTACGCCGTTGCCGGCTTGTTCGCGGTCTACTTCTTTGTGCTCGAGCTCATCGCGTGAACGATCCCACTACCGGGGATAAGCTACGGGGGAACATCTACGGAACGCAGACGAGAGAACCCGTTCATACCCGGGTGTCCTATACCGAGTCCGAAGGAGCGGCTTCAGACAGCCGAGCTACATCCCCCCATGAGCCAGTCGTCTAAGGTGCGCAGCATCGCCCGTGATATGCCATGGCGACCATCGAGCGCTGCATAGGTGACATCCAGGCCGGCCGCGTAAAGCAGCCTGGCCACTGCCCTGGATTCCTCAACCGGTACCCGGCGGTTGCTCCGGCCGTGCACCACCAGAGCACGAAGCCGACGCACCTCAGGCCAGCGAATCCAACCGTCCCTGACCGCCGGCAGCCACCCATTCAACACCGCCACCCCGGCGTAATAAGCAGGTATGCCCAAAGCTAACCGTAGCGCTGCCGCTCCACCCTCGCCGTGTCCGATCAGATAGACCCGACGCATGTCTAGGCTCAGCTCTTCCCCCAGCCGACCCAGTACCTCGCGCACGTAGTCGTGCAGGTACCAGCAATCGCGACAAGCCGATAGCAGCTTCCGCTCAATTCTCCCCCAGCGGGTAAAGTCAAGCTCCCTACGAGCATACTGGGTCCAGGAGAAGGCGGGCTTGCCTGTCCGTCGCACACCGATTCGATCCGGCCCCCGCAACGCCACCGCCACATAGTTGCGACGGCTGATTTTGGGACCCAGCCGGAGCATGTGCTTTTCGCTTTTCCCCCTTCCGTGCATCAGGACCAGCACCGGATAGGCATAGTTCGGCTCATAGTTGTCGGGAACGTATACGCCATACGCCCCTCTGGGTAGCACGACGTGGAACATACCTTCCGGCAGCTTTGGTCTCGGTTTCTTTTTCGACATCGCCAGCAAAGCCTCGTCACGAACCGGCGCAACCCCAGGAGGGCGCGTACAGTTGACTCTAAACGCAACTGCGCCGCCGCGTCAATGGCGCTGTGCCCTCTTCAGTTGATCTTCCCTCGTTTCTTTTCAGATGCAGCGGTTTTAACTATTGCGTCAGCGGCGCACTGCAGCGCGGGGAATCGGGTTAGGTGTTCAGCCGGTGGCCACCGTGCCGGAGCGAACGAAGGAAACGATGCGGAACGGCTCTCTTGAGCAGCTCGTACGCCTGCGCCGCCGGTTCTGCAAACAGCTTGTAGACCGGGAAGGCCCTGGTCCCGCGGGCGGGAGCGCTGCCTGCAGCCGTACACGGAGCGCGACGAGTACTCCCAGCCGGTGACGCTTCGCTCACTTCGGCTTTCCCCCCAACCCCCTGGCGCACCTGCTGCACCGAATGGAACCAGAGCGGCGCACACCGGTACCCCTTCTGAGACAGGCTGGCGAACGATCCGGAACCCGCACGTGCAGCGATCCGGTGCTCGCCGCGGAGTTGCTCCGCTTGCGGCCGCCAGAGCCGGCCGTCTGACGGTCAGCCCTCCAACGCCCGCTCCAGCAGGTTACGGGTGATCCGCTGGACCCGCTCATCAGGCCCATGTGGGCGAGTCCAATGGGACCAAGGAAGGATATGGCCGGGCGGGCTTGCCAGACCCTGCGACCAGAAGATCGTGGCACTATTGAAGACGATGTTGCCCTTGGGCCCCGGAAAGATCGTCGCCGCGTAATGCCCCTCCCACGTACCGTTCGCCCACACCGGACCCTCCGCCAGCACCTCCAGTCCAGGCCGGTCAAGATCTGGATCGCCATGGTACTCCCAACCCACCAGACCGGGAATGCTGTCACCGGCCTTCATACCCGTCCCCCTGAACACCCAGTGCTCGGGTTTCACACACGTCCAGTCACCGCCACCATTGAACGGCACAACCGTGCGCGCGCCAATGATCGTGCGTTCGTCCGGTCCCGCTCCCTGCAAACCGTCGTAGACCGACGCATACGCGCGTCGTTCCTCAGGGCGTACCTGGCCGTACGCTCCCTTGCGAGTCAGGATGCGATTCGGTCGCCCATCGCTTGAGGGGGTAAAGGGTGAGACGATGAAGACCGAATTCGCGCTCAGCCAGAGGACGTTCGTGCCCCGGTCGATCGCTTCCTTGACCGCGTGGTACTGGCGGATGTCCCAGTACTCATCGTGCCCCACACTGAGGAACACCCGAGCACGGGTCACAGCCGCGACATCGAGCACGTCGCTGTTCGAGCAGTAGGTCACGTCGTAGCCGTGCATTTCCAGCCAAAAGCAGAGGGGGAACTCCCAGAGCAGGAACTCGCCAGACCCAACCGACAGCGGGTGGTCTACGATCTGCACGTACTTGCCGTACGGTCGATCGAAGCTAACCTGCACGCCGGGCGCATGAGGGGCTTTCGGATGGGTGTAGAGCGAATCGTTCTCCGGCCAGCGGTTGTACGCCTGCCACGTGTTGTCGCTGCACTGGAACAGGATATCGGCCGGCCGAGTGTCCTTCACGATGAAAATCACGTAACTCTGCCAGTACGGTTCCGACTTTTGGAGCGGAACGGTGGTCAGTTTGCCGACGTAGACGCCGGAGACCCAGTCGTCCGGCACCCTTAGCTTGATCGTCGGCTCCCAGTGACACTCGCGGAGGCGACCGGGATCTGGTCCGCGAGGGGGAACATCCTGGGTTTTGCCGTCGATCGGACCGAGACGCATCATGTGTCGGCCACCTTTCCCCCCGTACCACCCGAGCCGGTAGATGTCCAGGTAAAAGGGGCGCGGTGGATCGGTGCTCACGCAGATTTCAAGCACCTCGCCCGCCAACACGGACTGCTGGCGGCAATAGCCCTCGATCAAGCTGGTACGATAGCGCCCCTTGTTGATCCGAACCCGCGTGAGCTGCCAGTCTGTCGTGCCCGGCCGCTTGTTTTCCTCCCGGATCAGATCGGGCTGTGGCCGAGCTGCTAGCAGTCGCGCCGGCGTCGTTCCCGTCGTCAGGAGTCCGGCCGATGTCCCCGCAGCGATCTTGAGCATCTCTCGCCGATTCATCCGTCTCTCCCGTTCGTCTAGCCCTTAGGATGTACGCCTTCGCAGGCGGCCAGCTCTCGCCTCGGGCAAGCACCTAGCCCTACGGCGGCGCCTGCGTAAGCGAACGAAGCAACCCAGACAACTGCGTGACCACCGACGGCCGATCCGCCCACAGGTTACGGCTCTCGGTCGGGTCGAGATCCAGGCGGTAGAGCTGCCCGGACTGGTCGCCCTCGAACGCAGGCCGCGTGAACCCCCCCGAGCCCCGGAAGGGGATCAGCTTCCACGGTCCACGCCGCACGGCAAGGCGGCGCGACGAGCCTTGCATGAGGAGGACCCGCGTAGCCGGATCGAGCTTGCCCGGGGCGAAAAGCTCCGCAGCGAAACTCACCCCGTCCAACCCATCGGGAACCCGCTCTCTCGCTCCCAGCAGCTCGGCAAACGTCGGCAACAAGTCCACAAAGCTGATCGGATACCGGGATACCACACCGGCAGGAACGCGCTGCGGCCAGCGGACAATGAACGGGACCCGGTGCCCGCCCTCCCAGAGATCCCCCTTCATCCCCCTCAGCGGCCCGGTTGCCGAGTGGCCGAACCGTTCGCGGTCGCGCGGATACCAGACCGGTCCATTGTCGCTGGTCACCACCACCAGCGTCCATCCGCGTAAGCCAAGGCGATCCAGAACGCGCAGGAACCTACCGAGCTCGGCGTCCGTATACGCGACAAACTCACCATAGAGACCGGCTCCACCCACGCCGGTAAACTCTTCCGGCGGCAGCCAGGGCGTGTGCGGTGCGGTCAACGCAAGATACAGAAAAAACGGCCGTCCTCGACTTGCCATCCGTTCGAGCTGCCGGATGGCTTCGTCCACAAGAGTCCGCAGGACCTCCGCATGACGGAATCCTGTAGCGACCCGTCCCGCTCTCCAGAACGCTCCCTGGATCGGGCTCCAACCGGGCGTGCCGCTTGCTTCGGTCCGTAGGGTCGGCGGAGCAACACACCTTCGGCCCCGAATGAAGTAGTAGGGCGGAATGTCCAGCGACGCCGGTATCCCAAAGTAGTAGTCGAACCCCTGGTCCAGCGGGCCGCCGGACAAAATAGCTCCGGCAGGATTCTTCTCGTGCTCAAACCCCAGGTGCCACTTGCCGATGCACGCCGTCTGATAGCCGACGCGTTTCAGGAACTCCGCCAGGGTGATCAGGTCATCGTCGAGCAGCGGCCCCCGGCGCCGTGGCATGCGGAACGGGTAGCGGCCCGTCAGCAGCCCATACCGGCTCGGTACACAAACGGAACCAGGTGCGTGCGCGTCCGTGAACCGCAGCCCTTCCGCGGCCAGGCAGTCCAACGTGGGCGTCGGGATCCGCGAGTCGGGGTTGTAGCAGCCGGGATCGCCGTAACCCATGTCGTCCAGAAGCACCAGAACGATATTCGGCCGCTCCGCGGACCGGGCGACCACCACCGATAGCACGATCAAGACCGCCCACGCGCAGCACACGCGGAGCGGCTTAAGCCCCCCTGCACGTGCTGTAGCTCGTCTCCTCACTCGCAACCGATACATTGCCGTTTCGGTTCCGTGGATCGCGCGTTTGCTGTACAACCGGAAGTTCCCCACACGGCCGCGCGAACCGAGCCCGTGCCTCGCTCCCCCATCTTCCAACATACACGAAGCTCCGCCCGTGTGCCGGGCGCGGGCTGGGGAGCCGGCGTACGGGGCAGGGGCCCACGGTCGCCGTGGGAAAGGGGGATCGGCTCGATCGATCCGATCGACTTGGCCGGATGCTCTCCAGGTGGGCGCTTTACCTACGCTGCAATTCGGGGCCGAGATGGACGGACGGTTTCCCCTCCTGCGGCGTGTTGCCGCGGCTTGACACAGGTGAGCAGAAGGTACTCGGCGCGGCGCGCGTCGATCGCCGCGCAGCGAGTGGGGCGCGCAGATGGGTACGTTCGCAGCAGTTCCAGAGGAAGCTTGATCGCCTGGTTGAGCCGCGCCGTTACGCGGTGCCAACCGGCCGGACATGCGTTGAGCAGCCGCAGGTAGGCAGCCGGAAACAACGACATCCCCCACAGTTCGACTCTCGACCACCGAGTTCCTAGAAGCTCTTCCAGTTCTTCGGGCGCGAACTCCCGCACGTGAAACGGGTTCAAGGGGCGCCCGTCGGCCGAGAGGCCGGGATTGGTGACCAACCGGTTCGGCGTCGATAACAGCAGGCGACCGCCCGGTCGCAAGATCCGCCACGCTTCCTCGAGCAGCCTTCTCGGGTCCGGCACGTGTTCGATCGTCTCAAACGAGACATACACGTCGAACGACCCCGAGTCGAACGGCAGTGCCAGCACGTCCCCGCGGCAGAATCGCACTCCATCTGTTTTCCTTGTCCGTTCCGCGGCGGTCTGCACAGACTCAGGCTCGAGATCCATGCCGATGACCAGACGCGCCGCCCCCTGGATGCGCAGGAGCAGCGAGCCATAGCCGGTGCCACAGGCCGCGTCCAGCACGCACCGGCCGCGTACATAGCGACTGGCCCACCGATAACGGGCAGTGCTCTGCCGGCGCACCCAGGGCGGCATCCAACCGTCCAGATCGGCACGCTCGATCCACAGGGCTCGCCGACGTACGCCTTCGCTCATCAGCTCGAATCCGGCGCCAAAGGAAACGTGTCCTCCTGCTGCACACGCTATACAGCAACAGGCCGGTTCGGGCCAGATCGTCTGCAAGAGCCGGCTGAAACGGGAACGGCGGAAAACAGTTTGCTCTTGACCCGCCATGCGGCACCGGATTCACTGGCCGGTGATCCAGTCCGCGCCGCTCCACCGAAGGGGGTTGCCGAGCCGGCGCAGCCGGGCAGCGTTCCACGCAACGGACGACCGCAGGACCATGAGTCGGTTGAGCGCGATCCAGAACAGGCCGCCGAAGCTTGAAAGCCCAAGCCCCCTCGCGCCGGGCGCGGCCGGCTTGTCCTGCTCGAGCGGGGGCCTTCCCACGGCGAGCGGCGCGCACCCGGCCCGCGTTGCCGTGCTCGTCGTTACGTGGAACCATAGCCGTGTGATCGAGCGGTGCCTGACAGCCCTGGATGGCGCCGAAACGCCGCCGGGAGGTTTTCGTGTTCTCATCCTCGACAACGCCTCCCGGGACGGAACAGCGGAGCGCGTTCGCGCTTACCTGCGCACGCGCAGCGAGTCGGCGCGTAGGCGGGTGCAGATGGAGCTGCGCGTGGCTTCTCGGAACACCGGCTTCGCCGGCGGGATGAATCATCTGCTTCGCCACGCCCTCCGAACCGGTGCTCGGTTCGTTTACCTGCTCAATCCCGATACGGTTGTGGACGCCCAATTCCTTAGGGGGGCGCTTCGAGCTATGGCCGATCCATGCGTCGGCATTGTGCAGAGCCTGCTACTGCTACACGGCGCTCCCGATCGGGTCAACTCGTGGGGCAACGAGCTCCACTGGCTCGGCTTCGGGACCGTAGGAGGACACGATTGCCCGATTCGTGGTCGGCTGGCGCGGGCTCACCTGGGCCGGCGGGAGATCGGCTACGCGAGCGGCGCAGCTATGCTGGTGCGAGCCGAGGTTTTCGAGGGGGTCGGTCTGTTCGACGAGAAGCTTTTCGCCTACCACGAGGACCTGGAGCTCTCCTGGCGGGCACGCCTGGCGGGGTGGCGGGTGGTCCTCGAGCCCGATTCGATCGTGCACCACGACTACGAGTTCGCCCGGTACCGGAGGAAGTTCTACCTGGCCGAACGAAATCGCGTCGTGGTGCTGTTCAGTTGTTTTCAGACGAGCACGCTTGCGTTGCTCGCTCCAGCGCTGCTGTGTGCCGAAGTGGGTGTCTGGCTGGCGGCGATGCGGGAGGGCTGGTGGCGGGAGAAGTGGGAGAGCTACCGAAGTCTGTGGAGGGCTGAGACGCTGAGGTGGATACGTGAGCGACGACGCCTGGTGGCCCACGTGCGCCGTCACCCGGACGGGGCATTGGCCCACGCCTTTTCGGCGAGGTTCCCGGGACAGGGGGGAGCCCCGAGGCTCGCCCGGTGGTTGTTGCTGGCCCCTCTCCAGTTCTACTGCCGCACGGTCCGTACGCTCCTTTCCCGCGCGTACGCGATCCGGTCCGCTTGGTGGGGGAGGGCAGGGGAACAAGCACCGGCCGTGCCCGCGTTCCCTGCGCTCAGAACAGTCTCCGGGATAGACCGCGGCCGGCAGGCTGCCTAGGCGGCGGAGCTCAACGACGTTTTGCGGTGCAGCTCGGCGGCCACCCGCTGCGGTTCGGCGGGCTGAGAGGATTCTGCTGGGGCTCCGTACGCCGCCGCCCCACCCAGCACCCAGAAGGCGAGGAAATGGACGACGTAGCGCCGATTCCCCAGGGGCAGGACAGGCAAGACCGCCAGTAGCCCAACGAGCAGCAAGCCGGTCGCGACAGGATTCCGCCACGATCGGCGGTCAGCAAGCGCCTGAACCCAGCGGAAGGCAATCACCAGGGCAAGTGCGCAGGACAGGAGCGACCAGAGGAAGACGAAAACATCGGCGACCGTCAGCCGTTTCCAGTTCCGCGTTTTCGCCAGGGTTTGCAAGTGTAGAGCAGTCCTGTTGCCCAATAAATGTCGCAGCGGGTCGGCGTGTTTTTGGACTCCGGCCAGTTTTCGCCACATCGCCTGCACCGTCACCGCCGGAGCGGCCAGCGGATGCTTCCTGAACCAGTCGCGCGCGCACTTGCCCAGAACAGCCTGAAACGAAAAGACGTCGCGTGGACGGTCCAGCACGACCGGGGCATACTGCTCCAGGAGCACACGCTGGCTGTTGGCCAATCGTCCGTCGCCGTAAAGCAACGCGTGTGCGGGTGCCGCTACGGAGTAGAAGAGGAGCCCGCCGCCCGGGGGGCCGATGGCAAACGTACCGAACACGGTGTAGTTCCGCGCGCACCACGCCAGGGTCAGCGCAACCGCCGGTGCGGCCAGGAGGGCGCCGCGACTCAACCGCCGAAGCAAGCCGTCACGCTTTTGCCAGATCACGACTGCGGCAAGAACCAATCCCGCCACGAGGAACTGGGGACGGATGCTTACGGACAGAGCTAGCGCGACCCCTGCCAGGACGGTCGTAGTGGCACGGACCGGTGCTACCACAACAAGAACGACCGAAGCTACCGCGAGAAACAGCGCAACGCTATCGGTGAGGATCTCGTTTGCTACGGTGACCGCCGGCAGGTAGAAGCACCAGGCGAAATAGATCCATCGCGGCGCGCGGGGAGCCAGGCGGCGGATGGCCAACGCCAGCAACACTGCTGTGGCGGCGTCCAGGACGCACTGGATCAGAGTGGCGACGGCGACGAAGGAGCTTCCTGCCAGGAGCTTGAGCGTGGCAAGGAAAGCCGGATACCCGGGCGCCGGGTAGGCAGCCTGTTCGATGGGGGGAGCTGTGGCAGCCAGTTTGCCCACGCGAGAGTCGTGACAGAGAGCGACCCGCAAATGGGACAGGTCATACCGGCGGTGAAGCCGCCGTAGCGTTTCTATCGCACCGTCAGGCTTCGCGTTCGATAACATGTAGACATCGATAGGGGGATTATCAAGGCGCACACGGGGGCAATTGCGGACGTAGCCCCGTCCGGCGGCCAGGCTGTTCGCAAGAGCGATGTACGCATGGCCGTCCTTGCCAGGGGGGCCGACCCGAGATGTGCCGGCGTGCTCAATGGCCGCCCAAACCAAGAGGCGTACGGCCAGCGCCGTCGCAAAGACAATGTACAACGCGACGCGACCGGGTGCATGCCGCTTGTTTCTGGAGTGCGGCCCTGCCGACGGGCAGGAGTACTCCGGTTTCGTTCCTGGGGCTTTGATTGCGTAACCTCCGAAACCTACCGTCTAACGACCACGCGAGGGGGTTGAGCGCCTTCCTCGGACCGCGCCGGTGCTGGGCTAGAGTGTGGGTTACGCGGTCTTCCGGAGCCTCGTCACGGCCGTCCGATCGGTCCCACCAGTTTCATCCCCCTGGATCACCTTTCCGAAGCGCGCGCGCTCGATGGCCAGTTGGCGCACCAGTTCGGTCTGGATCTGCTCCAACACTCGGTATTTCCAATACACCCAGCGGACGACCAGGATGAGGGACACCGTGGTTCCGTACAGGACGAGGTCCGCGCCGCGTCCGATCCCAAGGGATTGGGCCAGCATGTTTGGGAGGTGAGGAAAGCCGACAGAGACGGCAACGGCGGCAAAGATGGTACCCCAGAGCAGACCCGGAACGAGCCGGCTGCGTTTACGCAAGCCGTCAACGATGTAGTAGACCGCCGCTGCAGCGGCAGAGGGAACTACGATTAACTGGAAAAGGCTCATCGTGCTAACCGATCTCCCAGCAGGGTCAGCGCGATTTGCACCGCATTGCGGGTGCGTTGCCCTTTGGCCAGACTGGCCTCGGTGTACCGAACGGTGACGGGCACCTCCGTGTACGACAAACCCGATGCAGCGATCTGGTCAAGGATTTCGCTGGCATGAGCCATCCGGTTCATGGTGATCCGCACCGTCTCTGCTCCCCGACGGGTGAACATGCGGATGCCATTGTGCGTATCGGTGACGCGGATGCCGGACAGCAGGCGAGTGAACCAGATGCCGGCCCGCAGAACGAGGCGTCGCGAGCGGGGCATAGCGACGGCCCTGCCCAGAAAGCGAGAACCGAGCGCAACGTCGGCGCCGGTTTCCCGAAGCGCTCGGTACAACCGAATCAGGTCGTGCGGGTCGTGTTGGCCGTCCCCGTCGAAGGTGGCCACAAAGGCTGCGCCTTGCTCCAAAGCGAAACGCAGCCCCGTTTGCAGAGCAGCCCCCTGACCCAGGTTGACGGCGTGACGCAGCACCCACACCGGAAAGCGTAGGGCTTCTTCGGCTGTACCGTCGTCCGATCCGTCGTCGACGACGACCACGTTCCGGGCTATGGCAAGCAATGACGACAGGACGTCGCCGATGCGCGGAGCCTCGCGGAAGCAGGGGACAACCACCCAGACATCATCCGGCAAGCGACCCTCGTCCCGTCTGTCCCGCTCCTTCCCAGGTCCGATCAGACGCATGACGGTGCCCATCCGTATCGGTGCAAATCCGCTTCACGTGAGCGTGCTGATTGGGACACGCCAGCCGGAAGATGATCGCTTCGAATGGACCGATTTTGCTGCGTCCCGTCAACCCCGGTTGCAGCGGGGGTTAGCGTCAGAGAACTGGGCGCCCGGGCGAACTCCAGCCGAGCTTCGTCTCCGACGCTCCCCGGCAGACGGCCGTTCTGTTCGAGCGGAGGGCCTGTTAACTGTACCGCATCCGGCGTTGCTCCTGTGGGGGCCGACCTCCTGACCCGGCGGACCGGCCAGCCTCATGTGTCCGATCTGGTGCAGTCATACCAAGATGCGTCGCGGAGCTTGTGCAGAGCGGGGCCGGAGCCCTCTCGGCGTCGCGGTCGCGCTCCGTTCGGCAAGGGGCGGCGCTTTCGCCCGCTCAGCTTAGCGCGGCCAGTACGCGGTTCGGGCGGGCACCTGCACGAATTGGAAGTCGGGCACGATCAAAGCGGTAAGAAACCGACCGTAGACACAACCGGTATCGATGGCAAACACGCGGTCCCGATAAACGAACGGTTTACCCGCCCCCGAGTAGTCTCGGTGTCCGACAATAAGGGGCACCTCGCCATCGTACAACTCATACCATGGCTGACGGTAGTGTCGCTCCAGGTATCGTTCGCCGCTGAGCGTTCCGGTGAGCACGGTGGGTCGCTGTTCTTCTACCGGGACTCCTGGTTCGAAAAAGCCATGGACGATCAGCGCCTGGGGGAGGCGTTCCCAGAGGGGCAACTGCTCCATCCAGCGGATCCATGAGGAGTATTCGGCCCCCAGCTCCTCACGGGCAAGAACCTGGGAACGAGACGGGGTAACCTCACCGAAGAAAGACCGCACATGCTTCCGCTCATGGTTGCCCATTATGGTCCGGGCCTCCTGATGGCGGGCAAAGAAATGAAGGACCTCTCGGTTCTTGGGCCCCCTATCGATGATGTCCCCTACCGCCACAATTTCGTCATTGCGGCCAGGCCCGATTCGTTCCAGCAGTGCCTGGAACTCGTCAAAGCATCCGTGGATGTCACCCACGACAATGTACCGCATGCGACACTGATTCTGAGCCATATCCGGGGGCGAGGGCTGCCAGCGTCGCGCTCCGCTCACCAGGCGGTAAAGGCGTCACCGAGGACTGCTCACGCCCTGCACGGCCCCCACTACCTGGGCGCGCGATGCGCGCAAGAGGAATCCCCGGTTCCAGGGAAAAGGCCGCGCTTGCCAAGCCCGGCACTCACTACGCCCACCGGCAAGGGGCGCAAAAACGGCTCGCCCCGAGACCGGAGCGAGCCGCTGAAGGACCCCGATGAAACCCTAAGCTCCGCAGGTTTCCTTGATCGCCTGGACGATCTCGTCGTTGTCACGCTGTTGGTCCAGGTCGTTCACTTTCACCCATTTCACGATCCCATCCTTGCCCACCACGATTGTGGCTCGCGCGGCAATGCCCTTGTCCTCCAGATACACACCGTACTTCCTGGCCACTTCGCCTTTCGGATGGAAGTCGGACAGGAGCGGATAGTGCAGTCCGCCCAGCTTCTCCGCGAATGCCTTGTGGCAGGGAACGCTGTCGACCGAGATGCCCAGGACCTGGGCATCCACGCCTGCGAACTTGGCCGCTTCCTGTTCGCAGGCGGGTAGCTCCCGGCTTCAGACCGGTGTGAAATCAAGGGGGTAGAAGAATAGCACTACGTTCTGTTTGCCGAGGAACTCGGACAGGGAAACGTCGCGGTCCAGCGTAGACGGCAGCGAGAAATCGGGCGCTTTCTCGCCGACCTTGATCGGGTTCAATGCCATAGGCCTCCTCCCGTTCGCTCTGGTGTGCTCACCTTGGTGCTCAAGATCACGAATTCTAGAGGAGGGTCAATAGAGGACCGACTGTGGCAGGCGGCGAACGGTAACGCCCTAGAGCGACTCCGGCTTCAGTTCCCGAGTCATCAGTTCGTCGACCGCACGGAGGGGCGGCTTTCCCTCGTAGAGGACCTGGTAGACCTGATCCGTGATCGGCATTTCGATCGCGTGCTGGCGGGCCAGATCGCGCACGGCCCGGCACGTCCAGACGCCCTCGGGAACTGCTTTCATGCGATCCAGGATCTTCTCGAGCGATTCGCCGCGGCCCAGCGCCTCGCCCACCGAGCGGTTCCTCCCGAAGGGGCTCACACACGTGGTGATCAGATCCCCAAGGCCGGCCAGTCCCCAGAAGGTTTCTCGCTGCCCGCCGAACGCAACTCCGAACCGGGTGATCTCGACCAGACCCCTCGTCAGCAGCGAAGCCTTCGCGTTGTCCCCGAACCCGAGCCCATCACAGACGCCTGCGGCGATGCCGATGATGTTCTTCAGCGCCCCTGCGAGCTCCACACCCACGAGGTCCTCGTTCCAGTACACCCGGAACCGCGGCGTGGAGAACTCTTGCTGCAGGCTTTTGCCCAGCGCGGCATCCCGGCAAGCGAGCACGACGGTAGTAGGTAAACTCCTGCTGAATTCTTCGGCGTGGCTGGGGCCGCTTAAGACGGCCAGGGGTCTGTTACCCAGCATCTCCTCGATGATCTCTGTCGGCCGCCGGAACGTGCCCTGCTCAATGCCTTTGATCACACTCACGGTCGGAGCAGGGCAGGCCCCCACGACGTCCTGTACCGGAGCTAACCCCGCGCGCAGATGGACGCAGGGGATCGCGATCACGTAGACGTCAGGATGGGCAAGATCCGCTACGCGCGCCGTCACATGGACGCGATCCGGTATCCTCACTCCTGGCAGGTAGTCCCTGTTTTCCCGTGCCCGGGCAAGTTCCATCGCATGTTCCGTTCGCCGGCACCAGAGCGTCACTTCGTGGCCCTTACCGGCAAGCAACACGGCACAGGCCGTCCCCATCGCACCCGCGCCAATGACTACCACTTTCACCGTGCACCTCCAAGCCAAGGCCGGTCGCCGGGACGAAAAGGTAGGAAGAAAAGGTCACTGGGTCGTTCGGCTTTCACAAACAAAACACCCCGGCTGCATCGCGCCGTAATCCAGCACACAGTGTACACATCGATCCGTCGGCGGCGGGACACCGAGC
>JALSID010000090.1 GCA_026981825.1 Planctomycetota bacterium
CCACGCTTCGGTAAGTTCCGCAACGACAGACGGATGAGTTGGGAAGAAGTGGAGACCGTGGTGGCCTGGATCGACTCCGGGATGCCCAAGGGGGACGACGTGCCGCCGCAGCCACAGCAGCAGAACGCCCAGGAATGGATGATCGGAAAGCCTGATCTTATCCTCGAGCTGCCGGTGGCCTTCCGTGTGCCCCCGACCGGCGTTCTGCCCTACAAGTACTTTGTGGTAGATCCGGGCTTCGAGCGGGATGTCTGGGTCAAAGCGGCTGAGGTGAAGCCTGGAGCGCGGGAGGTCGTGCATCATGTGATCGTGCACATCCTTCGGCCCGGCAAACGCCTGTACGAGCGAGATGGCCAGATCGCGGCCCTGGTGGCGTGGGCCCCAGGCGATGACCCACTCATCTGTCCGGACGGGATCGGCATTCGTGTGCCGGCGGGGGCAAAGCTAGTGTTTGAGATGCATTACACCCCCTCTGGAAAAGCGGCTGTGGATCGTACCAAAGTCGGCATCAAGCTCTACCGCACTCGGCCGCGGAAGGAACTGAGACAGAACCTCTTTGCAAACACACGGATCCGCATACCTGCCGAAGCGATGAATCACCGCGAAACGGCCACGTTTGTGTTCGATCGCGATGCACGGATCGTTTCCCTGTTTCCCCACATGCACTGGCGGGGAAAGCGCTTCCTGTACGAGGTGATCTACCCCGATGGCCGGGAAGAAGTGCTGCTTTCTGTGCCCAGATGGGACTTCAACTGGCAGACAAACTACATCTTCGCAAAGCCGCTGCATGTTCCCGCCGGGACGCGGATTCGCGCCACCGCCTGGTGGGATAATTCGCGGTACAACCCCTACAATCCTGATCCAGGCAAGGACGTCAAGTGGGGCATCCAGACGTGGGATGAAATGCTTGTCGGTTGGATCAGCTACGTGTACGAAGATGCCCAGGTGGCGAGTAAAGAACAGACGGAGCCGGTCGAGTAGCCCCGATAACCCCAACCGCTCGGCCCCCCGGCCTCGGGCATTCCCTCAGGGGCGACCCGGTAGGGGCGCCCATGAGGATGGCGGCCGTTCCGGCAGAAACATTACCCCCGGCGTCGAACGCCGGGGTTGTTCTTTGCCGTAAGGGACGCTTCCGGCGGGTCGCTTGCGCCGTGGCGTCGCGTTCCTGTCCCGATTGGCGATGCAGCTCGTGTGGTGAATGAGCCGAGGTGCAACGGGGATCTCCGGCGGTTCCCACGGGGACTGCGGGCTTGAACGGGTGGATGTAAGGGGCAGACACCAGAGCGGCGCCGCCCGCGGGGGCTTGTAGGACAGTGCAGGGCAATCGGCATGTCAAGAGGAGGTGTGGTGAAGGGGCCGGCCGCGGCGAAAGAGATACTATCCTCAACAAAAACGGCCCTGCGCAGCAACGCAGGGCCGTCTTGGACGATGGCAATTCGCTGTCGCTAGCGTGGTTCGGCGGCGCTCTCGGTCTCCCGGAGGATGATGAAGCCTCCGAAGCCACCGCCCGTGTTCAGGTTTCCGCCGTAGATGTACTGGGAGTCGAAGAACTTCTTCAGCCGCACGTCGAGTTCGCTCAGATGAGCTGCTGTCGCGGGATCCAGGTTGCCGCGCTCCTGCAGTGCGCGACGGATCCGTTGATGGATGTCACGCAGTTCGTGGAGCGAAAGCATGACGATCGCCTTGTAAGCGGCGCCGCTGGAGTCCTGCGGCACGGCCAGATCCAGCAACCGCTCGACGTGCTCCCGCTGCAGGTTGCGGCGGAGGCTGCTGATCAGCGGGTTCGCCGGCGTGTACTTCTGCTTGGGCGGTTCCGCCAGTTCGCTCCAGATTTCGTTGGTCGTGGATCGGAGCAGTTCGGCCAGCGTGAAGGTGTCCTCCTCACCCTTCTGATAGAACTCATTGTCGTACACGCGACGGAGGGTCTCCGGGTTGAGTAGCATCGAGAGCACGGTGGCCTGGATGGCCATCACCCGGTCGTGGACCGGATAGTCGCTACCCTCGGCGATGCTGAACAGGCCCCGATCCAGCCATTTGTCCACCGTGAGGTAGCGAACCATCTCCGGAGTCAACCCGAACGCATCGTCACGGAACGCGTTCTCCAGCACAAACCGCAACGCGTCGCGCTGCTTCTTGCCCGAAACGGGCACGATCGGCGGGCGCTCGCCCGGATCGCCCTTGTGATCACGATGCACGTACTTGCCGCCCAACCAGCCCGCCATCATCCGCAAAGCCCGCACCTGGAGGGACAGGGTCAGCTCGTAGCCGCGCCGCGCTTTCGCCCAGCTCTCGCCGTCCTTGACGAACTCGGTCAGGAGCCGCTCGCGGTGGTACTTCGCCAGCCGCATCTGCTCGCGAGCGTAATCGAGTGGGTCCTTGCTGAAGTCATAGCGGCGAGCAAGGGGGTCGGGTCCGAACGTGTCCTCGTCGGTGGCAAACTGATGTTCCGGTTTGGAGACCTCCTTAAGCACTTCCTTAGCCTCTTTGTCGTTGGCGGCGTAGCCGTACCGGATTGCCCACATGTCATAGGGGCCGATACTGACCATGCCGTAGTCGCCCTGCACCTTGCCGCTTTCCATTCGGATGTTCACGGGCAGGTAATCCATCACGGAGCCTGCGAACGGCTTGCCCTTCATCTCGGGGCTGTTGATGGCATCCAGAGGATACAGGGCGCTGGCTTTGAAGTTATGCCGGAGGCCCAGGGTATGGCCAACTTCGTGAGCTACGAGGTCGGCGACCAGGGGACCGATGAACTCCTCCGGGATGCCGTCCAGCAGGTTCTTGGGCTTCTTCTTTTCCTCCTTTTTCTCGCCCTTGTCCTGCTCCTTCCCGTCGGACTCGTCGACCACCCCAAGCGTCGCCAGGTGCATGCGGATGAGGGCGACGTCGAGGGCTCGTCCTTCCAGGAGCGAACAGTAGCCGTTCTGCTGCACGGGCGTGCCGACGAGCCCGTCAAACTCCTGATCGCCGAGGATGCGCGAGTCCGCTACGGCGATCGGGTGCCCGGCAAGGGGGCGGAAAAGGGACCGGGTCAAGGCCAGGAGCGTCCTCCGTCGTTCACCCGGCGGAGCAAGGAGGACACGCGGATCCCAATGCGGGTGACTCTGGAACCATTCCAACGCCTCCGGCCCAAAGCCTTCCATGGCCAGTTTGGGCAGCACCTGGGTGTACTGCCTCCAGTAGTGCCGAATCCAACCATCGGTCAGGATGATGTCCGCGTCCAGGATCTGGCCGGTCAGTGGGTGTACGCGGCTTGGTCCGATAGCCGTGCCGATGTTGTTGTTGAGCCACCGGATGAAGTTGTAGCGGACATCTTCGGGGTCCTTGTCCATGTGGGCGCCGGTCTTCGCATCCTGGAAGTACACCTCGATAGCATCCACAATGCCCACCTGCTCGAACGCCTTGTTCCAGTACAGTACCCCCTGCCGGACCCACCGTCGGTATCTGACCGGCGTGGTGTGCTCGACGTAGAAGACGATGGGTTTCTTGGGCAGGCTGCGCGCCAGCTTGGGATCGCCCTTTTGCAGGAACCACCGATTGATGTAGCGGACCCTCGTTTCATCCTCGTATTTGCTTAGGTCGTCGTAGCTTGTGGTGAAGTACCCCACCCGCGTGTCGGCTAGCCGGGGCTTGTAGCCGGTGTTGTCCGGGATCCGGCTGATCGAGAAGTGGAACCGCTTCAATCGCCCCCCGGCCACCGGCCCTTCAATCTCCACCTCGAGGTTCTCGGGGAAGGTCTTCACCTTGGGGACCGAAACAAGACCGGGGCGGGTGATCCGCTCCCCAAAGAAGGTGGGTACATTAGCGACCAGAAAGGCGTCCAGGTCGATGACCGGCTGACCGCTGGGGCCAATGCAAACGATGGGCACCTCCGCGATCACCCGGTCCGTGAACAAGCGTTTGACCGACAGCTTCGCCTCTTCTTCACGCGTTGCCCGCGTTTGGACGTTGGGCTCGATCAGGGCGAGCCGCTTATCGTACCGTTTCCAGTAGACGTACCGTTCGCCTGCCTGCAACCCCGCGAACCGTTCGCCACTGGCCACAGTCAGCGCGATGTAATGGCGCTGCGACCCATAGCCGGGGGGGAGTTCGGCGAGAAGCTGCTGGTCCTTCTTGCGGAACCAAACGCGAAAGAGGGGCCTTTTGCCATCGGTGGTGGAGACCACCTCCTGGTACCCTTCGGCTACTTTGCTGAACGGCGGGAACTCTGGCTTTTTCGCCACCGTTTTTTGCGGGGTCTGGCTGGGCTTCTGGGCAGAGGATTGCTGCGCGTTGGAGACGCCGACAGCCAGACAGAAAGTTGTGCACAAACCGAGAAGCGCCCAAGTCAACCGCATCGACGATCCTCCGTATGGGGACAGACGCCGTAGGCAGGGCAGGCTCTGGAAACGGGTAGATGCGCAGTCCACCTATCTCACCAGTTTAGCATATTTTCCCGTCCTTTCCACCAGATGCACCCCAGCAGCGATTGCCGCGTGTGCGACTCCGGCCGGCAGGGGGCGGTCCACCGATAACCAGTTCACGGTGTCGCCGCTCTTCCGGTTCGGAGCGGGCCGAGGACTCGGTGGTTTGTAACCGAAGTTCTCCGATGGCGCTCGAAAAGGAGGTCTTTCCCGAAAAGCACGCCTGTCCAGGAGCGGGCGTACCACCGCGATCCACCCATTCGCAAGAGGGGCTGAAAGCGCCTGACCCGGACGGTCCCCTCTCGCTCTGATCTCTAGCCGCGTCGCTTACGGAGCGCCCGAACAGCGATCGCATTGCGCTATTCGTCGGAGAGATCGGGTTGTTGAGCTCGGTTTGCCGGGCGAGCCGTAGTCGGTTGAAGGGGGCAGCAGCATGGCTCACCTCAGAGGCGGGCGGCCAGCCGGGGGGGAACGAACTCGTTCTCATGTGCGAGCAAAGGCATCGGACAACCCGGCCCAGGTTTGGTCCTTGCCGGTGTGTTCTGAGG
>JALSID010000091.1 GCA_026981825.1 Planctomycetota bacterium
GAAAGGAGAGTTGCTCAGGGCGAACGCGGAGGCCAAGTGCGAAGGAGACCGCAATGGTCCATACGCCCGCCAGTGCCCAGACCGCTAACACGGTCCACATCTCGGCCAGCGATCGTCTGTACCAGCGCCATCGTTGTTCCGAATCCGCGTTGCGCACAGCCATTCCTCGCCCTCCTCCGAACCATGGCTCGCCACCGTATCGAATCGCAGGATAGCACGGCGACGCTGTTGCTTGCAACCGCCGGGATAGGCCGTGCGGGGGTTCTCGTTCAGCACGCGTCCGCGTGCACAGGATGACCGCTGGTCGAGCGGCCCGTCTCCCCCTTACGACCGGTGAGGGCGAGCCTAAGATTCTTTCATTGGGTGTTGGCTCCGCCGGACCAGGCAATCCGGTGCGATCGGCTCCGGTGCAAGCAGCGTCAGAGACGAACGAGCTCACGTATGGCCCAAGCAACAAGCTTTCCGTACAAGACGGCCGCGATCACCGGCGCCTCTTCCGGCATTGGAGAAGCATTGGCTCTGGAACTTGCCGGGCGCGGCTGCCACGTCGGCCTGCTCGCGCGCCGTCAAGATCGGCTCGAGCAGGTGGCCCGTGAGGTAGAGAAAATGGGGGCGCGCGCCGTGATTGCTCCCTGCGACGTTAGCGACCGCCGACAAGTCCGAGAGGCAATCGATCGCGTCCGCCAGGAACTAGGGCCAATCGATCTGCTCATCGCCAACGCGGGCGTGGGCGACCCGGTAAAAGCGACAAAGTTCGACGTGGACCGAGTAGAGTTGCTCTACCGGGTGAATGTGCTGGGGGCGATCTACGCGATCGGAGCCGTGTTGCCGGAAATGCTCGATCGGCGCTTCGGACATATCGTCGGCATCAGCAGTCTGGCAGGCTACCGGGGATTTCCATACAGCAGCACGTATTGTGCGACCAAGGCCGCGTTGCGCGTGCAACTTGAGGGGCTGCGCGTGGAACTCCGTCCGTTTGGAATCTATGTGACCACCGTCTCGCCCGGCTTCATACGCACCCCCATGACCGCGAAGAACAAGTTCTACATGCCCTTCCTCATGGACGCGGACGTGGCGGCCCGAAAGATTGCGAACGCGATCGCGCGTAAACGGCGTACGTTCGATTTCCCCTGGCAAATGGCGCTGTTCGTCCGGCTGCTCCGATTGCTCCCCCCGTTCGCGTACGACCGGCTCATCCGGCCGTACAAGGAATGGTAAGGCCGCACACCGGGCTAAGAGGGGCGTTGCTCGGCCGCGCGGAGCAACTCGTCCGCGCCCTGCCTGATCAGTTTCTCCGCCAGCGCCTGTGCCAGCCGATCGGCGTCCCGGACAGGGCCGCGCAACCGGTCGATCACCGCGACCTGGCCATCGGCAGAGAAGACGGCGGCGCACAGGGTCAGACCGTTGCTCGTGACTTCCGCAAGCGCCCCCATGGGAGCATGGCAGCCGCCCCCCAGGTGCTGTAAGACCTTACGCTCAGCATAAGCCGCCACGCGGGACCAGGGATCATCAACCAGCCGGGCGATCTCGATCACTTCCGCGTCCTCCATCCTGCATTCCACGGCCAGGGCGCCCTGGGCCGGAGCCGGGAGCATCTCACGCGCCGTCAGAATCTGCGTGATCCGCTCCTCCAAGCCCAGTCTGCGTAACCCGGCAAAGGCCAGAACGACGGCCTGCAAACCCTGCTCGCCCTCATCCAGCTTTCGCAACCTCGTGTCGATGTTGCCCCGAATCGGCATCATCTGCAGGTCGGGCCGCAGCCGACGAAGCTGCGCCTGGCGGCGCAGGCTGCCCGTTCCCACAATTGCCCCCTCGGGAAGTTCGTGCAGCCGGCACCCTGACCTGGTAACGAGCACATCAAAGGGCAGCTCGCGCGGGGGCACGGCAGCAATCGTTAGACCGTCCACCCGCGTGGTCGGCAGATCCTTGAAACTGTGCACGGCCAGGTCAATGCGATTGTCGAGCAAAGCGTGCTGGAGCTCGCGAGTGAAGACGCCCGTGCCACCGATTTCGGCAAGCTCGCGGTCCTGAACCCGGTCCCCGCGCGTACGGATCACGACCAGTTCGAAATCGATCTCCGGAGCCACCCTTCGCAGCAGCTCCACGACGTAGGCCGTCTGGGCCTGCGCCAGCTTGCTCCCCCGTGTTCCGACGCGGAGCGTGTCTCGTCGGACCGACCGCCGCCTGCTCGTGATCGCTTCCACCGTCCTGCGTCGGTGCTCGCCGGCCGCAGTAAGCGGACTGAACTTCGGCTTGAGCACCCCGCCGGTCACAATAAACCGCAATGCCTCGTCAACGCTTATGTTCAGGTCAATCACCTCATCGCGGGGAAGTTCCACCGCATATCCGGCCACTGACCAGGGGGTGTAGGGCACGAAGACGGTGACATACTCCTCTCCGGTTGCCTCCTCAAGTTCCCGGATCCCCGCTCCCGTCACCAGGCCAATGGACCAGATCCCTTTGCGGGGGTACTCGATCGCCACCACCCGGTTGTACTCCCGGGACCGCTCACTCAGCAGGAACTCCACGAACTGCTTCACATGGGGATACACCGAACGGACCAGCGGAACGCCAAAGAGAGCACGCTCGGTCAATGCCCACAGGGTGGTGCCGAAGAAGGTGGCCAACAGGCGGCCGGCGAAGTAGACGCCGACTAGGGTGACGATCAAACCGGCAAAGGAGAGGTGATAGGGGAGGAAGTACTGGTAGTACACATAGCGCTCGTAGACGCCAATTACGGACGTGGGGAAGTCACTGCGCTGCAGTGCTTCTTGGAGGATCTGGTCCCGTTGGTTGGGATCCTCGGGCAGTCCCGCCACCGCCTCCTTCGCAGCAACCACCCACGCCACCTCGGCGGGAACCCACACATCCACCTTGCGGATGTACCGATACCTGGGCGCTTCGTCTGGGGCCACGGTAGTTCGTGCATCGTTGATCACCCAGGCAACCACGTACCGAATCCCGGTGTTGACCGGCTCACCCACGTAATGGTTAAACAGTAGCCATACCTGCACGAGGATCCAGACGGTCAATACCGGGGGCAGAAGGAACACCAACCCGCGCAGGAAGAAGGTGCGAAAGTCTTCCAGGAACGTCTTGCGCTGATCCGTGCTCACCCTCACGTGCCCCCTGTCAAGCAGTGGCTCTTCCCCACGCCGCCCCTGCAAATGCCAGCACGGTTACGGCGAACATCGGGCCAGACGACGTGGCCCCCAATCGCAGACCTCCAGCGCAGCAAGCTCAGATCCCAGGCGCTTCTGCGCTGCTGTTGGACGCGGGCACCGCCGTTCACCACAGTCGCCTCACCGCGTGGCAACGTCGCGCCAGACCGACTACGTCCGGATCGGCCCCTTTCCCCTTGCGGACAGGAGAAACGGCCCAGGCGCGTGTGCGGCGTTTTGCCGGCTAGGACTGGGCCACATAGGCGAACCGCTGCTTAAACTGCTCCGGGGTCATCCCGACCACCTCCGCCAGCCGTGCTAGCCGCGAAGGGATCTCAAAATCCGCCGGCTCGAGCCGAATCATGTAGCTGCGGGCGCACCGGTACGCCTCCCCGTCGACGTTTACCTTCCGCGTCCGCATCCGTTTGGTCTCAGGGTCCAGCATCTCGTCGAACTTCAACGGGGTCATGGCCCCCCCAAGAATGCTGATGATCGCGCCGAACTTCGTAGCCTCTTCGGACAGAATGAACCGAACGGCACCGTAACCGAGATCACGGGTGTACTCCGCATCGAAGGGAATCGGATCGGCACAGCGCAACTCGTATCCCAAGTTCTGGGAGATCATGCTCACATTCAAGTTCAGTTCTTTCAGCCGCTGCTCAAGCTGCTCCCGAATCAGGCGACCAAAGGCGATCTCACCGAGACGCAGGTTCCCATGGGGATCGCGCTCCAGCCTACCGTACCGGCGAAGCTCTTCCTCACCACCGACGGCTTCCTTCAACCTCTCCACCCCGATCGCCTGGATCAAGCCTTCCGCCAGGATCGCCAACCCATAATGGTCGCCCATACTCCGCCGCTTAATGATCGACCCAAGGATGATGTCGCAGACCTTGCCGACCGTCACAGGCTGGTCCCGAAATTCCTCTGGAATGATGGTGAGCGTGGCAGCGGCCGCCTTGCCGATCCCCAGGGCAAGATGACCCGCCGCTCGTCCCATGCTCACTACGATGTACCACCGCCTGGTGGTCTTGGCATCTTCGGCCAGGTTCCGCGCCAGCATCACGCCGTAGTGCCGCGCCGTCTCGAATCCGAAGGTCGGTGCGGAACCGGGCAACGGTAGGTCGTTGTCGATCGTCTTCGGAACATGTGCCACCCGGATCGACCCGCTGGCAGCCGCATACACCTGGCTGGCACTGTATGCTGTGTCATCACCGCCAATGGTGATAAGAGCGTCGATTCCCAGCCCCCTCAAGGTACCAAGCACGTTATGCATCTCCGCCGGAACCTTGGTGGGGTTGTGGCGAGAAGTGCCCAGGATCGACCCCCCCTTCAGGTGAATTCCGGTCACGTCGTCGATACACAACTTCCGATACCGAGTCGCGTCCCCCTGGGCCAGGTATTTGAACCCCTCGTAAAAGCCAAACACCTCCATGCCATTGTTGATCGCTTCGATCGTAGCTGCGGCGATCACCCCATTGATCCCGGGGGCCGGACCACCCCCGACAAGAATACCTAGTCTGCGCACGCCGGTTCCACCCACCATGGCTTGCCTCGGAAGCTCTGCGAAGATTGAACCAATCGACGACCAGTCGCGGACTCAAGCGTCAGAAAGAACTCCCCATTATAGAAACCCGCCACGCGAACTCTGGTGATGCAGCCGCTGGCTCTAGCGGGACGGGCCAGCCGGATGACCGGCATCGGAGACCCGTTTGAGGTCGTCGAGAACACGAACCAAGGCTTCGAGCTGCTGGTGCAGTTCCCGAGCCCGCTCCTTCTCTTTTTCTACGACCTCCGGCCTCGCCTTGGTGAGAAACTCCTCGTTGGTCAGCTTCTTGCGCACCGACTGCACGATACGGGTCAGTTCATCGCGTCGCTTCTCCAACCTCCGAATCTCCTGCTGACGATCGATCAACCCCGACAACGGGACATACAACTCCCACTCGGCCCCTACTTCCGCCGCCGAGTCAGCCGGCCGCTCCAGGTCTGTGCCGATGACCAGCTCCGAAAGACTCGCCAGGCGGACAATGTGGCGGCGCAATGCCTCGAAGACCGGCACCATCTCGGTGGAGGATTTCAGGAGGGCAGTAACAGGTTGGCGTGGCTGCAAGCGGAACAGACTACGGATGTTTCGAACCGCCCGGATCACCTGCTGTACAGCCTCAAACTGCTCGAACAGCCTGGTGTCAATCCAGCCCCGGTCGTACTGCGGCCAGGGCGAGATCATAACCGATTCTGCAACCTCCTGCGGCTGCGGTACCCCACGCCGCGGGCAACGCTGGGCCATCGCCTGCCAGATTTCCTCTGTGACGAAAGGAATAATCGGATGGAGCAGGCGAACCGCGCCGTCGAGAACCGCTGCGAGCACCCGCTGGGCCACCGGACGCTCCTCAGCACACCTCAACCTCTCCTTCACCATCTCCAGGTACCAGTCGCAGAACTCGCCCCAGACAAACTCATACAGTAGCCGGGCCGTTTCGCTGAACCGGAACGCCCCCAACGCCTCCGTGACCCGCTCCGCCGTCAAAGCCAGCCGGCCCAGAATCCAACGGTCCTCCATGGGTAGCGCAGACCATTCCACAGGCGCCGGTTCATATCCCCCCATGTTCATGAGACTGAACCGAGCCGCGTTCCAGAGCTTGTTCGCAAAGTTGCGGCCGTATTCGAACTTGTCCGAAACCATCAGCGCAACCGGCTCGCCCGGATCCGGCGTGAAATTGGGGCTCGAAAACTGAAAATCCTTGCCGCACTTGCCACACCGAATCCTCGGTTTCTTGCCCCCCTCCGGCTTCATCCGCTGGTGCTCCAGCTTCTGCGGGATGATGTTCCCGCAGTAGGGACAACGGTATCCCACCGGCAAGCGAATGTCCTGAGTCTCGGTGGTCACGGCAGCCAGCGTGAAGCGGAGCGCATCCGTGCCATAACACGCGATGATGTCCAGGGGATCCACCCCATTGCCCTTGCTCTTGGACATCGTCTGCCCAAAGCCGTCCAGGATCTTCGGATGGATATAGACGTCATGAAACGGCTCCTTCCCGCAGTTGTACAGCCCCATCATCACCATGCGTGCCACCCACAGGGTGATGATGTCGCGACTCGTAACAAGCACGTCGGTCGGATAGTAGTACTCGAAATCGCGCGTACGCTCGGGCCAACCCAGGGTTGAGTGGGGCCAGAGAGCGGAACTGAACCAGGTGTCCAACACATCGGGATCCCGCACATAACCGGCCGCCTCCAGGCGGCCGATCTCCTCGGCTCGATCCTCTCGCAAACAAACGTGGATCTCGACCCGCGTCTCCCCCTGGCCCGCAAGGCGGCCCAGCTCGTCGATCGCGCCTTGCAGAGCCACAGGGTCGGCCAATTCCACCAGCCGCCAGCTCTTACCGCTGTTCGTCTCCGTCAGGCGTGCGGCCACATTCTGCCCGTCAAAGCCGCCACTTAAATACTCCTCGACCGCCTGACGCACGGTGGAAAGCTCAACCTGTCTGGTCCACACCGGAATCTGATGCCCCCACCAGAGCTGCCGGCTAATGCACCAGTCCCGCTTCTCGGCCAACCAATCGAGGTACGTACGGACGTACCGCTCGGGGTGGAACTTCACGCGACCGTCCCGAGCCGCCTCCATCGCCTGCTCGGCCAACGTGGCCATCCGCACGAACCACTGATCGGACAGGTAGGGCTCGATCGGCGTCTTCGAACGGTCTGAGTGGGCAAGCTGGACTTCGTAATCCTTCACCTCCACCAGGAGCCCCAGCTTCTCCATGTCCTCGACGACCCGCTTGCGCGCCTCGTAACGGTCCAACCCCGCGTAAGGCCCGGCGTTGCCGTTCAGTGTTCCGTCCGGGTTGAGGATGTTGATCATGGGCAATCCGTTCCGCAACGCACACTCGTAATCGTTGGGGTCGTGGGCTGGTGTAACCTTGACGCACCCCGTCCCAAATTCGGGATCCACCAGGATGGGATCCGCAATGATTGGAATCTCCCGATTCACCAATGGCAGAATCACCGTCTTGCCGATCAGCTTCTTGTAGCGGGGGTCGTCCGGATGCACCGCCACCGCCGTGTCGCCCAGCATCGTCTCCGGCCGAGTGGTGGCAAGCTCCACGTACTGGACGCCGTCGACGGGTTCTTTGAGCGGGTAGCGAAACACCCACAAATGACCCGGTACGGTCTCGTAGAAGATCTCATCGTCCGCCACCGCCGTCTGGAGATGCGTGTCCCAGTTGACCAGACGCTTGCCCCGGTAAATCAGACCGTCCTCAAAGAGGCGGAAGAACGTCTCCCGCACGGCGCGGGTGCAGATGGGGTCCAGAGTAAACCGCGTACGCCGCCAGTCGCACGAACACCCCAAGCGGCGCAACTGGCTCAGAATCCGTTGTTCGTACTCGTCCTTCCACTCCCATATCCGCCGAACGAGCGCGTCCCGGCCCAGATCGTGACGTGTCTTGCCCTCCTCCTCCAGAAGTCGCCGTTCCACCACCGCCTGGGTGGCAATCCCGGCGTGATCCGTGCCTGGAATCCAGAGCGCGTTGAAGTTCTGCATCCGCCGCCACCGGATCAGGATGTCCTGCAACGTGTTGTTCAAAGCATGCCCCATATGCAGGGCACCCGTTACGTTGGGCGGCGGGATCACGATCGTAAACGGCTTCCGATCGTCGGGGTCGGACTGGAAATAGCCCCGCTGTTCCCAGAAGACGTACCATTTCTCTTCGGCCTGGGCCGGTTCATAGCGTGGCGAAAGTTCCTCGTTCGACATCGCTGCTTACACCTCACGCTCGCGCTCTGCTGAATCACCCGGGTCAGCCCCGACCCCGGCTACAGCCTGAGGCGAATCCTGAGTGGTCTGCCTGGGAGCTTCCGGAGCGCCCGCCTGCCGGAGCTCATCCTTTAGAAGCTTGTATTCGATGCTATCCACCAGCGCTGCCCAACTCGCCTCCACAATGTTCTCATCGACACCGACAGTCCCCCAGACCGAGTCACGATCGCGTGACTCGATCACCACACGAACCCGCGCCGCCGTGCCTGCACGCGAGTTGATCACGCGCACCCGATAGTCCACCAACCGAAGCTCGCGAATCCCTGGATAGTGCGGCTCCAGCGCCTTCCGTAACGCCGCGTCCAGGGCGTGCACCGGCCCATCCCCCTCGGCAACCGTATGCTCCACTCGCCCATTCACCCGCACCTTCACCGTAGCCTCGGTTACGATCGAGCCGTCTCGTTCCACCTCGATGTTCACCCGGTAGCCCATCCGTTCGAACCGGGGAATGTGTTGCCCCGCTAACCGGCGCACCAGCAGCTCGAACGAAGCTTCCGCCGCCTCGAACTGATAACCCTGGTTCTCCAGCTCACACACCCGCCGCAACACCTCTTCCGCAAGGCGAGGATCCGCATCCAGCCGCATCTTCACCGTTTTTGCAAGGATATTCGAGCGACCGGACAGCTCGGACACCAGAATCCGCCGCTCGTTCCCCACCAGAGCCGGATCGATGTGCTCATACGTCTCCGGTCGCTTCACCACCGCGTGCACATGCATACCCCCTTTGTGCGCGAAGGCACTCGTTCCAACGAACGGCTGATTCGTCCGGTAGTTCATGTTCGCCGTCTCATAGACGAAGCGGGACACCTCGGTCAACTTGCGGAGCCGATTGGGACGGAGCAGGTCGTATCCGTCAAACTTCAGGAGCAAATTGGCGATCACACTGCACAGGTCCGCGTTGCCACAACGTTCACCGATTCCGTTAATGGTTCCCTGCACCTGGACGACACCCGCCCGAACGGCCTCAAGTGTGTTCGCCACGGCAAGATCGCAGTCGTTGTGGCAATGGATGCCCAGCGGTACGTCGACTGCCTCGCGAGCCGCCTCCACACCGGCCCGAATCCATTCCGGAAGACTGCCGCCGTTCGTGTCGCAAAGGATGATCCTCTCGGCCCCCCCTTCAGCAGCCGCTCGAATCGTCCGGATCGCGTATTCCGGGTTGCCCCGAAAGCCGTCGAAAAAGTGTTCCGCATCGTAAAACACCCGCCGCCCCCGCTCCTTGAGATAACACACCGATTCATGGATCATCGCCAGGTTCTCTTCCCGTGAGACCCGCAGGACCTCGTCAACGTGCAGGTCCCAGCTCTTGCCCACAATGGTGACAACGGGCGTTTCGGCGTCCAGCAACGCCCTCAGTCCAGGATCCTCTTCCGGACGCTTCCCGCGCCGCCTTGTCATGCCAAAGGCAACCACCGTAGCGTCCTTCAACTTCTCCTGCCGAATCGCTGCGAAGAACTGCACGTCTTTCGGATTCGAAAGGGGATAGCCTCCCTCGATGTAATCAACGCCGAGCTCGTCCAACTTGCGAGCAATCAGGATCTTGTCCTGTAGCGAGAACGCCACTCCCTCTCCCTGCGTGCCGTCCCGAAGCGTGGTGTCGTAGACCTCAATACGTTGCATCTGCTCTCTCCGGAGCCGACCGGCCCCTGCTCCTTTCCGCTCGCAAGCCAAATCTCGCCACACAAAAAGGAAACCCTGAGACCCGCGGCCTCAGGGTTCTTTGCTCATCGCAAACAGCAGTACGCCCTGTCGGCCGCGGGTCAGCCCGCGGCCCCAATAATGCACGCTACTACCGCGTTCGCACAGGGCACTGCCGCAACCATCTGCACCGGAAAGCTCAACCCACACCGAAACTGATAGCTCACCACACTTAGCTTATCCCCGCTTCTGGCATCGGTCAATGAGCCCACCCCGAGCCACCGCCTCCTTCCAATCCACGGTCCGCGCGTAGCGGTCATACGAGGCCTACCTGGCGACGCGGCGGAGCGAACTGAGGACCCCCAGTGACTATTCGCGCCGCATGCACGGCCTGGCAACAACCCCCTTGTGCACCACACCGTTGCCACAAGAAGGGGCGGGTGCGAAGGTCATGCCGGAGAGCTCACAACGGCAACGCCCAACGGCCACTGCCGATCCCCGTAGACTCCTTCAGGCGACTGCCCGGCACATCTGCCAGAGCTCGGGCGCACCGCTGCGCGGTAGGGCCATCCTTCCCTTGGTCACCCCGAACGCCGCCTGCTTCAGACCGCCCGGGCCGCCGGCGGTGCCAGACGCCGGACGGCGCAGCGAACGGGCCCCGGGACGATGGCAGCCTCGTTGGCAGAACCGCACGCCTCCCGCGTGCGCTGCCGGCTGCAGCAGCAGGGCCTGCCAGCTCGCACCGCCCGCACCGACACGTGAAACGCCAATCGCGGCAGGGACCGTGGGCGGAGCCACACGGCCCCTATCATGATGTGGAACCCATGGGGCACCAGTTGGGCCCCCTTCTGGTGAGGAGTCCGGTGCACCGCAATGGCAAAGGCACACCCACGCTATCCCCGGCCAGCTTCGTTCCAAACCGCTCAGGAGCTGGCCGCCTACCTCGACCAGCTCGGCTGCACCATCCCCCTGCAGGACCGCCCCGAGAATCCCGACGACGATCCCCTACGCGCGCCCATCGAGATCGCAGGCCGTGAGCTAACGAACCGCTGGTGCGTGCTCCCCATGGAAGGCTGGGACGGAACACGGGACGGGAAGCCGAGCGACTTGACCCGCCGCCGCTGGCGCCGCTTCGGCCTGAGCGGCGCCAAACTGATCTGGGGGGGCGAAGCCGTGGCCGTGCGGCACGACGGCCGCGCCAACCCCAACCAGCTCTGCCTCACCGAAGAGAACGTGCCCGCACTGGCCGCTCTCCGGGAAGAACTGGTCCGGACACATCGGGACGCGTTCGGCCGGTCCGACGACCTCCTCGTCGGTCTGCAACTCACCCATTCCGGACGCTTCGCTCGCCCCAACTCCCACGACCGCCTGGAGCCTCGCATCGTTTACCGACATCCCATCCTGGACGAACGGTTTGGCATCTCCGGCTTGGACTGTGTGCTCTCCGACAGCGAGCTCGACGAACTCGTTGAAGATTTTGTCAGGGCCGCTCAGCTCGCCAATAAAGCCGGGTTCGACTTCGTGGACATCAAGCACTGTCACGGCTACCTCGGTCACGAACTCCTCTCCGCCGTGGATCGACCGGGCCGATATGGAGGTACACTCGAAAACCGGACGCGATTCCTACGATCGGTCGTCGAAGGCATCCGCGCTACCGCGCCGAACCTGGACGTTGCCGTTCGCGTTAGCCTGTTCGACTTCGCCCCGTTCATCAAAGGCCCCGACGGGATCGGAGTGCCTCAGACCACCGGCCCCTACCGGTACGCGTTCGGCGGGGACGGTACCGGGACGGGCATCGACTGGAACGAACCGCTCCAGTTCCTCCGGATCTGCTCGTCCCTCGGAATCCGACTGGTCTGCGTCTCAGCCGGAAGCCCCTACTACAACCCACACATCCAGCGGCCCGCCGCCTATCCCCCTTCCGACGGCTACTTGCCCCCTGAAGATCCGCTCATCGGTGTCGCCCGCCTACTCCAGGCGGCCCGCATAGCCAAGCAGCATTTCCCGGAGCTCACCATCGTGGCGTCAGGGTACTCGTACCTGCAGGAGTGGATCCCGTGGGCTGCCCGAGGCACGGTCGCCCAGAGCTGGTGCGACTTCGCCAGCATTGGCCGATGCGTGCTCACCTATCCGGAGCTCATCGCCGATAGCCTGGCCGGCCACCAACTGGACCGCCGCCGCATCTGCCGAACCTTCAGTGATTGCACCACAGCACCGCGGAACGGCCTCGTGTCCGGGTGCTACCCCCTGGACAGCTTCTACAAACAGCGGCCGGAGGCGAAACGACTTGCCCAAATCAAACGGGCACTGCGCGATCCATAAAGCTCCCCCTACCCAACCGGCTGCTCTCTCCTCTCGGCACGGCCCAATCTGCTCCCTCCGCCGCCCGGATCGCGACGCAAGCCGGCTACTGCGGCACTGATGCCCTGGGCACCCCCACCGGCCTGCCCGGTAACAAAACCCGCTTTGTTAGCGGACGCGTGCCGACGACGATATTCACCGTGGCCCTGCCCAGCCTCGGATGACGCACGACTACGAGATACCTGCCCGGGCGGAGCTTCGTGACATAGCGGCCGCCTCTTCCGGTAACGCCTCTATGCACCACCTCTCCACCGGTTCGGAACAAGACCGTCGCACCACGGACGGGGAAGGGCGCGGATTCCCGGATCTCGTCCGCAAGCCGCACCGCCACCACTTCAATCGTCACCGCGGTCCTACTTCCATCGGGCTCCCCCGGGACACCGGCCTGGGGCTCCTGTACCGCTCGCCGGCGCAGCACCACCTGGGCCCGGCCCCCGTTCCGCACCACCAGACTGGCCGTTCCCGTCAGACCTCCGGCCTCGGCAACCACGCGATACACGCCATCAGGCAACACAGCCTGGTACGTGCCGGAGGCATCCGTTCGTCCGCCGGCCACGAGCCGCCCCTGGCTGTAGATCCGCACGATAGCCCCTGGAACCGGTCGGAGCGCAGGTAGAAGCGGCCCGACCGCCTGAACGACCTGGATGACGGCCGGCTGGGGCCCTCCCCCCGGCCCAGACTCACCGGCGGTGGTCAGCTCGATCACCAACGGACCCATACCCGGACTGACCCGAACACGAAGCTGCCGAGAGCTGTATCCCGGAGGAGGAAGCACCGAAACGACGTATTCTCCAGGCGGTAACTGTACCCGGAAGGTGCCTCGTCGGTCCGACACGGCGGATGCGGCATCACCGAGCCGCTGGGTGGCCTCCCGGAAGCTGACGCGCGCCCCCGCCACAGGCTGAAGCCGGCCGAGCGCACCTGCTGTCCGGACACCCACAACACCCCGCACCGGCACCGTGTCCCCGGAAACAACCTCACGCGAACGAAGGACGAAGAATTTCCTGAGCGCGCCGGGCGGAACTTCCACCATTTCCTGGACGATGCCGAATCGGTCCCCAGGAGGAAGCACGCGAGCCATGTATTTGCCTGCCGGCAGGGAAAGCTCGTAACGACCGGTTCGGTCGGTAGCAACGGTCACAGCCCTTCCACTGTCGCCGAGCGGTGTCCACTCTATTCGCGCTCCCCCGACCCCGAAGTAACCGGTCTCGCTCCGCTTGCTGGGATAGACCACGTACCCGGTCACCCTTGCCAGTTGCCGGCCAGGAGCACCGGAGCCTTGTTGCAGCACGAGTCGGACGGCCGCCGTCTTACCGCCCGTGAGGTCAACGCTGCGCCCCTCCGGGCGGAACCCTTCCTTCTGAGCCAGGACCTGGTACGCCCCCGGCTCCAGGCCGTGGAACGCTGCCTGCCCTTGCGAGTCGGTGACTCCCGAGTTCGCCGCGCGGAGAGGCTGATCCGGTCGACGCACCAGCACACGGACCCCGGCAATCGGCCGTCCGGCACCGTCCACAACCTGAATCACCAACGACGCTGCTGATTGGTCCTCCCCCTTTGATCCGGACAGAACCAGCTCCAGGCTGGTCGTCTCCCCGGCCCCAACGGTAACCGGCCCGGCCTGGCCGTGATACCGGCCACCGCCCGCGTATCCGAGGACGAGGTAGCGCCCGGGCGGCACCTTGACGGCTGTGCTGGCGCCCAGACTCCCCTCGATCGGTCCCAAGATCCGGTTCCTTGCGTCCAGAGACCGAACCCACAACTCGACCTTGCCTGGGACAGGACGAGCGGGCCGAGGCTCGATCCTCGGCGTGACCTTAATCGCGCCCGCCTTGCCGGGCAGGCGGTGCAGGACGAAGTCGTGCTCGGTCGTCTGTCCGGCGCGGAGCTCGATACCCTGGGCAGTCGCCGGTGCGAACCCTACCGCTAAGACAGCAGCGGAGTACGTCCCAGGGGGCAAGGTGATCCGGTACTCGCCCGAACTCTTTGGCGACATCTCCGCGCTGAACACCTCATAAGTGCCGGTCGGGCCTTTGAGCACAATGCGAGCCCCCGGAACGCCGATCCGCCGCCCTGCCCTGTCCTCGAAGACGTGGCCCGTCAGGACACCCGGTTTTTCCCCGGTTGGGGGCTGCTGCTCCGGTCGCTTGTCCTCGCCGCGCTTCAAGCTGAAGTTGCGCAGGACATAGCGATCGGGGAACTGGACCGAAATCTGACGGCCCGCGTCGTCGGTCTTATAGCCGGGCGCGGAAACCCGGTACCGATATACCCCTGGGGCCAGCCTGACCTGGTAGTACCCAGCCGCGTTGGTGGTGGCCTTCGCAACAACCCCTCCGTCCGGACTGAGGAACTCGACTGTTGCCCCCTTTATCGGCCGTTCGAATACCCCCTCCGCGTTCAAACCGAACACGTAGCCGCGGACTCCACCGGCCTCGACCCGTGCTGTGTTCGCCAGGCAGGCCACAACGACCGACAGCACGACATATCGCACGACTAAGAATCGCGAGATGCTATTGGATACGCGCCACATGACGGCACCCTCCGGGTGCATCGTTGTAGGATCGATCAGGTACCACGGCCTGCTCGGCCGTCTCGATGCCACCACACGGCTATGGCTCCAGCCGCACCCCAAACAAGCCCACCGGCTGGACCGGACTAGCGTTCCCTCCCTGGACGTCCAGACGGTACCAGACCGTGCCGGGACCGGCCACCGCGAGAGGCAGTTCTAGCCGCACCAACGGTGCCGGTGGTAGAGCAGGGTCTACGGTAACGGAAACGACCTGTGGTCCCCAGGGTCCGCCCGGCCCCCATGCACGGGCCGTTACCTGCACCGTGTCCGCGACCACCGGATCACCGATGAAGCCTACTTCCAGAACCAGCCGCTTTCCGCCGTTGACCCCATCCGATCGCAAAAACAGCCGCACCTGGGTATCGGACGGGCCGGGGCGTACCGCGATATTCAGCCCGGGCGTTGCCGGTCCCAGCCGCCATCCGAAGTGGGACGCCTCCACTCCGAACGTCCACACCGCTCTCCCCGCAGGCCCAGGGGGGCCACCGAAGCTGACGGGGGCCGTGTTCCATCCCATCCCATCGTTGTAGGCAAATGGGTTAAGCAAGGTGGGCTGGGTGGGCACATACGCACCGGCCGGAAGGACAGACCGAGCGGGGGAGATCTCCGAGTTGACCGCCAGCGCGGGGTCAACAGGAACCGCGCTGACCATCGCAAGGGTGTAACGGGGGGTGTTCGGCGCAGGCGGCATCGGCGTGGGAAAGATCGTGCTTCGAGCCGCCGCCGGCCTGAGCTGAGTAGCGATGGCCGGGCCTGTGATCGGAGGATCGGCCGTCGGGTCAAAGGGCAACAGCTCCACCACAAAGTGGTCGACCTCCCCCGCGTCTCCCACAAGATCCCAGCTCACCCGGAAATTGTGCGTCTGCTTCCAGCCCGAAACGATCTGCACGTTGTCCACCTGAAAAACCGAGCCGGCCGGCGGCGGCCAGAGCCAGGGCGGAGGGGGCAGCGGTGGCAACAGCCACCCGATGATGACGTCCACCCAGACCGGCGGAATCCCCCACGCCGGGTCCCAACCCGGGACCGGCGCGCCGGGAACAATCAGGCCGCCCGACGATGCGGGACCGGTGGCCCCCCCCAACGCCGGACCCGCCCCGGAGGGATTCGATTGCTCTCCTGGCACCTCGACCTGCAGTCCCTGACCAGCCCCCACCGTCCATACAGGCAACCACCGCGTGGCTTGCTGCCAAACCTGCAGGGCGCCGGAATCGTCCTGCCAGACGGGCGGACCAAGGTCCACCGTGTTCAGCGACATCCTGTCCAGGAGAGTCGCGTCGCTGTCGTAGAAGAGGCGACCATCCACGAGCAGGGCGATCCTTTTCAGTTTCAACAGGTCGGGCGCGGCTAAGGCCCCCTCCCCGGCGGCGAGAACGGCAATCTCCAACCGCCGTAGGTCCGACGCCGTCAGCGGTACAGCGAACAGGTCGAGCGGAAGCTCGTAGCTGCCCGGCGCTTCGAGCTCGTCGCCCTCCGGATTCAGCAGAACCGTATGGCCACCGAGCTTCAAGAAAACCCGGTGGCGCGTGCCGGCATCCAGGTCAGGACGGGTTTCCAGAAGGACTCGCACGTCCGTAAGCGGCAGGCCCCGCCGCAGGGGATTTACGAACCGGGAGACAACGAACAGTGGATAACGGTTCTCTAGCACCCCTTCCAGCCAGGCACGCTGCGCCGCAATGTCGGAAAGCTCCTGCTGCAGTTGGGCAAGCTGGTCGAGATCGGACTCCGAAGCAAGTTCCGCCTCGCGCAGGGCCTCTAGATCGCGGAGCTCCTGTTCCCTCGTGCCGATCTCCTCCGCCAGGCTGTTCAGCCGCGCGGTGACGCCGCTTCGTAACTCGCCCAGATCAACGCCGAGGTCGGTCAATTGGACGAGCGCTTGCCCGTTGACCTGCACTTCGAACTCGTCCAACGTCGCCGTGGCCTCGGGCCCGACGAAAAGCCCAATGCGACCGATGTCACCAAGCCTAAGGTTTCGGAAGTGCACGAAGCGCGTACCGAACTCTTCCGGCTCCGGTCGCTCCGGTGCCCGAAACTCAAAAACGGCCTCCTGGCCCGGCCCCAACGGAAACGCCCCAGTTGCCACGTTGGGTCGTGCCCCCTGCAGAATCCACGTCGGCGTCCCAGGGACGGTGTGCAGAACAAACGGATTGCCTGTCCCCAAATCGAGGGCGAGGTAAGTGTCGAGCGGATCGCTGGTATCCGCCAGACGAATGCGCACAACGATTGACGACACCGGGTCGTCATTCCGAACGGAGTCCTGAGAGAGCCCCCGGACGGCAAGCCAAAAGAAAGGAACCAGGAGTACACAGACTACCGCAAGCCTGGGCAAACGGGGGACCGTCCGCGTCATCGCACCCATCCCTGATCTCGGAGCACATGTTCAGACACCCCTATCATAGCGCATGGCGTCCTCGAGAGGCAGGGGCAGATGGCGGTATATCGCAGCACTCATGGCTGAAACGCCTCAGCCCCTGCTTACGCATTGTGCACAGATCCGCATGGGAGCCGGAGCGGATTGCCGCCCGAACTGAGCCACATGAGCGGCCTTACGCGTCGGAGGTGCGCACTCGGAGCGCTTCCCCCTTCCCGGGCCCACTTTGACTAGCTGAAGGCCGGTTCAATCCCACCACCAGCGTTCTGGATCGGCGGGAAGCCTGAGAGCAGGCGCTGCATCGGCGGGCCGTCGGCTCACCCGAGCGGGCCGCTTGACCAGAGGCCAGGGGTTCACCACGACACCGCCACTGATCACGGTCACAAGAATCCGTCTCCGTACGATTTGGCGCCCTTCGATCCGCCTCTGCTCCAGCACGCGCTGGTTCACCACGCTTTCCACCACTCTCGGGGTGGCCCATTGCGCCGGTTGATAGGCGCCGTCCCGCGCGAAGACGCCGTGATCACGCCAGCCCACTCGGCTGTCGAGTTCGTAGTTCACCACAAGAGAAGCGATGGTCGTCAAATCGAAGATATTGCGCAACTCGGCGTACACGGGATACCGCGCGGCCAGTTCGTCGAAGTGTTCGGAGAAGTTGCGGGCGAACTGACGGTTGAGCAAGGACGTCGTGCCGAGGCGCACGCGTCGTCCCCCTTCGGCGAGAAACTCATTCTCCGCCATTACCCGCACGCCGGTTCCCCGCAACTCGAATGCGTCGTGACTTGCTGTAGCCGCGATCTCGTCGTACTCCGGAACAAACCACCAGCGCAGCGTCTCCAGCGGAGGCAGCACGCCACTGGGCGGGATACGCAGCATGTCCAGGTAGCTGGGAACGTTTTTACCGCCGTCTACAAGACCGATCCCGACCAGCTTCATGTGGTAGTCCGCGGCAACGATGACACTGGCTACACGCGACGTGGTCGGTACCCCCCAGATCTGGACGCGTTGGACGCCGAGAGCGTCGGACAGCTCCCTGAGAAATCGCTCCCGGCCGGTTGCCGTAAAACTCACCCTTGTCGTTTGAAGCAGCCGCTGCACGGCGTGCAACCCTTCGCGCGTGGGGGAGATGTCGCACGCGAACACCCCTGGGCCACCTGGTTCGACCACGCGAAGCAAGGTGACGAAATCATCGAGTTGAAGCACCGGGCTGCCCGATTGCGCCCCCCACGCAAACGCACCGCTCTCGTCTGCTCTCCACGGTTCCGCCGGCCCTGCGATCACCAGGTCTCCGCTGTCGGGGAACACGAACAGGCGACGGGCTTCGGTCAGACCGGCCAGGAAGCGCATCTCCTCGGTAGGGGGTAGTCCTGCAGCGATCCGCCGCGCTACGGCCCGCTCCAGACGCGTCAATGATACCTTACGCATCGGCGACGCCACCGAAGCCGACCCTGTTGTCGTGCCGCGTCGACTGGGCCGAGCCGCCTCACGCAACCGTTCGAGTTGCCTTGCCTCCCGAGCAGCCCGACTCACCTTCCGAAACCGAAGTACCCCCTCCGCATCCACAAACACGCCCCCGGGAAACTGCTGGATCGTCCCCGCCCCACCCGCGTCTTGCCACGACTCCGGCGCGATCGTTTGCGTAATCAGCTCAATAAGGCTCTGAAAATCTACCGCGCCCCCACCTCTCAAGTCCACCGGTTGATCGGACCGCGACGGTGCCGTCCCGCCGGCCGTGCCCTGGCTCTGCGATGGTGAAGTCTGCGCACAAATCCACGAAAAAAACGGCGCACAGGCACCAGGTGGCCCCCCAACGGGTGCAGAGAACGCTCGACAGGCGAAACTGATCAGAAAGGCCCCCGCCAGGCTGACAACCAGAGCCCTGCCCCAACCATGGCCCTTGCACATGACCGTCTCCCTTCCTCAAGCGCACTTCGGAGCTGCGTCACCCATCCATATGCTAGTCGCTGACAGCTTCTCCGGTGTCACGTCGGTCCGATAGGGCACGATCGGCCGCCCTTTGGGAATCAGGTGGTCTGCGAGGGAGCCGAGAACGAGCCGGCCCGGGCAACGGTGGCTGCGAACACAGCGACCGCGCCGCTTCGTTTCAGCGTGCGAGCGAGCTCGAACAGGGTGGCCCCGGAGGTCATGACGTCGTCCACCAGGAGCACTCGTCGCCCCTGCACGACAGACCGCTGCCGCACGCGAAACGCTCCACGCACATTGCGCACCCGCTCGGTTGGCGACATGCCGACGTGGACTCGCGTCCTCCGTTGTCGGACCACAGGATAACGGACGAACCGGCAACGCACGCGAAGCAACCGACCAACCTGCACGGCTAGAGACCTCCCCTGGTCGTAGCCGGTCAAGATCCGCCGCCGGTAGAAACGGGGAACCCCGATCACGACGTCAGGCGACCAGTTGCGGAGCTGGGTACCGCGTACGTGCACAAGCAGCTCCGCCAGCGGGCGGCACAGCCAGGCCCCCTCGAGATGCTTGCACTTCAGGATCAGAGGACGCATCGCCTCGACATACGGCACGGCAGACACGCAGCCGTCGAGGGGTACCGCCTTCTGCGCGCACCAGGCGCACAAATAACAGGGTTTCACAGAACCGGGTGGAAGGATGGTGCCACACCGAAAGCAACACTCCAGAACCGCGTAGATTTGCCCACCCAGACACGGTCCGCAAAAGGAAAGCCGCGCCCTCGGGTGAAGCTTCTCACCGCATACCAAACAGGCGCGGGGGTACCAAAGGTCGAGGAGGCCGCCAGCTACCCACGCGCATGCGCACCGCCACACATCGAGGAACACGATGCAGCGCCCTTCCCGGAAGCCGTCGCCTCCTGCAGTGTAAGCGATTGTCCGACCACGTGCCGCGAACAAAAAGCGGCTCGCAGCCCCGTGCAGGTGGCGAGCACCTCGGCACGAACGGCTTCAAACCGGACGTCTTGCCCCTAGAGGTCCATCGAGAGGGCGCACCAACGTCGGTCGGCCCACCGCGTCCGAATCGGAAGCGAACCACCGGCTTGCTCGCTGCTTGCCAACAGTGTGCCCCAGCCGCTACGGCGGCGCAGCGCCGGGAACTCGGCCTGATCTGCGCTCGCACGCACCGCTGACACGGACGCGTCGACCCCCCTAGCCCGTCCCTCGACACCCCAGTCGGGCGAAGAAGGACGCCGCCAGCTGGTGGCGGCCCGCTGCGGCGCCCATACGCCGTCCTAGCGGCGGAGCCGATCCAACTCGCCCCGCCACTTCTCGTATTCGGCCTCGATCGCCTCGCGGCTGCAGCGGGAGCGGACCGCCAGCCGCATCCGGAAACCGTATGCGCGGTTCACCTCATAGCGGGGAATGATGAACTGAAAGTCCCAGGCTGGATTCGTCGTACGCCGTTCCCGGTTGAACCCTCCCCCACTGGGCGAGTGGGTAAACCGGATGCCACGTGAACGGTCAAACATGAAGATCAGCACCAGGTTCTCGAAGTGCCCATAGAAAAACGGTCGGGCGAATCGGAGTCGCGAGTAGTTTCGAAACAGCGCGTTCGGATAGGCGTCGGCGAACTGCAGCTCCGCCTGCTCCTCCACGAACACTGCGGTGCTTTGGTCGTTGTGTGCCTGGGTGCAGAGCTGGAGCCAGTGTACCGGTTCTGAACGTCTCCTCTGCCCTAAAAAGTAGATGCTCTTATCTTCGGGACCATCGATGTAGCTCGCCCAAAACAGCCCGATGTAGCCGTATTCGAAAGCGTGCTGCCGAGGTACGCAACGGTAGTGCATATCGATGTAGTGAGGCGGCCGGACGGTGAATCTCGTCCAGCTCTCCAGATGGAAAGTCGGCGTCGGGGGCTGGTGAAGTTCGACCGCCCGATCCGAGACCTGCTGCAGGGTCATCGCAGCAACCCGGGGCTCGAAAAAGACCGCCCGATCGTGGTTTTTCGAACCGTCGAAGATATGTTCGTGGTTCAACCCGGCATAGGCAGGCACAAACGGACTGCGTGGGCAAGCGCCATGCTGCACACTCCAGACCCCGTTGTAGCCGGCGCGATGTTCGCCCGCGGCGCTGTTGTCACCAATGACTACCTCGATGTCACCCGCAACCAGGCGAGCATATCCCATACACCACCTCCGAAACTTGCCCTGCAACAAGCACGCCTCACGGAACATCTCCTCCCGGCCATCCTGTGAGCCACCGGTACAGACACCCCACCGTGCTGTCCACCAGATTGCCATTCCCACCCCGCAGCGTGTGCTGTCAGGGCCACCGGCCTCGGTAAGAGGCGGCCGCTGCCGCCTGCTTGCCGCTCGTGCACAACCGCGATCTACCGGACGCAAGATACCAGATCAGAAGCCGAACGTGTCCCTCGACAGGAGCACCAGAAACCAGAGGGGCGCTCGGCATGCCGGCACTTGCGCCACGACTCCGCCAGCGCACGCTCGGTGTTATCATTATGGTGTGGCCGGATGTGCGGCAGCCTCGTCGTCTTGCCCGACGGAGTACCCCACGTGCGAACACTACGCGCAGTTCTAATCGGCGCTTTGGTCGTGCTGAGCAATGGCGTCGGAGCTCTCCAGGCGCAGGTAAGGCCTGGCTATCAGGGGGGAAGAGCTCAACGACCGCCCACGCAGACGATACAGGGCAAGCTGAAATCAATTGGTCCAACCGGGCTCGTCGTGGACGCAGAAGGCCAGGAAATACGACTGCCCATCACACGCGCCACCGAAGTCCTGGTATCTGCGAAGGTCGCCGATCCCGCACTGGTTCTGCGTCCCGGAGCATTTGTGATCACATCCGGAATCCTGGAAACACCGAGCGGGCCGGTGGGCACTGGTGGCATTACGGTTGTCCTTGGTGTTCCCCGGGACCGAAAGCAGCTTGCACCCAACGTGCATATCAGCCGTCCGCAAGTTCTCGGCGACCCACCCCCTATCAGGCTGCGTGGCCGGGTTGTGGCCGTCGCGCCGGCTGTGGTAGTCGCTGCAGGAAGATACCGATTCCCGCTGCGGCTTCCCGAGCAGCCAGACGTACACGTCACGATCTACGGCCCTGCAGGGCTGCGACTGGTCTCGCCCGGCGACGATGTAACGGCCACCATCCGCCTCTTGCCGCGTCCGGGGGCCTTCCTGGTCGAGCAGGTGAGAATTGGCCGCAGGTTGCCACTAACCGCGGAGGATCTGAAAGGACCTGGTCTCCCGCGTGCAAAGGAGAAGGGGAAAAGAAAGGGAAAGAAGGCCCCCGAGGGTCGCAAACAGCCGTAGAGGGGAACAAACAAGGAGGGAAGTCTCTACAGACATCCGTGGGCGGCAAGGTGCGATCCTCCTGCGCTGTTGGAGACCGGGTCCAAGGCCTGGAACAGATCGCACCCCAGTCCAAACAACGGGGCGGCCCGGAACAGGTAAAGCCTCGACGTTCCGGGAAGCTGTTCGTTTCGGCCCCAACGCGTTTCATGGGGGCCACCCGTCCCCCGGATCGCCCCCACGCCGGAGGTCCGACGCAACCGTGCTGGGCATCAGGCCGGTCACCTGCGCAGTGGGGCCTTCGATGCCCGCAGTTTGCAACCCGGCCGAGGCGAGACAGATGGAAGCCAGCCTGGGACTGTCCGACGCCGTACGGGGCCCCACAACCTCCTTGGCCCCCGCCGGAACCGCGGTTACCGCCGACAGCATCGTCCTCACTACCCGCGCAGAAGGTCTTGTCCGCCCCTGGTGTGGACACGACCGGTTCCTGCCCTCCACGCTTGCCCCCGTAGCGCACCGATCACGGCTATCTTTCTTCTCAGCCGCGCGGTCGTCTTACCGTCCGTTGCAACGCTACCGGCCCGTCTTCTCCTCGTTCGGTTGGGTGAAAGGAGCGCGCTCCGTGGCTTGGAACGAGAAGCGGTGACCGTTGCTGCGCACGCTGATCAACCCATCGGTGGACGTCACCAACACCCGCGCCCCACTCGGTTCAAACCGCCTTCGCGCTTCCAGCCCTCGGGCGAACCGCCTCAGCACGCTCGCCAGCACCAGCTTCGGACGCGTGCGTTGCGCGAAGGCCTTCGTTACATGCAGACCGTGGCCGGGAGCAACCAGGACGTCACACCGAAGCGCCTCGGCGGGCACAAACGGAAGCAAAGAGTGCTCCTGGTCCAACCGCTGGATGTCGCCGGGCAGGAGGAAGACGACGTCGCCGTGGCGGATGCGGAGAACGAGTGAGTTCGCGTTGACCAGATAATGGGCCGGCGGATCGTTCGGTGGTCGTTTTTCGGGCACAGGATCACCGAAGTACTCCTCGGGCGGTGCCAGGACCTGGACCTCCAGATGGGGATCGATGGAAAGCTTAGCTCCGGCCGTGGCCTTGCGATACTTCCCCTGTTTGCGAAAGCGTGCTCGCAGTCGCTCGTAATCCTGCAATTCGCGGCGGTAGCTCTCGTCCATGCGGCCGTCAAAGCGGTAACCCGAGTCAATCAGTTGGCCAATCGGGACGTGCTCAGCCAGCCAGAGCAGTCCTCCGAAATGGTCATAGTGGGCGTGGCTGATGAACACGCCGTGGATCGACCGAACCCCATTTGATTGCAGGTAGGGCCAGATCGTATCCCGACCCGCGTTGTAGTTGCCTCTCCAGCCGTTCTCTGTGGGGTACCCATTGCCCGTGTCGTACAGGTAGACCCGGCCCGTGGGCGTGCGAAGGACGATCGCGAGCCCGTTGCCACCTCCCACATCGCGCATGGGCAAGCACGTCAGGGTGAACGTGCCCAGGTCAGACTCTGCCCCACGGCCCAGACACAGCGCCCCCGTCGAAACGGTCGAGGCCCAGAGCACCACAGCGTATGCAACATCGCGCATCTGCGAACCTCCATCCCGCTGGGGTTAGCGACTCATGTTTTAGCTTAACGGCCCGGCGGCAGTGTCGGTGCGGCCCGCCCAGCCGGTGTTCATGGCACGTTGGGAAGATCTGCGTCAGGAAAGGCCTTTCGCGAGCGTTCGAAGGAGGACTTGCCTACCACTGGTGCGTCAGTTCACCGCGTGCGAGGCCCGATCTCTACACGACCGCACGGCGGGAGTGGTTGGGCGTGTGGCCGCCAGATTCACGACCAGCCCCCCATCGGTTTCCCCCACAGCCGGGCACTGCGAAGCGGCCGGCACCTGGAGCGGCTTTACCGAGGCTTGGGCATTCGCAGGCGAGCTAACCGGGTAGAGCGCACCAGATGGTATTGTTCGCCGGCCCCCTGGCAAACGTGCGGGTGAACGCGGCCGCCTGCGTTCTCGCGGGATGATCGTTACGCCGCAGGTCAGGCGACGAGCTTTCGATCCCCGGCTGCACCTGGTTTGGGGGAGAAGTCGCTGCGTCGTTCCCGAAGCTCTCTGCCGGGAGACGGCTAGCAAGACTGACTGCACTGGGAAAGACTGCAGCTCAGCCCTGAGGCTCCTGGACCGGCTGGGCAGGGGCAACCGGCGGGATAGCGGGTGACGTGACCGGCGGCATGGGCGAGTCCTGTGGTTCCTGCTCGTTCTCGGTGGATTTCGTCGCCAGAACGTCCCCCCACAGCTCAGGATCTGCCTGAGCGGCGTGTTCCAACACCCACCGGGTACGCTCGATCTCTACCTGTTTGAGTTTCTCCGCCTCTGCCACGCCTCGCACGATGTGGGGGGTGAGGATGATGAGCAGTTCGCGCTTGCGGTTAATGTCCTGGGTGAACCGGAAAAGCGGCCCCAGGTAGGGCAGGTCGCCGAGCCAGGGGATCTTGCGGATGGTCTGGTTGCGGCGCCGCTGGATAAGCCCCCCGATCACGATGGTCTGTCCATCCATGACGCTGACCACCGACTCCGCGGTGGTAGTGTCGATCCGAGGGGCCTGCTGCGGGATCGTTCCAGTAGGGGTAACAACGGTTTGCACGGTGACGAGTTCGCGAAGCTCTGAGACGGTCGGCACGACGCGGAGAAGGATGCGGCCATCGGGATTTATTGAGGGGGTTACCTCAAGAAAAACGCCGATATCCTGGAACGCGACTGCTGCCGTGGTGGTGGTCTGGGTACCGGTCACTTCGGACACGTACGGAAACTGTTCGCCGACGAGGATACGTGCCCCGGTTCCGTCGAGGGTCATGATCTGTGGGCGACTGATCACCTCCAGCCGCCCCTGGCCCTCCAGTGCGCGCAGCAACGCGCTCACGGTTCGGGAGCTCGCGGTTAAGAGCAGGCCCGAAGCGCCGCCCAACTCGCTGAGCGAAGAGACCCGGCCGACGACGAAGTTCGCCAGCCCCTGCATACCAACGTCGGCGCTGTTCGCAATCACGTCTGCAGCAGCCGAATTGCCCAGTGTGCCGACCTGACCGCCGGGACCGCTGTTGAACAGGAACCCCTGCCCGTCGACAAACGTACCGTTTTCGGTCTCGGACCGCTGAAAGAGGCGAGTATCTTGCAGCCCCCACTCGATGCCGAACTCGAAAGAGTCCGTGATGTCGAGCTGAGCTATGATGACCTGGATCAGTACCTGGGGCTGCAAGGCATCCATTTCCTCGATCATCTGGAGGACTTCCTCAAAGTACCTCGGCGAAGCGCTGACCAGAATCATGTTGTTCACCGGCAAGCCCGTGGTGGTATCCTGCAGCGGGACGACCACCACCTCCTGTTCCAACCGCTGGTAGGGGCCGATGAGCTGTTGTTGTCCGGCGAGCTGAGCCTGCTGAAACTCCACCTGCCGCTTCAAGTTGTAGAAGTTGTTCAGGGCGGTGGCAACATCGGTGGCTCGTACGTTTTTCAGACGAACGACCCGGTTGATCCGGGCGCGAAGGTCCACCGTATCGAGCCGCAGAATCACGGCTTCGATCACGCTGACGGCCGCTGCGGGGCCAGAGACAAGCAGGGCGTTCGTACGCGCGTCCACGGCAACGCGCACAGCCACCGGTGGGTTTTCACCCGGAGCCACCGCGATCGGCCGCTGCAACTGCGTCGCGGTCGTGCCCAGAGCGGCAGCCCCGACCCCTCCGACGGTCGAGCTGGCCACCTCGATGTCGAACAGCTCGGCCAGGGTCTGACGAAGGTTGGTTGCGTCCGAGTTCTGCAGAAAGAACACTTTCGTGACGGCCTCGATCGTGGGGGGCCGATCGAGCTCTCGAATGATCGCAGCCAGCAGATCCATGCTCGACGACGGCGCCTGAACCACCACGCTATTCGTTCGGATCTGTGGCGTGATGCGGACCTCGTCCAGGATGCCGGAGTCGACCACCTTCTCCTCACCATCGGTACGGACGAACCGGAGCACGCCGAAGCGGCGGGCGATCTGCACCTCACCCCCTGCCGTCGTGGGGGCAGCACCAGGTGCGGCCGTCGGCGCTGCTGCAGCCTGAAGGGCAGAATTCAGGATGTCGGCCACCTCCTGGGCAGAAGCGTTGCGCAACTGGAAAACACGCACTTCGCTGACAACCGGCGCCTTGTCCACGTCGAGCCGTTTGATCAGGTCCGCCAGCTCCTCCATCATGAACGGACTGGCCTGGACGATCAGCTTGTTGGAGCGTTCGTCGGCAGTGATCCGAAACCGCCGCGTTGCCGCTTCCGCGGCCGCCTGGGCACCGGCCGCAGGTGTCGCCTGCTGGGTCTGCTGACCGTAAAGCTGCAGAATAACATCGCGGACCTGCGTAGCCGACGCCCGATGCAACTGAAACACCCGGGTGAACGGTTCCACCGTTGCGGAAACCTCCTCGATCCGCTGAATCAGTTGCACGATGTTCTCAATCTCCTCAGGCGCCCCCCGCAGGATTAACACCCCTGCCTCATCGAGCGCTTCCACCTCGACTCCTGCCCCAAACGACGGCGCCTCCGCCTGGGCACGCTGGGTGGCCGTGGCCTGCCCGGGCCGCGGACCAGGCGCCGGTTGCTGCGTCGCACCGGTCTCTTGCGGGAACTGCGGAGCACTCTGGCCCGACTTCTCCTGGCGCGAAGGGGGCTGCTGGGCGTCTACCGCGGCAACAGGTGCCATAAGGCCGACTCGTGGGACGGACGGACGCGATACCGCACCGCCCGCTGTCTTTCCAGAACGCTCGCTATTTAAGAGCTGAATCAGCCGCCGTGCAGCCGGATCGTGCGCGTTCAGAACCGCAGCCGCACGGGGCCGGTGTTGGACCGAGCGATCCTCCTGGGCGCGCAGCAACCCGCACAAGATCAGTCCCGCAACAACCCAACCGCAACAAACTGTCGGCACGCGCATCCCCGCTCGTCTCCAGGTGGAAGTGACCGCCACATGGCTATCCTGATCGGCGACGCACACACCTCCCTGCTCCCCTGTATCGCTTGTATCGGTTATGCGGCCAACGAACTGAAGCTCTCCCTCAGCCATGTCCTGCTCAAGGTGCACGCCGAATGGCTCCGTCTGCTCCGCGACCCATGGAGCTCGCGCCGGCTTGGCAACGTTCCCGTGCCCCCCAGTCTCTCCCGACCACGGTTGGCTCCACAGCACCACGTATGCACGCCAGCGCCCCATAGGTTGCAGCACCTGCCAAGCCCACGCCCGAGTACCGCTCCTGGACCAAGGCGCGGAGCAGTAAACGATCCAAAAGGGACCACA
>JALSID010000092.1 GCA_026981825.1 Planctomycetota bacterium
CGAACGGCGCCGGAGGGTGTCCTGCTGGAAGAGTACACCTACGACAAACTCAGGCTGAACGTCGGTCTGACCAACCTCGACTTCAGCCCGAACAATCCTGCGTACAACTTCTAACCACCGGGAATCACCTGTCGCGCTGTCGTATCCCCCCATCCCCTTTCGGCACCGCTAGCGTGCCTCCGCCAACTCCGGGGGCACTGCTCGGATGCCATGCCTGTTCACAGAATCAACATCGCGTCGCCGTACGAGTAGAAGCGGTACCGCCGGCGTACCGCCTCCTCGTACGCGTTCCGCACCTGCTCGATCCCGCCGAACGCGTAAACAAGGGCCAGAAGCGTGCTGCGCGGCAGGTGGAAATTGGTCACGAGAACGTCCACGGCGCGGAACCGATAGGGGGGATGGATGAACAGGTCGGTTGTCCCATCGAACGGCTCCAGGATGCCAGAGCGCGCTGCGGTCTCCAGAGCCCGAACCACAGTCGTGCCGACTGCCACGACCCGCCCCCCGCGAGCACGCCGCTCCACGATGGTCCGCACCACCTCATCCGTAACCCGGCACCACTCCGCATGCATCCTGTGCTCCTCCACCGTCGCCGCTTTGATCGGGCGAAACGTACCCGGGCCGACGTGGAGCGTCACGTACACGATCGCTACCCCCATCGATCGGATCGTCTCCAGCAGCTCCGTGGTGAAATGAAGTCCCGCGGTCGGAGCGGCAACCGCGCCCGGTTCGGTGGCGTACACCGTCTGGTACCAGAGTTCGTCCAACTTCTCGGGTTGGCGGCGGATGTAAGGGGGTAACGGCACCTGCCCCACCTCGTCCAAGACCACCTCGGCCGGCCGCACGGGACGAACCATGGCAAGCCATGCACCACCCTCCTGCTTTTGCAACAGGGTCAACGTGTACGACCCTTCTTCGCCCAGGGCGAGCTCGTCGCCACACTTCAACCGCCGCCGAGCCGTCGCCATCACGAGCCAGAGCCCGGCTTCCAGCTCACGCAGGAACAACCCACTCCAGCGCCCCCCTGTGGGAATCCGCCGCCCCCCAATCCGAGCCCGAACGACACGGGTGTTGTTCAGGACCAGAACATCTTCCGCGCGCAGGTATGCCGGGAGATCCCGAAAGCAACGGTGTTCAACCCTGCCGCTTTGGCGGCGTAGAACAAGCAAGCGTGACTCGTCGCGTCGCGGCACAGGCCGGTCCGCGATGAGCTCGCGCGGTAGGTGGTAATCCAAGAGCTCGATATCCATCGCATCCGTTCGCATTGGGAACACGCATTGGCAACGCTGCGGAGAAACCGGTAGTTGCGACCGTGCTCCAAACAACCCCGGCCCCAACCAGGGCACAGACACGCCGCTGGCGGTCGAAGTTCCCCTTCAGGACAGGCTGCTGCCCCACGCTCCTGCTCTGGCCATTATTCGCCCCGCCCTCCAACCGGTTCCTGCAGCGACTTGCGGAGCGGCACGATGCTTCCATTTCGCCACCGGAACGAGCATGCGTGGAGCAAAACCTGCAGTGACCAACCGACAACCACACGGGACCTCGCGCCGCCAACGTACCCAGCCACTGCGGGTGCTGTACTGCATTACCGACACGGACGTGGGTGGAGCGGAACGCTTCCTCCTCCGGTTGCTCCGCCACTTTCCCAAGGGAGCCGTTGCACCGGAGGTCGTGTCGCTTCTTCCGGCGGGCCGGCTGGCAAACCAAATTCGGTCGCTCGGGGTCCCGGTTACGAGCCTGAACATGTCGCGCGTTCGCTCGCTTGCCGCCCTGGCAAAGTTGCGGAACCTGCTTCTTCACAAGGATTGGGACCTTGTGCACTCGATTCTGGTCCATGGCAACCTGGCCGCTCGGTTCGCTCGCTGGAGCCTGCCGCGGACACCGCTGATATCCAGCGTCCGGGTAGCCGAAAGGGGGAAAAGCTGGCAACGCCGGGCTGAGCAGCTCACCTGGCGAATGAGCGACGCCGTCGTCGCGGTAAGCGAAGCGGTCGCCACCTTTCTCCGCCGAGCCGGGGTCGCCCGCCACCGCATACACGTGATCCCCAACAGCGTGGACACGACAGAGGTCCGCAACGCCCGAGCCGTCCCACGCACCGAAATCGGTGTCGCCAATGATGCCCCCCTAATCCTCTTCGTTGGCCGTCTGCATCGCCAGAAGGGGCTCGATCTGCTACTCCACGCCCTGGCCGTCCTGCACCATAGTCTCCCCCATGCTGTGCTGGCAGTGGCGGGCGATGGCCCGGAGCGTCCCCGCCTAGCAAGATTAGCGGTCGAACTCGGCGTCGCCGACCACGTACGATGGCTCGGATGGCAGCCAAACCCACTGGGACTGATGAAAACGGCCGACGTGCTTGCTGCCCCCTCACGATGGGAAGGCATGCCCAACGTCATCCTGGAAGCCATGGCAGCGGGAACCCCTGTCGTTGGAACCGCCGTGGAAGGGATCACAGAGCTATTGCGACCCGGTAGAGGGGTCCTTGTACCCCCCGACGATCCCACCGGCCTCGCTGAGGCGCTGCGGCACCTCCTGGGTGACGCCCACCGCCGCAGCCAAATCGCCGCCGAAGCAATGCAATACGTCCGAAGTTACCCACCGGAGCAAGAGGCAGAGAGGTACGTTGAACTGTACCGCCTGATCGTAACTGCCTCGTCATGAACGCAGGTTACCGGACCAAAAGAGCTTGCGCCGAATGTGGACAGGTGTACAGAAAGATACATGTGTGGGGGCAAAAGAAACAAAGGATTCAGGGTTGCGAGCCCACCAATCGGCAGGTAAGGTTACCCGCGTCACGACGCCAGCGAGCCGACGGGTCACGGCTCTGCGGGCGGCCGCAGGACGGGGCCAGCGCCACGGAGGTGCGTTGACCGGTAGGATGCCGGTCGAACCCGGGCTGCGAAAACCGGAGAGGACGCCGGTCACAGGAAGTGGAGCCGTACCGGCCCACCCCGGTCTGAGGACATTCGGGTGGTGCGGGGTTTGGGTCGGCAGAAACGTGACACGAAGCGGCGCGCGGCGTCAAACGGTGCGGAGAGTAGCGGGTGCCGAAGCGGACGCCACGGAAGAGCGTCATCCGAAGGAGTCGGAAGGCGGCTTCGGTGCTTACGCGGTCAGGAGGACCGTGAAGTAAGGAGGCGTGAGCTGCTCAAAGCACCACGCGTAGTGTAGGCGGCGGCGGCCAGCCGATGCTGTGTGCCACGGACTCGGCGACTGCCCGTTTGATGCGGGGGCATCGGCGATCGGCCGTAGAGCATGGGGACTCAAATACCGGTGTCTGACTCGTGCTCTGGGCTTTCCTGGACGCCAGGGATGAGCGGTCACGGAAAGTTCCCGTCGCATTCTTTTTTTTGCACCGAGCCCTCACAGAGGAACCCCTCGACCGACAGTCGCATGGAGCCCGAGCCCCGCGTGGGGGGGCGCCATAGCCGAACCGAACCCTTCATGGCGGCCCTTCGTTGACGCCACTTGGCCGCCGCAGCAATACAGGGGTACAGTGTCTACGGGGGTGGCACGGCCGGGGGACGGTCCCGGCGAACCTTCTGGCGCGGTACGCGCCCGTCTCGTCGGACGTGACACGTTCCGTGTGCCTTCAATGCCGGCGCGCGCCTGCCCCACCATCTGGCCTTGGCGCAGTGTAAGCGCGGGAGGGCAAGAATGCCGTTGGACAAGAAGACGCATTACGAGGCCCTCAAAGCACACGCCTTGCTCCTGGAAGATGTGGTGGCGCTTTACGAGTGCATCTTTCATCAGGATCCACATACGGCGACACAGGCCATCAAGGTGCTGCGGCAGATTGCCGCGGTGTTCGCAACGCTGGGCTTCGATGACAAAGCTCGACAGGTCGAGTCGCCAGCCTTTTTCTCGGACGACCACGCCGACTACGTCCGCGTCGTTGCGACGCGAGACAAGCTGGTGCCCTGGAATGTGATAAACTTGTGGCGCCCCCCATCCGATCTGTGGGATATCTACCGCGACAAACTCACCCTGGAAAGGTACATGGAGCAGCTCGAGAAGCTCGCCGATGCGCTCAAGGTACTGATCGATCTCCTCCGCCAGCCGCGTGAAGCCTTCGCCCGTTTGACCGAATTCCAGCCTCAGTGCACCGAATGCTCCCGAGCAGAATAGCTCCTGGGGTTCCTGCAAGCGTCCCGAGACCGGCGTCCGCGGTAGTAACCAGGATCCCCCGAGCTGCGAGGCCGGCGCCGACAGCGCCACGGCGGTGCGCCCCCGCCCACACGACGTTCAAGGCAATGCCACGCGTCACCGCGAACAGAAGGCAAACGCCATGATGGAAGAGCCGCCCGAAGCGTTCAGCTCCTCGCACGTGCCCGTGATGCTCGAGGAGGTCCTGCACTATCTTGACCCGCAACCTGGCCAGGTTATCGTCGATGGGACCGTGGGGGGCGGGGGTCACGCTCGAGCGATTCTCGAGCGCATCCTGCCAGGCGGCACTCTGATCGGCGTCGATCGAGACCCGTTTATGCTGGAAAGAGCCCGCCAAGCCCTTCCTGCGGACCGGGTCATCCTTGTGCACGGCCGCTTTGACCAGCTTCGGGAGATCCTTGACGACCTTGGCATCGCCTGCGTCGACGGCGTTCTCCTCGATCTGGGCGTCTCCTCCGACCAGCTTGCCGATCCGGAGCGGGGGTTCAGCTTTCGGAGCTCCGCCCCTCTCGACATGCGTATGGACCCCACACAGGCGGGGCTCACGGCGGCCGAGATCGTCAATCGAGCAAGCGAGAGCGAACTTGTGCAGATCCTTCGCACTTACGGAGAAGAACGCTTCGCCCGGAGGATCGCCCGGGCAATCGTCCAGGCAAGACGGCGAGCTCCCCTGCGGACCGCAAAAGAACTGGCTCAGGTCGTGGCGGACGCCGTGCCTCCCAACTACGAGCGTGGCCGTATCCATCCCGCGACCCGCACGTTTCAGGCCCTCCGCATCGTCGTCAACGACGAGCTCAATGCACTCGCCCGCTTCTTTCAGATGGTGCCTCGATGCCTGAAGCCGGGGGGCCGAGCTGTGGTGATCAGCTTCCACTCTCTGGAGGACCGCGTCGTTAAGCATGCGTTTGCCAATCGCGAGCTCTGGGACCGGTTGACGAAAAAGCCTGTCCGGCCTAGCTCCGAGGAGGTAGCCCAGAATCCAAGAGCCCGGAGTGCCCGCTTGAGAGCGGCAACGCTGCGTGCCGCAGCACCGCAGCCCCGTAACGCTTGAGCCCATCTGTCTTCTCAAGCGACCGTGGGGCGGCCCGGAAAACCGTCGCTGTTCTCTGTGGAGTTTCCCAGCGCCGGCACCGTTTTCCGGGCCGTCGAGGCGTTCAGAACCGGTCAGGGGCAGGATGCAGCGATCGCGCGACCCGCGACGCTTCGCTGTGGCAGAGCAACCGCCGTGGTTGCCACCAACGGCACCGCCGAAAGGGCGGAAGCACTGGACAGACGAGCACTTTACCGCCGAAAAGGAAGACAAGGGTTAGTGCACGGCGACCGAACTGCGGAAGATCGATGGTTCGCAGGCTGCGTTACTTGATCTCGCGTCTGTTGTCGCCATCCGTGTCAGGCACGTCGCTGACGCGCGACACGAGAGTGGGCCTGGCGCTGACGGCGGCGTTTCTGCTCGCGTTTGGCTCTGTCCTTCTGCGCCGACTTCGCACGGACGCAACCGCGCCAAGACCGTCGCCTCCGGAGACGGTTGCCCAAACAGAGGTTAAGCCGCCGCGAGCGGTGGAGAGCGGCGAAGTGGCCGTCGTGAAACGCTCTCAACCTCCCCACCCAGCTCCTGCTGCACCGGCAAACCTGCCGCTCGCATCCGTCCCGCCGGAAGTCCTGAAACAGATCATCCCGGAACCCCCAGACGACGCCAGGGAGGAAGGGATGGCGTCCCAGGGCGGAGAACGCAGTGCTGAGTCAATCCAGGATCTACCCGGCGAGCTTGTCCTTACTGCCGAATCCGTCGCAGATACGGCCCAGCAAGAGGCGGTGAGTGCAGGACCTGGCACCGAAGCAGCCCCCGGCGCTACGACCGTCGTCTCACCTGAAGTCGTTGCGTCGTCCACGGAACCGGGCCCGACGGAGGCAACCGCCACCGAAGTGCCGTCGGGCTTGGGAACCCCTCCGGTCCTCGCTGATTCGGCCGCTTCGGCTCCTTCCAACCCGCAGCTAGCGGAGATCGAAACCGAGGCACGCGCCGAACCGAAGTCGGACGTCGTCGCCTCCCCGTTGGGCCTCGCGCCCCCGGCTACTCAACCTGATACGGACTACCCTACGGCGACCACCGCCAGCACCGCCCCGGAGCCGGTCCCTTCGTTGCCCCCCGATCTGACGCCGACGACGAGCTCGGAGGTGCCAACGTCGGCGGCGCTGGCGTCCGACGGTGCAACCACAAACTCCCCGGACGGCGACTCTGTGGATCAGGACGGGAATCCAACCGCTGGCCTGGGGCTAGTCGGACCGGTGGACGTCTCTCGGGACTCCGAGGGGGCCGAAACAGCAGCCGACATCGCTGTTTCGGGGACGACGGCCCCGCCCCCCTCGCTATCCGCGGGAGAAAGTCGTTCGTCGGATGCGGCCGCCGGTCCGGGCACAGAACTGTCCGGGGGCACGACGGCGATATCGGAGAGCAGCCTCGCGGCAGTGACGGCGGGTGGTTCGGGTAGTCTGGACGCCGCCGTATCCGGATCGGTCGGGAGCGACGATGCCCTCGACGTAGGCGTTGGGTCGGCCGGAAGCGGGGCAGCTTTGGCAGCCACCGACCGCGACGCAGAACAGACAACCGGCGCAGGCTCCGGTTCCGAGGACAAAAGCGAAGCGACGTACGCAACCTACCGTGTGCGACCGGGGGATTCGCTCTGGATCATCGCTCGTCGCGTCCTGGGCGCCGGGGCGCGGTGGCGCGAAATCTATGAGTTAAACCGGGATGTGCTGAAGAGCCCCCACCGATTGCGGCCAGGGATCGTGCTGAAGCTGCCGATTCAAAGCAAGGAAGTAGCACAGCGACCGACCACAAGGCCGACCCGGATCCGCTGAGCCCCGCCCACCTGGCCCGGGGCAGGAACATGCAAGGAGGCGGCTCGGACCACCAGCGAGCCGCACGTTTGCCATGCGTCCCCACCGAATCGTGGCTATTCTGGTCTGCCTCGTTCCGATCGGCATCGCGGCCATCTGGCTGGAAGTGTACGCGTTGCGGATTGAGCAACGGATAACGGAAATGCTCGAACGTCAGGACCAGATGGTGGAAGTCAACGCGCGGCTGCGGGCGACGCTGGCTGAGTATGTCAGCCCGGAGCTGCTCGCACAACATTTTGACCGCTTGAACAAGGCTAGGGAATCGGAGGGAGATGCGGAGGTCGGCGTGGTGGACAACGGGGCCGGGGCGGGTCCGGATGGTCCGGTCTGGTTAACGCGAGGTGGGGCGATGGGTGGCGCACGGAGACAATGAGGAGCGGGGTAACGCAGCGCCGAGCTCAGGTTCTGGTGGCCGTCCTCCTGGTCGCACTGGTCTGCATAGCGGCCCGCGCCGTGCATGTATACCTGGTCATTGCTGACCAGCTCATGCCAAGGTTCGTGCGCCAGCATGGGTACCGTGAGGTGATTCCGGCTCCGCCGGGCGACATCGTGGACCGCCGCGGCCGTCTACTTGCGACCTCTCGCCCCGTGTACAGCCTGTTTCTGAACCCGAGAGCGGTACCGAAGGAGTACGAACAGGGACTGATCCCACAGATCGCCGCGGCCCTGGGAATGGACCCCGCCCGGTTGGTTGAGCGCATCGAGACGAACCGAGACCGCTATTTCCTGTGGGTGAAGCGCAGGCTCACCGAACAGGAGTTGCTTCGCCTGCGGCGGTTGGAGCTGGACGAGAAAGTCTTCGGGTTCCGCCGCGAGTACACGCGGGTCTACCCCCGTGGCCCCCTGGCGGCCCATGTGATCGGACTTCGCGATATTGACATGCGAGCGAGATCGGGGGCCGAATTGGCGTTCGACCGGGCGCTGCGGGGAGTGCCGGGGGTGCGGATTGTGCGCCGCGACGCAGCGGGACGGCCGTTGCGTATTGAAATCCCCCGTGGCGCCGCACCCCGCCGTGGGGGAACCGTGCAATTGACGATCGACATTGTCATCCAGCGGTTCGCCGAAGAGGCCCTCGAGGAAGTAGCCAGGCGCTGGGAGCCTCGCGGGGGCGGAGCGTGCGTGGTGATGGATCCCGGCACGGGCGAAGTTCTTGCGATGGCGAGCTGGCCAGGGTATGATCCGAATCGCCCAGGCGAGGCCCCGGCGGAAGCGTGGCTCAATCGGTGTATCGGCGCGATCTACGAACCGGGATCGACGTTCAAGCCTTTCATTGCGGCCGCAGCGTTGAACTGGGGGGTCGTGAGCCCGGACGACGTGATCGACTGCCACAACGGCGTCTATCGCATGGGGGGGCGCGTCCTGCACTCCCATCATCCCTATGGCCTGCTGCCGTTCCCGGAGGTGATCGTTCGCTCGGACAACATCGGCATGGCCGTCATCGGCGAGCGGCTCGGCATCGAGGGAACGTTTCGTGCCGTGCACCTGTTTGGCTTCGGCCGACCGACAGGGATTGAGCTGCCGGGCGAAGTGTCGGGGCGGGTTCTGCCCTTTCATCTCTGGAACCTATACTCGCTCGGTTCGGTTCCGATGGGCCACGAGATCGGCGTGACCCCAATCCAGCTAGCGACGGCGTTCTGCGCGCTGGCCAATGGAGGTTGGCTGCTTCGCCCCACCATCGTGCGGTCCATCAGGGATGCGGACGGCAGGATCCGGCTGAGCCATGATGGTCCCGAAGTGGTACGCCGCGTGGTGCGCACCGAGGTGGCGCGCTATCTGGTGGACGAGGTCCTGTTCCAGGTAGTGGAAAGCCGACACGGCACAGGTCGACGTGCCCGCTTGAAGGACTACACCGTGTTCGGGAAGACCGGAACGGCGCAAAAGCCGGATCCGGGGGGCAAGGGCTACCTGAAAGGTCGGCACATTAGCTCGTTCGTAGGGGGCGCCCCGATCGGTGCGCCCCAGGTGGTCGCCTATCTCGTCGTCGACGATCCTGCCGTGCCCGGCACCCATTACGGCGGCGAGGTAGCCGCACCGGCGGTGGCGAAACTGCTGGAACGGACTCTCCGATACCTCGGCGTGCCACCGGATCGTCCGTCGCGAAGTACAACCCTGGCCGATCGAGATTCCGCCTGGACAGGACGCTGAACCGAAGGCTCGCGCCGAACGCAAGTCGCGATCGCCACCGTACACGCTGGTGGTAGCGTCAGGGTACGGGCTTGCGTTGCACGAATCGTGCGTTTTGCCGTGCCCGCCCCGCCCGCATGGGGTGAGAAAGCTCGCGGGCGCACCACGAAGGGCAGCCGGAGGCGTTTGCGAACGGGCGAGGAAACAATCCGGCTAACCGCTGGCAGCCGCTGTGCCTGCCCGGATCATCTGCTCGAGCTCTTCCTCGCTGATGGTAGGAATGCCGAGTTCTCTGGCCCGGTCCAGCTTGGAGCCCGGGTTTTCGCCCACCACGACGTAATCCGTGTTGCGTGAGACACTGCTGGCGACACGACCGCCGTGGCGTTTGATGAGCTCCTGGATTTCCGACCTGGTGTAGTTCTTCATCGTTCCCGTGACGACGAACGTCTTTCCGGCCAGGGGGAGTTCGCCCGGAGCGGCAGCTTCTTCGCTTCCGCGGTACTCCATGTCGACGCCAAGCCGTTTGAGCTCCTCAACCAGCGCCCGGTTCTCTTCGTCGCGAAACCACTCATACACAGAAGCGGCAATGATAGGGCCAATCTCGGGGATGCTCTCCAGTTCCGCCAGGCTGGCGTTCATGAGCCGGTCCATCGTGCGGAACCGCTGAGCGAGAACCTCGGCGATATGGCGGCCGACGTGCGGAATGGCCAGACCGGTGAGCAAGCGATCAAGGCCACGTTGCTTGCTCTTTTCGATCTCATTGAGCAGGTTGGTAGCACTTTTGGCCCCCATGCGTTCCAGCTTGACCAGTTCCGGTAGACGCAAGTTGTAGAGGTCCGCGATGCTGTCCACCAGCCCCTTGTCCACGAGCTGGTCGATTAGCTTCTCGCCCAGCCCCTGGATATCCATGGCGTCACGGTGAGCAAAGTAGCGGATGCGCTGCTTCAACTTCGCCGGGCAGGCGGGGTTCAGACAACGGATGTAGACGCCCCCTTCGTCCCGAGCAACCGGCCCACCGCACACCGGACAACGATCTGGAAAGACGAACTTCTTTTCCTCCCCAGTGCGCCGCTCCTTCAATACGCGAACCACGTGGGGGATGACTTTCCCCGCCTTCTCGACCACGACCCAATCGCCGATCCGGATGTCCTTGCGCTCGATCTCGTCTGCATTGTGCAGACTCACTCGCGAAACCGTCGTACCGGCGATCTCCACCGGTTCCAGGTCCGCGACGGGAGTCAGGATGCCCGTCTTACCGACTTGCACGCGAATGTTCTTGATCTGCGTTACCGCTTCCCACTTTTCGATCTTGTAGGCGATCATCCAGCGGGGCGCTTTTGAGGTCGCCCCGAGCCGCTCCCGCTGGCTGAAGTCGTTGACTTTAACAACAAAGCCATCGACCTCAAAATCCAGGTTCGGAATCTCGTCCTGCCAGGCGTCGCAGCGCTGGATCACCTGATCAATCGAGCTGAACGGGCCGTCCACCGGCACCACCGGCACCCCATGGGCACGCACCCACCGGAGGAACTCCAGCTCCGTGCGGAAGTCGATGCCTTCACACTTGCCCAGGCCGTGGGCAAAGAAGCGGATCCGACGCCGCGCACAGATCCGCGGATCGAGCAGCTTGATCGATCCCCCCACGGCGTTCCGCGGGTTGGCGAACTCTCTCTGCCCCAGGCGGCGCTGCTCTTCGTTGACGGCGGCCAGATCGGAGTTGCGCATGTACGCCTCGCCACGGATCTCGATCAGAGGCGGCGCATCGTCTCCCAGCAGGCGAAGGGGTAGGTCTTTGATCGTCTTCACGTTGTGGGTGACATCATCGCCGCGAGTCCCGTCCCCCCGTGTTGCCCCCCGGACCAGCACGCCATTCTCGTAGGTTACCGCAAGGGCGACGCCGTCGATCTTCAACTCCACCGTGTACTCCACCGGCTCCCCGTTGAGCATCCGGCGCACCCGAGCGTCAAACTCGCGCAACTCCCCCTGGTTGTACGTGTTGTCCATGGACAGCATCGGGGGGTCGTGAATCACCGTTGGAAGGTAGCCAACGGGTTGGCCCCCCACCTTCTGGGTCGGGCTGTCCGGCGTGACCAGTTCCGGGTACTGCTCTTCCAGCCGCTTCAGTTCCTCAACCAGGCGGTCGTACTCGAGGTCACTTATCTCCGGATTGTCTTCGACGTAGTACTTGTAGTTGTGGTACTCGATCAGCCGCCGCAGTTCCTGAACCCGCTGGACAACGTCTCGAGGAGCTGCCATTCATCTACCCCCAGATGTACCCGAACCGGCCGATAGCTTGCACGCGCGGTGGCCGTTCCGGCCGCAAATCTAGATCTTAGCACAGCGCGCTCTGGCGCCGTGGCCCGCAGACAGCGTGCCGAGCCCACCATACGGACGGTCTCCGCGTCGGTATTGCTGCGGGTCCAACCACACCCGGTGGATGCCTCCAACCCGCACCGGCGGTGCTGCTGCTAACAGCACCGCTGTTGGATTGGGATCAAGCAGAGGAAGCGAAGCGGAGCCGTGCCGGTGTTTCGAAACTGGTGGAACTCGTTCGGAGCCACGAAAACCACGTCACCCGCCTTGATCGGACGGTAGGTGTCCCCGTCCAGCACCTCGCCCTCGCCCTCCAGGATGAAGACTTCATGCTCATATGGGTGGGAATGGGCCGGCGTATGCCCGCCCGGCTCAATTACGAAGTGGCGCATGGCAAAGTTGGGGGCACCATCCTGGTTCCCGATCACCCAACGCACGCGCACGCCCTTAGCACCTTCCATCTGAACGACTTCTTCCGGGGTATCGAGGTAACTGGCCACCTTCATCGGGTACTCCCCTTGCGAATTCGTCGTGTGCCGCGCCAACGCCAACTGTCCAGAGCCATCGCGGCGATGGAAAAGACCAGGATGAGGGCTCCCTGGACGAAGAGTAACATCGTCCCGTGACGAGCGATCAGGTGTGCGACGCCGGTTCCCCGGCCCATCGCGGTCAGGTCCGTAGCCACGTAGAGCAGCGCGGTGAACGTAAACGTGGTCGCAACCAGGACGAGTAGAGCGTAGAACGGGTTGACGGCGCCAGTACGAGCCGCACGAGCGGTGCCCCCGTCCTCGCGGGCGCCCGGAACATCACCCGTTTGGGTCCGCTCGCGTTCACCCTTACTCATCGCTCCTGCCTAACCATTCGGCATCGGCCATCTCATAGTCTACCAGTTCGTCCTGGCTGAAAAGCAGTGGGAGCTCGCGCGCGACCGACATGGGGCTGTCGGACGCGTGCACGAGGTTCATCTGGACGCTCAATCCGAAATCCCCCCGCACCGTTCCCGGTTCCGCTGAAGCGGCATCGGTTGCTCCGATAATGCGACGGACAATCGCCACAGCCCCTGGCCCCTCCCAAACCATCACCACAACCGGTCCGGAAGTCACGAACCGAACCAACTCGGAGAAGAATGGGCGTTCGCGATGGATCGAGTAAAGCTGAGCAGCCTTTTCCTCGGTGAGGCGGAGCAGCTTCAGGCCCACCAGCTTCAATCCTTTTCGCTCGAATCGTGCGATAATGGTGCCGACAAGTCGGCGCTGCACGCCATCGGGTTTGATCATCACAAAGGTCCGTTCCACAAGCACCTCCGCTCGTCGCTTCTGAACTAGCCAGGTGTCGGCCCGCCCCGCACCAACTCAATCGGGATCTCGAGCCAGGACCGCTCGCCGAGGACGAAACAGCGCACCGTGGGCGGGTCCGTTGTTAGGGATATGATAGGCCGCGGCAGATCGCCGTAGTAGTTCGCGGACAGGTCGGTTTGGCTCGGTTCGGCGGGACTGGTCGGGTGTGAGTGGTAGATGGCCATAAGCTCCAGGCCGCACCGGCGCATCTCGCGAAAGGCCTCGATCAACGACCGTGGGCTCGCCGAGTACGCCACCGGACTGTGCAGCTCATTCTCGAGCGGAAAGAGCCGCCACGCCACGTACCCATCGCCCGCGAGTAGCCCGCAACATTCTTCGGGAGCCACCGTGATCGCGTGCCGGATCATTTCCTCGAAGCAGTCGGCCGTAACCCGTAACGCATCGGCCCGCTTACTCATCGACACCCCCGCAAGGAACTCGCCGGCCTCGAACAAAAACGGCTCCGCCTTGATCCCAGCGGAGCCGCGAGCACAGTTGACCCAAGCGTACGCAGCCTATTCCGGGTACAGGGGCGTGGACAGATAGCGCTCGCCCAGATCCGGTAGCACCACGACGATCACCTTCCCGGCCGATTCCGGCCGCTTTGCCACCTGGAGGGCCGCCCAACACGCGGCGCCTGATGAGATCCCACAGAAGATGCCTTCTCGACTTGCCAATGCACGGGCCGTTTCGATGGCCGCTTCCTCCTCAACCTGCACGACTTCGTCGAGGATTTCCAGGTTCAGGACATCCGGGATAAAGCCCGCCCCGATCCCCTGGATCTTGTGCGGACCGGGCTTCAGCTCCTCACCGGCCAGTTTCTGAGTAATCACCGGCGACTTGGCAGGTTCGACGGCAATGCACCGGAACTCCGGTTTCCGTTGCTTGATGACCTCCCCTACCCCCGTGATCGTTCCGCCTGTTCCGACCCCGGCGACAACCATGTCGCACGCTCCGTTTGTGTCCCGCCAGATCTCCTCGGCCGTGGTCTTACGGTGGATCTCCGGGTTAGCGGGATTCTTGAACTGCTGGGGCATGAACCAGTCGGGATTCTCGGCAGCAAGCTGTTCTGCCTTGCGTACCGCCCCAGGCATCCCTTCGGATGCGGGCGTCAGGATGATCTCGGCCCCCAGCGCCTTCAGCAAGCGGCGGCGCTCCAGACTCATGCTTTCCGGCATCGTCACGTACAGCTTGTAGCCGCGAGCCGCACAGGTAAACGCCAACGCGATGCCCGTATTTCCGCTGGTCGGCTCGATAACGACCCCTCCAGGCTTGAGCTTCCCGTCCCTCTCCGCCGCGTCGATCATCGCTACCCCGATCCGATCCTTCACCGACCAGAGGGGGTTGCCGCTCTCAAGCTTGGCCAGGACCGTGGCCTTCAACCCCTGGGTAAGCTTCCGCAACCGAACCAGCGGCGTGTTCCCGATCGTCCGCGTAATGTCGTCGTAGATGCCGTAACGACGCAGGGGGACTTCCGTCGTCTGTGCCATCTCCCAACTCCTCAACAACCCAGGTTCCACGTACTCCCATACCGTAGAAAGTCCGCTGGCACAACGCAAGGCAACCCTTAATTGTAGGCAAAGGAGGGTCATTCGTGCGTTTTTCGCCTGTCGGTCGCGCAAGCCGAGCCGTGTCGCGGCCACCGGCGACACGACAGCCGTGGGTTGCTGACAAGCGTCGAAACGTCACATCCGCGTCGGAACCGAATCTGAGACGTAGCGGGTAGAATGAGTGTGTCCGTTACTGAATTGCGGGGAGGCTTCGTCATGCGGATGGTAGCATTCGTTGCCGCTCTGGCGGGCGTGGTCGTTGTCCCTGGAGCAGCTCTGGCGTGCATCTGCGGCCTGGTACCCACCGCGTACGTTTGTCCGGCGTGTCCGACGGTTTCCACGAGTGTGTCCGGTTGTCCGGTTCCGACAACGGTAAGGCGCTGCTACTATGAGCCACGGACGACTTACCGGCGCGTGGTCCAGAGGGTGCCGCAGTTGACGTGGGCGCAACAGTGCATCTACGATCCGATTTTCGGCATCACACGTACGATCCTGGTACCTACGGTTGCCTACGTGGAACAGGAGTACGAGATTCCGGAGACCACGTACGTCGAGAGGTGCGAGTACGTTGAGCCGAGGCGGAAACCGTCGCAGCCGGAGGCACCGCCCACCGAGGTGCTGCCCGAGGGGGCTACTCAGCGGAGGTACTACTATCGCCCGGGCGAGGAGCAGCAACCTGACGCGGTCGGTGGAAAAGAATCCGGGAAGGGGACCGGCGTTTCGCCTGAGCCCAGCGTCGTTCCGCCGCCACCACGTCCGGAGGGCAACGGAACGGGGCAAGGAGGTTCGCAACCGCAGCCAGAGTCGCCTCAGTCGCTGCGTGCGCCGTCGCCCGTTCGCGGAGCGCAGGTCGTGCATGTGAAGTGGCGGCCGGTCTGGAACGCGAAGAAGGCGGTTGCCAGCAATCGAGAGGGCCGCTGAGTCGAGTATGCGGTCCCAAGGCGGCCCGCAAAACCTGCCTCCGTGCCATCCGTTCGGTGGTTCGAAAGGCTCTGACGCATCCGTGATGCGAGCGTGTTGCGGGCCGAGCGAAGCGGTTGCGTCGGTCTGGCGGTCGGGTGTGAGTTGCCCCCAGTCAGGATTAGCATCAGCACGCTGCCCGGGTAGAGCCGGACCGATGTGGTTGCCACGCGACTGATGCCGCCGCTCGTTGCTCGACTCGTCCCGTCGACGTATTACGCTTGACTCACCCTTGCCACTCAAGTCGCAGGCCGGGAATAACCGATGCATGCTGAGGAAACCGTTTAACCGTCCCAGCTACGTCCTCGCCGACACGACGCTTGGGCTGACAGTCGACCAGGGTTCACGGGTCCCGCACCGTCCGACCAGGACGGGGCCCGCGTGGAGGAGGCAGATGGCAGGGAGGCAGCCCTTGAACAGAACCGGTTTCGCGATCCTGGGCATCGTCGTATGTGCAGCGGTCCTTGGCTGCCATACGATCCCAACCCGGGAGGAGGCCGACGCGATCCGTCGTTCCGCTATCCCCCGCGAGCTCTCCAAAGTCACCCTTCCCGAGTACGTGATTGAGCCGCCGGACATCCTGCTGATCGAAGCGAGAAAGGTGGTTCCGAAGCCACCGTACCGGCTGGAACCGCTGGACGCCGTTTACATCCAGGCGACGGGCGTTCTGCCGGACGCGCCCATTGACGGGGTGTACGCGATCGACGAGCAAGGCTACGTGGATCTCGGCGCGCAATACGGTCGCATCCAGATTGCTGGGAAGACGGTCGAGGAAGCCAAGGCTGCGATTGAGGAATTCCTCAAGCAGACGTTCGCCCAGCCTCAGGTGATGGTGAGCCTGGCTCAGATGGCGGCCATGCAGCAGATTGCCGGTGAGCACCTGGTTCGTCCCGACGGGACCGTGAACCTTGGCATCTACGGATCTGTCCGGGTCGCCGGACTGACGCTCGACCAGGCAAGGTTGATCATCGAGAATCATTTGAAGCAGTACCTTGAAGATCCTCAGATCACCGTCGACGTGCTCTCCTACAACAGCAAGTGGGCGTACATCATCTTCGATGGTGCAGGACTGGGTGAGCAGGTAATCCGGATTCCGGTCACGGGCAACGAGACCGTCCTGGACGCGATTGCCCTGGTTGGCGGTCTGCCCCCCACGGCGACGAAGCACAGTGAGATTTGGGTGGCCAGGCCGGCACCGCCGGACGGAACGGGCCATCAGATTCTCCCTGTCGACTGGGTAGCCATCACTCAGGGGGGTTCGCCGATGACGAACTATCAGATTCTTCCAGGCGACCGGATCTATGTGAAAGCCGATTTCTGGAATGCTGCGGATGGTCTGATCGCTCGGGTGACCGCGCCGGTTGAACGGCTGTTCGGCTTCTCCCTGTTCGGACACGCCACGATTCGGAGCTTTCAGTTCGGACACCTCCGCGGTGGTCGTGGCTTCGGCGGGGGCTTCTTTGGGTTCTAGTTTGGCGATTGGGTGGTTAACCGGCCGAGTGATCGGATAGAGGAAGCGATTCAGGGAAACCTGCGGAGGATACGATGGCCGACGTGAGGACTCGCCACCTGCTCCGCAAGATCGCCTTAGCCCTGGCTGTGGCGTTCGTGTTCGAGGGTTGGGCCGGGACTGCGGCCTGCCATGGTGGTGAGCTGTGGAAACGGTTGTGCGCGCGGATTGAACAGGTATGCAGGAGCGTGGTGGGCCCGAAGAAGTCGATGCACGCGTTCTTCAGCCCCCACTTCGGCTACTACCCGAACACCTGGCGGCGCTGGCCGGCAGATTGGGAGAACTGGCGGCAGCGTTACAACTGGATTCAGACGGGCGAGACCATCGAATTGCCCGCGCCGCAGGCGAAGAATAGGACAGAGGCGAACGAGAAGCACGGTCGGGACGCGGAGGCTGTGCCGGCGCCGGCGGAGAAGAACGAGCGATGATGTGGCTTGGCGTGTTGAGCGTGGAGCCTCGTGTGGGGGAAAGCACCATGCGTTACTGCCGAATGTTGCTCTTGCTCGCTGCAGCTTTCGGACTGAGCGTCGAAGCGGCCAGGGCCCAGGTCTATCGGCCGTACGTGCCTCCGCGGCGGCCGCCGGTGAGTCCGTACCTGGACCTGCTCCGTGGCCCAGGTCCGACGTTCAACTACTACCGCCGGATCCGACCAGAACTCGAAATGCGCCGCCAGTTGCAGCTCAACCAGTTGAGGCTCCAGAACCTGCAGACTCGGGTGGACTTGCAGGCGGAACGACTGAACCGTCTGCTGGGGGGCTCGACGCGGTTTGGCACGATCACGCTGCCTATTCCTTACGGTGGTGCCGGAGCGGGCCAAGCAGCCGCCGGGCTCACCCTGGGCGGCATGCCCCCCACCGGGCATCCCACCGCATTTGGCGACCTGGGTGGCTATTTCCCAGGCCTGGGTGGATCCAGTGGGGGCCTTAGCGTCACGGTGGGCACACGTGCTCCTCAGCCGATCTTACCGCGTCCCTCTCGGCCAGCACCCCCCTCGCCAACTTCCAGCGTTATCACCAGATAGCTGCGTGGGCTCGGCCATCGCAGAACCCGCAGCGGACCGTCGGGCCTCAGGGTAGACGGTCCGTTTTTGTTAGGCCACCGGTGAGGATGGAAAGGATTCGCTGCCAGCGGGTCTGCTGCTCTCGCTCCAGTTCCGCCATTCGGCGACAGAGCCAGGCGTGCACGTTCTCGTTCGCGGCTGCCTCTCCGTTACCGCCGGCGGCAGCCAGCTTTCCCACCGCTTTGCCGGCGTTGGCAGCCCTTTCTTCTGCAGGCGTAGCAGCGGCCCGCACCTGGGCTTGGGGGGCGGGTCGCCGCGTTTTCCGTTGCGTCTCCGTCTGTTTCTTCCGCCCGGGCCCGCCTGGCGCGACGGTGACACGCACCGTGGCCTGGGAGGGTCGCTTCTGGGCGTCCTCAGCATCGGCTCCAGTCCCTTCAGGCGATGCAGCAACCCCCCCCGCGGCCAGGCGAGTCCGAAGCCACACGATCTCCTTGTTGACGGACGCGAGGGCTTCGAGCTCGCGAGCGAGAAGCTCCGACTGCTCCTGGTGCATGCGGGAGAACGTGTGCAACACGACCAGGATCAACTGCTGGAACTGATCGAACGTCTGTTGCTGCATCCGGCTCAACTGATCGAGCATCCACTCGACGTGAGACGCTGGAACCGTCGACGAGGGAGCTGCCGGCGGGGCTACCGTCTGGTCGGGCTGACCGCGATCGGGGGTGATCTCCGGAGCACCTAACTCCGAAACCGGCGCAACCGCTCGCATCGCGCCCCCTTCTCCGGTACGTTCAGCCAGGGGCTCCCCTTCCTCGTCTCGCTCCGGACCTGCCTCCTCGCCCTCGTCCGTTTCGTTTCGCTCAACCGCTCCCGCACCATCCTGCTGATCGATCGAGCCGACGCCCTGCGTGACCAGTTGCGAAGGGGGTTCGTAGTGGCAGCGGATCCGGAACACCCCCACCTCGAGCACGCCTCCGGGGGGAACGACTCCCCACCGCTGGGGCATGTTGTTCACGCACACCCCGCTTCTGCTGGCGAGATCGACGAACCAGAGGGCGTCGCGGAGCCACAGGAGGGCGCAGTGCGCCTGAGAGACCGACCGGTGGTCCAGTTGCAACTTGCACCAGGGGGCCCGTCCGGCCAGCACAAGCTTCCGGCTCATCCGCCAGACACGGTCGGTCCCCCCTGTGTTCAGGAACTCCAGCCAAACCTCGGGTAGGCCCTCATCGTTCCGCGGGCGGCGCATCGGGGAAGGTCGCGCCTCCGGAGAGGGGACGGCCCACTTCGCGGAAGCCCCGGCTAGTTCGAGCTCATACTGGCCCGCATAGAGAGCATCACCCGTTTGCCACCAGCCCGTGCCGCGTCGACCGCTCCTCCAGTGCAACCCCATTCGTGTGCCCAGGTCGACGCAAAACAGGGCACCGTCAATGGCTTGAAGGTACACGTGCCGTGTGCTCACCAGCCAATCGGGAAGGACGATGTCACAGCGCGAGTGGCGACCAACGATAGCGAAGGGGGGACGCAGCTCGTACCGCTGGGTCCGTCCGTTCGACAAAGGACGAACGGTGAGCTCCAGCCCCGACTTCACACCACAGGCTTGCAAGAAATCACTCAGAGTTCCGGCGTACTGCACGCTCAACCGCCACCGCCTTGCGTCTTTCCCAGTACCCCGCCAACCACAACGGACAGGGTCTTTGCCTCTAGCTAGTACTGTTGCTGCACGGGAATGTGACGTACCCATGCCATCATACCGGAGTTTCGTCGGCGCAGTGTGCCTAACCGCACCAGGCGGACCGTGGGCTCCTCGTGCCCGTGTCACACCGGTGCAGGGCGACGCACGTCTACGGTGAACACATCAGGGAGGACTTGGTGCATCCAGGTTCGCACCCCAGCAGGCCGACCGGACAATCCGCACCGGCTGTTGCCGGTCGGACGGCGGGCACTTGAAACGGGGGCTGTGGCCCGCAGCAGGCAACACCACGGTCGGTCCCATCCGTTCAGACCACCTGCTTGTCGTGAAGGGGGTAGTCCATGCAGTCATGTCGAACGGGCGGAGGTAGAACCGAGGATGGGCTGGTTTGAACGCATTCGACGGCCAAGAGCAACGGCGAAACGGCGGGGCGCAAAAAACCGGCGAGAGGTGCGACTCGAGCAGCTCGAAGAACGGTGCCTGCTTTCGGTGTTCACCGTAACGAACACGGCTGACAGCGGGCCCGGCTCGCTCCGAGACGCCATCACCCAAGCCAACGCCAACCCCGGTCCGGACGAGATCCATTTCTCCATTCCCATGTCGGATCCGGGATTCACGGCCAGCAATCCGGCCGGTGCCCAGTGGTGGACAATCACGCTCAGCAGCCCCCTGCCCACCATAACGGACCCCGTCCGCATTCTCGGCTTCACCCAGACCTCCAACGTCGGTGACACTAACCAGGGTGTGGTCGGAACGGGCGGCACCGTTGGGGTCGACAATGTGCCCCTGCCGCAGTACGAACGGCCCGAGATCGCGATCGACGCAGGTGGGTTCACCGCCTTTAGCATCGACGGTGACGTCTCCGATGTGCTCATCGAAGGACTGGCGATCTACCACGCTCGGGTCGGTATCGAGGCGTTGGGAGGTACGGGTACAGGCACCAACCGGGTGGTGCGGAAGAACTTGATCGGGACACTTCCCGATGGCTCGGATCCTGGGCTGGCTCTGCGAACCGTCAAGGACGGCGTCCGCGTGAACAGCCCGGCGGAACTGTACGTGATCGAAAACTATGTGGGCTACAACGGAGAGGTCGGGATCAACGGCACGCGCAACCAATCCGTGCTGCATGCCTGGTACAACGAGGTGTTTCAGAACGGCTGGGAAGATGATGATCACGATGGGATCGACCTGAACGGCGTCAACGGTAGCGCCAAGTACAACCTGGTGCACCACAACACGAACTTCGACACCGATGTCCTCGGCCCTGAGTTCGATGCCACCTCTGGTCACGGGATCGAGCTGGGCTCTATTGACGCAGGTCTCGGCGGTAACGTTGTGGAGAACAACACGGTCTACAACAACGTCTCGGCCGGGATAGCGATCCGAAAGGGGAGCACGGGGAACGTCATCCGCAAGAACGTGGTGTTCGCCAACGAGGTCGGTATCTCGGTGAACATCGAATCGAGCACGCAGACCGATCAGAACCTGATCACTCAAAATTCGGTGTACGCAAACCGCCAATTGGGCATCGACCTCCACGAACAGGTCACCACCGCGAAGTTTGACGGCGTAACCCTGAACGATCCCGGCGACCTCGATATCGGCTCCAACCAGTTGACGAACTTCCCGATCATCACGAGTGCCCTTGTGGACAGCGGGAACCTGATTCTGGAGGGCTTTGCCGAACCGGGCGCCACGATCGAGTTCTTCATTGCGGATCCGGATCCCACGGGATTTGGCGAGGGGATGACTTTTATCGGCTCCGGAGTGGAAGGCTCGGTAGATGACCTGGACGCGACCAACGGTTTCTACGGGCCGACGGTGGACGGGCTGACCGTCTCCACGGCGCCGGTGTACAGCCCGCGGTTCAAGTTCTCCATCCCCCTGCCGCCCGGAGTCACCGAGGGTACACCACTCACGGCGACGGCGACCGTGAGCAACAACACGTCTGAGTTCGGTCCGCTCCGCACCGTTCAGTTCGCCCCCGCTACGCTCTCAGGCCGCGTTTACGTGGACCTGAATAACGACGGCGACGATGAGGGGGGCGCCGAGCCGGGGATCAGCAACGTGAAGATCATCCTTTCGGGCCGCAATGACCTGGGCGATCGCGTCCGAATGGTGACCTACACCGACGCCTCGGGCTACTACGAGTTCACCGGATTACGCCCCGGCCGCTACATCATCCGAGAACGGCAACCGGCAGGCTACGTGGATGGCCAGGAGAGCATCGGGACGCTTGGCGGGAACACGTCCGTGAATGATCGATTCCGCAACATCGTGGTGACCCCCGGTGACGAGGGCACCGGTTACCTTTTCGGTGAATTGCAACGTATGAATGGACGCGTTACCTGCACCCGCACCATCTACGTGGGGCCGAAACAGAGACTGAAGTGCCGGATCGTGAGCACCAACGCGTTCGACCCCTCCGAGCTGCGTCCCGGCACGATCCGTCTGGCGGGGGTAAAGCCACTGCGGATCAGAAGAGGTGACTTCAACAAAGACGGACGGCGAGATATTGCGGTCTTCTTCCGGGCCGCAGACCTGACCCTAACACCGGGCAAACACACCCTGGTGATGACCGCGAAGAAGAAGAACGGCGAGGTAGTAGCAATCGAAGTGCCCATCGTGGTCAAGGCATGGGTCATCTAGCGGGCCCGTTTCTGGACTCCGCCCCCTTCCGCACCCCAGGGACGAGCACCCCCCAGGTGCTCGTCCCTGTTCTGCTTTGAACCACTGGGATCGGGAACTCACCCCAGGTCTAACAGGAACACTACGCTGCGGTCTGCCTCCGCTCCTGAATCAGTCGGTTCAAGTTCCGCATGAATCGACGGATCAGAAGCCGGCTCATGACGTGCCCGATCGGTGCCATCAGCCGCATCAAGCAACCGGGCCGTTCCAGTTCGAGATCGCAGGTATAGGACAGAGTGCTGCCCCCCGGAACGTGGGACAACTCATAGGTCACGGTCACGTTGAAGTTCTCCGGGTCGTCCTCGGGCCACATGCGCACAGAAAGCCGGTAGGGGCGCTCGTAGGCGAGCAGCTCAGCGACGTAGCTACGTAATTTGCCCCCCTCGCGGATCTGCATGCGGAATTGATCGCCCGGCCGTGTCCCGGTGCCGCGAATCGGTGAGCTCTCTTCCAGCCCAACCATCCAGCGCTTCTGCAGCTCAGGCTCCACCAAACAGGGCCATATCTCCTCGGGAGTCGCTTCAAGCTCCGTGACGTAACGAACGTACGTGCTGCTCATGACTGCCTCGACGGCCATGTGGCGCGCCGAACTCCGCTCCAGGTGAGGGGGCTATCTTGTACGGGCGATGAACGCGTCCGCCAGGCTCAGTCCGTTCAACCGAGGGCTTGCACCTGCTCTTGGACCTCGCACAGCCTCCCGTAGGCCGTTTCGGCTGCGGCCCTAGCCGCCTCGAAATAACCGTCCACAGCCGCCGCCCAGGCCCGGTTCAACCAGCGTTCGGCCTCGGAGACGGGCGCGACAACGTGCGACAGGATCGCCCCACCATAACGACTGGCAAGGGCGTAACGGTGGGCGAACAACTGGGCCATCGGACCGTGCACGAGCGATTCGATCCGTGCCGTCCACACGTGTAACTTCTCGTTGTCCAGTTCCATCTGCCGCAGTTGATCCGCTCCGGCCACAAGCTCTTCGATCCAGCTCCTGACTCGCTGCAGGGCGATCTCTTCCCCGGCGTGCAAATCCTGCTCGAGCACAGAAGGGCGAACTCGCCGGGCGACAATCTTACCCACGACTGCCACCCCCATCAGCGTCAGTCCCCCCAACGCGAGAGGCCAGTTCACCTGCGTCTTCCGCTGCCAACCGGGCTCCCGCGGGTCCGTCCGCGCAAAACCCAGGGTCGCAAGCAGCGTGCCCGCGATCAGGAGCAAGGAGATCAACCAACGCATTGTCGGCGTTCCTCTCGTTTAACCCACCGCCACGGTCACCATCTTGTACAGGGTCACGCTAAGTACGACCAGCGGTTCGCCCACCATCAACCCCGCTGCCAGGGGAACCCCCCATTCCTCCGTTGTCCGCTCGCCGAGCACGCGGGAGGAAGCGACCTGGAGCAGGCATCCCAGCCCATAGGGCAAGATGTACGCCATGGGGAGGTACATGGACAGGCCCACCAACACACCCAGGCCTGGCATGCCCGAAAGGCTGAGGAGGGCACCGATCGCGGCCCCACCGGCATACTTCGCCAGGGGGATGTCCTGAGCCTCCACCGCTCGAACCGTCGCCTCCACCGCCTGAGCTTGCGGAGCAGTCAGCGTTTTGTCCGGCCCGAACCCGATGGTGACCCAAAGCATTTGAATGACAAGCAGCGACACGATCGGCCCAATGCCTACGAACAGTAGCTCCACAAGCTGCTGCCGGAACGGAACGGCGCCGACCAGATGCCCCGTGCGCAGGTCCTGCATCATGTCCGCACATTCGCCGATCGCCACACAGACCGCGGCGCCCAGGAGCACGGCTGCGGCAACCTGGTAGTCGGATAACAGGAGGGTGATCACGATGGCCAGCAACGCCAGTCCACTGATGGGCGACCAGTCGGTCATGCCCGTGGCCTGAGCAACCACGACGCCCGCCAGCGCCATCCAGGCGGTCCCGACCAAAGCAGTCAGGAGGACACGCTGGAACGAAGGCTCGTCAAAGGACGCCCATGCCGCAAGCACGAGTGCGAGAAAGCCAAGCACAAGGCCGAGCCCCACCGCCCAGAACGGGAGCTCCTCGCGAGCAACCCCTGATCCAAGCCGCGTCCGCCGCAACCCGCGCACTGCCCCGGCCAGCGAGGGCAAACTCAGCGCCACCCCCACAAGAGCTCCGCCTACCAGCATGCCGATCCCCAGCGGCCGATTGATGTGGGTACGGATCCAGTCGTTGATCTCCTGCCCGACAACATAGGGATCCCCACCAGGCTCCGAAAGCTTCGTCAACACCCCCGGTTCCACCCACCCGTAGTGAACCGCCAGCGGAGCGACAAACCAGTAGGCCAACACGCTACCGGCCAAAACCACCAGCCCCGGCACCCCACTGATGAAGCCCGCCCCCAGACTCATCACGCTCAACGCCCACACGTTGAGCACATACGGGGGCATCCCCAGGAGCTTGCCGAGATCGACCGTTTCCGGGAGAACTTCCCCCTGGGTCGCAGCCGTTATGCCGATTCCGATCACCACCCCTATGCCAAGAACAATCGCCTTGGCCACCCCGGCTCCGGGCGAACGTAGCACCGCAGCCACCGCCGTGCCGGTGGGGAAACGAAGCCGATCGATCTCGATCATCTGCTTACGCAGAGGAACGATGAACAGCACACCGAGAATGGCCCCGGCCACGCAGGCCGCGCCCACTGCCACCCGGTTGAACGCCTCTCCCATCAAGTACAGAGCCGGAACGGTGAAGATGACCCCCGCAGTGGCAATGTTGATCGCAGAAGCTACCGTCTGGTTGATGTTGTTCTCGACGATCGTGCCGCGCCCGAGCAGGCCGCGCAACACCCCGAAACCGACAATAGCAGCTACCGCAGACCCGCCGATTGTGAAACCGATGAGAAGCCCCGCGTACGTGAAGCAGGCCGTGAGCAAAATCCCGACGATCGTGCCGAGCACGAGAGCCGGTAGGGTTACTTCCGGATAGTTATCTCTCGTATCCAACGGCGCGCTCCGGTCATTGCAACCGCTTTCGCTTACCGCCACCAGCCCATCATTCTAAACCGTCACCGGCCGCTACTCCCCTTATTGCACCCGCCTTCCCACCGGTTGGCAAGGCGACCGTAGCTCCGCCGGCCCCCCTGCCCTCCGGCAACAAGCAGCCGTCTCGCTCCCCCACCGGCCGGCCGACGAGACCCTGGGCACTTCCCCCCGAAGTACCCAACTCGCCTGGATTCGGATGGCGCAGCAGGCTACCAACGCGCACGGCATGGGGACCGGTTGATCGCAGTGCCATGCGCGAACGGCGAAAACCGGCTCAGTGGTTGAAGAGAAACTCGCGGGTGTTCAACAGGGCCCAGAGCACGTCCTGTAGGCCTTCGAGCCGAGACGGAGCCCTTTGCACGATCTGTTTGCAAGCGTTGAGCTCGTCCGGCTGCGGTGGGCGGCTCAGCGTAACCAGATAGAGCTCACGAATGATCTGCTCGTCGTTTGCCCCCTCCCGCACCCGCTTCGCAATTCTGCCGTTGCGATCGGCTACCTTGCGGTTTACCACGTCGCCGTTTAACAGGTGCAGCACCTGGGCGAGGTTCGGTTCCGAGGTCCGCTCGCACTCGCACGTGGACGCCCGCTTCGGCCTGCCCAACGTGTCCAGGAAGTACGAGGTGTAATTCGGATCGGGCAGCTCAATCGCTCGCGTACCCAGCGGTACCCCGCGGAACCGCTCCTGCGTGCCACATGCGAAGTCGACGGCGTCGAGCAGGACTTCAGCCGGCAACCGCTTCACGTTGTAATGCGTGTAGAACCGGGTGTCGTTCGGGAAATCCGGATGTGGCTCGCTTGCCAACTGATAGACGCCAGACGTCATGATGACGTACATCAGCTTGCGGAGGTCATAGCCTGAATCGACGAAGTACTTAGCCAAAGCGTCGAGCAGTTCGGGATTCGAAGGGGGATTGGTCGCGCGCATGTCGTCGACCGGCTCAACGAGCCCTGTGCCCATCAGGTAACCCCACATGCGGTTGGCGATGTTTCGGGCAAACAACGGGTTCTCGGGCGAGGTGATCCAGTCCGCCAGCGCCTTACGCCGATCGCGCAGGTTACTCGTGTCCACCGGCTTGCCCAGCAACGGGGTGGGCTTCATGATCTTCCCGGTGCGCGGGTGACGGATCTCGCCGCTGGATTTCACGAGCAGAATCTGCTCGCCCCCAAGGGCACCAAAGTCCGTGCTCGACTTCAGCCCGACGCGTGTGAAGAAGGCGGCCAGCCCATAGTAGTCCGCCTGGCTGTACACCTCGAACGGGTGGTGGTGGCAACGGGCGCACTGGAGTCGCACCCCGAGGAAGATCTGCACCGTGTTCTCCGCCAGATCCTCCGGTGTGCGGAAGACGCGATAGTAATTGGCCGGGCCGTTGCTGTACAGGGAACCCTGAGCTGTGATGATCTCGCGCACGAACTGGTCAAACGGTTTGTTCTCCCGCAAGGACGCCCGGATCCAGTTGTAGAATGCCCACATGCCCCCTTCGCCCAGGTCGTCCCGTGTGACCCGCATCAGGTCGGCCCACTTGACCGCCCAGTAGGCACTCCACTCCTCCACCCACCGGTTACGAGCCGGATCGTCTGCGAGGCCGAGTAACTCCTTCACAAGCCGTTCGCGCTTGTCGGGAGCCTTCGAACTCAAGAACTCTTCGACCACCTCCGGCGGCGGCAAGGTGCCGATGGCGTCCAGGAACGCGCGCCGGAGGAACTCGGCGTCCGTCGCCGGCCTGGTGGGAGACAACCCCAGCAACTTCCAGCGGCGCACGACGTGGTCGTCGATGAAGTTCCGCCGCTGGAACCCCGCCAGGTCCGTCTCGGTACCGAACGGCACGATCACAAGGGAAACCTTCGCCTGGCCCTGGTAGCGGACCATTACTCCCCCCTGACCGCGCCCCACTACTTTCAACAAGCCGAGGGAGTCGACGGCCACGACGCCGTCCGCGATCGAGTCGAACCGGCAGAGCCGGGTCACGTCGCGGACGGTCCCATCGCTGTACTTCGCCACCGCACGAAGCTGCTGTTCGGCGCCGAGCTCGTATTGCCTCTGCTCCGGAAAGACCTCCAGACCAACCAGCTCGGGCTCGTCCTTGCGAAGCCCAGGCGTTCCTGAGCCAACCCAGTCCCTCAAGATCACGTACTCATAGCTGCCGACCT
>JALSID010000093.1 GCA_026981825.1 Planctomycetota bacterium
CACACCCCGAACTGCTTGACTGGCTCGCCGTCTGGTTCCGTGACGATGCGTCGGGTTCGATCAAACGCCTGCACCGGCTGATCGTAACCTCCGCAGCCTACAGGCAGACCAGTCTGGCCAGTGCCCCCCACGCCGAGCGAGCCCTCCGCATCGACGCTCAGAACACGCTGCTGTGGCGGATGAACCGGCGGCGGCTGGAGGCAGAAGCTCTCCGCGACGCCGCCTTGCGAGTCGCGGACGTCCTCGATTACCGCCTGTTTGGCCCCCCGTTCAGGAACTTTCACTTCATCGACGACCACTCGCCCCATTACCTCTACGACAAGTACAACCCGGACGTACACGAGCCACGGCGACGGGCGATTTACCGGTTCGTTGTGCGATCGGTACCGGATCCCTACATGGAGGCATTCGACTGTCCCGATCCCGCCGTGGTGACGGGCCGCCGCAACGAGACGCTGACGCCGCTGCAAGCGCTCGTCCAGTTCAATGATCGCTTTATCCTGTACGTCTCGGAGCTCTGGGCACACCGGCTGGAGCGCACGTACGGAACCGACCGCGCGGCGGCGGTCGCCAGGGCTGGGCTGGAAGCGTTTGGTAGGCCGCTGGATTCGGCGGAGCTGGAGATTCTGTCTCGGCTGAGCGAGGAACACGGCCTCGCCTACGTTTGCCGCGTGCTCCTCAACGCCAACGAGTTTGTGTTCATTGATTGACAGGAGCAGCAGCCATGGAGTCGAGCAAAGAGCGACGAGTGAGCGATTCCGGCATTGTGCCGCAGCCGCATCGGTACCGGCGGATGCCGATCAGTAGGCGAGAAGCTCTGTGGGAGCTCGGCGGCGGCCTGGGGGGCATCGCGCTGGCAGCCCTCCTGCAGGCAGATGGTCTGCTTGCCGGAACGGAGGAACGACCGCGCCCGCACTATCCGGCCCGGGCCAAGTACGTAATTCAGCTCTTCATGTCGGGCGGCGCCAGCCAGTGCGACCTGTTCGACTATAAGCCTCGTTTGATCCGCGACCACGGCAAACCGTGGAATCCTGGTGAAAAGGTCGAGCTGTTCCAATCGCAGCCGGGGCACACGATGGCAGCCCCCTGGAAATGGCGGCAGTACGGGGAATGTGGCAAGTGGCTGAGCGATGCCGTGGCCCCCATGGGCGATGTGGTGGACGAGATCGCGTTCATCCACAACATGGTGTCCAAGTCGAACGTTCATGGGCCGGCCACATTCCTTCAGGCGACGGGGTTCGTCCTGCCCGGCTATCCCTCGATGGGAGCCTGGATCAGCTACGGGCTGGGGCGTGAGTCGGACAACCTCCCGGCGTTCGTTGTGCTCCCCGATCCCCGTGGTTTCGCGCCAAACGGCCCGAGGAATTGGTCGGCCGGCTTTCTGCCCGCTGTGCACCAGGGCACGGTGATTCGACCATCGTCGCCCATTCCGGTTTACGACCTGTTCCCGGCCGAGGAGACGTTCGCCACGCCAGGCGGTGATCGAGCGGCGATGGCTGCTCTGGAACGCCTCAACCGTTTCCATCAGCTACGGCGGCAGGAGGACGAGCGACTGGAAGCTCGGATCCGCTCGTACGAACTGGCCGCGCGGATGCAACTGAGCGCTCCGGAGGTGCTGGATATCCGCAGCGAGCCGCAGTACATCCTGGATCTGTACGGCGTTGCGAGTTCGGACACCGATTGGGATGGGCCCATGAACGAAGGGCGCGAGACCCGCTATATCGGGTTGAACTGCCTGATTGCTCGGCGGCTGATCGAACGTGGGGTTCGGTTCGTGCAGATCTGGTCGGGCGCGGACAATGGGTTCCCCAGGCGGAACTGGGACTCGCATGAGGATGTCCGCCGCGATCACTGGCCGCTTGCTCGGGCGATGGCTCGGGCCGTTCGAGCCCTGCTGCTGGACCTGAAATGGCGTGGTCTGCTGGATGAAACGATCGTGTACTGGACCACGGAGTTCGGCCGGATGCCGTGCAGCCAGGGCAGCAAGGGGCGCGATCACAACCCGTTCGTATTCACGAACTGGCTGGCCGGCGGGGGCATCAAAGGGGGCATTACCTACGGCGAGTCGGACGAATGGTCCTATAAGCCGGCCGACCCTGCCAATCCGACCTGGGGCTACGATGTCCACGCCACGATTCTGCACTTGTTGGGCATCGATCACACCCGCCTGACCTATCGATACAACGGCACGGATCGCCGGCTGACCGACGTGCACGGCCGCATCCTCACCGAGCTGCTCTGATCGTGCCCCCTGGTCGAGGCACGGGCACGTCGCACTGCATTACACGGCACAGCGGAATGGTGTCCGATCCTGCTGGCTGGAGGGAGCCTCCGATCGCGGGCCCCAGATGGGGGCTGAAAGGGGCGTAGATCAGCCCGTGGCGCCGGTTCGCGGCCGGCCGGCGGAGCGGCCCTCCGTGCCCAGGAGCGCGTTGTCCGAGCCGCGTACGTGTGGTCTACCGTCTTGGCCCCCGCTTGAGCCACCGCTCACGAGCCTGTTCGATGAGTCGGTTGTTGCCCTCAATCGAGAGGGGCCACGCGTCCGCCTCGTCCATGGCGCGGGGGTACATGGGGTGGTGGTACTGCCTGTAAAGCTCGGTCCGGAGCTGGGCGGGCATCAGGTGTCCCTGACGGCGGTCCCGTTCCTGGCGGAGCATTCCGATGTTAACAGGTCCGACGACGATGCGCTCGCCCGGCCCCCGTTCAGCCTGGGCCAGGATCCGACCGTCGTAGTCCACAATCATGCTGCCTCCCGGCCAACTGAACGGTGGATACTGTCGATAGTCGGCCCCCTGGTTGCACGCCACCACGTAGGCCACGTTCTCAATGGCCCGCGCGCGGTTGATCACCGTCCACCAGGCCATCGGCTCCTGGGTACCCCACGGATCCATATAAGCGGAGATGCGGATGAGCACCTCTGCCCCCTTGAGAGCGTACTGGCGCAGCACCTCGGGGAACAGCCAGTCGTAGCAGATGGCTACGGCCAGCTTCCCGATGGGAGTGTCCGCCACAGGGAAGGGGTCATAAGGGAAGTCCGGGATGTCGTGGGGGCTGGCGGCAACCTCCCAGGGCACCCACGGGTGGGTCTTCCGGTAGGTGGCAAGGACACCTTCGGGACCGACAAGACAGGTCGTATTGAAGACCACTTCGGGGAAGTCTTCGTGAGCCTCGAGGAACGATCCGGTCTGGATGTAGATGCCAAGTTGCGCGGCTTTCCTGATATAGCGGTCCACGTGTTCGTTGGGGACCGGAACGGCCAGCTTTTCGCGGAGGGCTTTCACGGAGAAGTAGATCGGTGCCGCGTGAGCGAACTCGGGAAACACGACCAGCCGCACGTCGTGAAACGGTTTGTACCCGTTCACGGCGTGGTCGATCATGGTCAGCATATGGTCCACCCGGCCGGCGATCTCGCTTGCCGACCGCGGACAATCGAAGGCCGTTTGGCAACAGGCGGCGTAGTAGAGGCCGTTCTCCATGTGATCAACCTCGCGACCGTATCCGCCGAGCGGTGACGTTCCGGCGGCCGGATCAGCCCGACCTTATCGTGCAGCCCCCTCGATGGCGATCCTGAGGGGCAGTCACCAACACAGCGGAAGCTTATACGACCAGCTCGCTTGCTCGTCCCGGATAGAACTGTTTGAACCGATCCTGCAGCGCGCTGACCTCGATCTTGCCGCGTCGCAACGCTTCGATGGCCATTACGGCGACCCGAGCCGCAGAGATCGTTGTGATCACGGGCACGCCGCGCGCCGTCGCGGCCGCTCGGATCCGCCCCTCGTCCGTCCTGGCCCCCTTACCGCTAGGAGTGTTGACGATGAGTGCGATCTCATCGTTCGCAAGCATGTCCAGCACGTTCGGCCGCCCCTCCTGGACCTTGCGGATGCGGCGACACTCGACGCCGTTGGCTTCGAGCACGCGAGCGGTACCGGCGGTGCAGACGAGCTTGTAGCCCAGCTCGACGAGCCGCTTGGCTATGGGAACAATGGCGGGCTTGTGCTGGTCGGCCACACTGACGAAGATGGTGCCTTCCAGGGGGAGGTCGCTGCCGGCTGCGATCTGGCTCTTCGCGAACGCCATGGCGAAGTCGTTGTCGATCCCCATGACCTCGCCGGTCGAGCGCATCTCCGGACCGAGCACAATGTCCACGCCGGGGAACTTGACGAAGGGGAAGACGCTCTCCTTGACGGAGTAGTGGGTGGGCCAGGGATCTTCCACGATGCCCTGTTCGTCCAGGGACTTGCCCACCATGCACAGAGCCGCGATGCGTGCGAGCGGTAGCCCGACGGCCTTCGACACAAACGGCACCGTGCGGCTCGCGCGTGGGTTCACCTCGAGCACGTAGACTTCGTTGTTCTTCACCGCGAACTGGACGTTCATGAGGCCGCAGACGTTCAACGCGGCGGCGAGCTTCCTGGTGGCCGTCTTCAGCTCCTCGACGATCGAGTCCGGCAGGCTGTACGGGGGGATAGCGCAGGCCGAGTCGCCCGAGTGGACACCGGCCTCTTCGATGTGCTGCATGATCCCCCCGATGATTGCACGCCGACCGTCGGCCACGGCGTCGACGTCGACTTCGATGGCGTCTTCGAGGAACTTATCGATGAGGATGGGCCGGTCGGGCGAAGCTTCGATCGCCTCGGTCACGTAGCGGACCAGGCTGGCTTCGTCGTAGATGATCTCCATCGCACGCCCCCCAAGCACGAAGCTCGGCCGCACGAGCACCGGGTAGCCGATCTTGCGGGCCAGAGCCTTCGCTTCCTCGACCGACAGTGCCGTGCCAGCGGGCGGACGGCGGAGCTGGAGCCGTTCGAGCAGCTCGTCGAACAGGCCGCGGTCCTCGGCCATCTCGATCGAGCGTACCGGCGTACCGATGATGCGGAGGCCTTCGGCCTCGAGCGCCCGAGCGAGGTTGAGCGGCGTCTGGCCGCCGAACTGAACGATGGCCCCCATCGGGCGCATCCGCCTCCAGATCGCGATCACGTCCTCTACCGTGAGCGGCTCGAAGAAGAGATGGTCGGAGGTGTCGTAGTCGGTGGAGACCGTCTCGGGGTTGGAGTTCACCATGATCACTTCATAGCCGTGGTCGCGTAATGCGAACGCAGCCTGGCAGCAGCAGTAGTCGAATTCGATACCCTGACCGATACGGTTCGGCCCCCCACCGAGGATCATGACCGCCGGTCGCCGCGGACTGCGCGCTTCATCCTCATCCTCGTGAGTGCCGTAGAAGTAGGGCGTGTACGCTTCAAACTCGGCGCCGCACGTGTCGACCAGCTTGAACGTGGTCGTGATCCCCTGCTGTTCCCGCCACTGGCGGACTTCGCGCTCCGACACCCCCCAGATCGTGCCGAGCTGCTTATCCGAGAAGCCGAACTGTTTCGCCTGCTTCACAAGTTCGGGGGTGGCGCTTCTCAGGTCCGTCTGGCGCAGCCGATCCTCGAACTCGACGATCTGGGCAATCTGGTCAAGAAACCAGGGATCGATCATCGTGAGCTCATGAATCTTCTCCAGAGGGAGCCCCGCTTTGATGGCGTAACGGATGTACCAGATGCGATCGGGATTGGGGGTCGCGAGCTTGGCGCGAATCTCGTCGATGGTCGGTTGCCGCTCGGTACCCCACAGGTCTTTCGGATCACAGCCCAACCCGTGGCGGCCGGTCTCCAGCCCCCGCAGAGCCTTCTGCAGCGACTCCTTGAAGGTGCGTCCGATCGCCATCACCTCGCCCACAGACTTCATCTGCGTCGTCAAGGTGGGGTCGGCGTCGGGGAACTTCTCGAACGCCCAACGGGGCACTTTGGTCACCACGTAGTCGATCGTGGGCTCGAAGCAAGCAACGGTCTCGCGGGTGATGTCGTTCGGCAGCTCGTCCAGGCGGTAGCCCACCGCGAGCTTGGCGGCGATCTTGGCGATCGGGAAGCCGGTTGCCTTGGACGCCAGAGCAGAGGACCGGCTGACACGGGGGTTCATCTCGATCACCACCATGTCGCCGTCCCGAGGATTGATGGCGAACTGGATGTTTGAACCGCCCGTTTCCACGCCGATCTCGCGCATGATCGCAATCGAAGCATCCCGGAGGAGTTGGTATTCCTTGTCGGTGAGCGTCTGTGCCGGAGCGACGGTGATCGAGTCCCCCGTGTGTACCCCCATCGGATCGAAATTTTCGATCGTGCACACGATCACCACGTTGTCCGCGTGATCGCGCATTACCTCCAGCTCGTATTCCTTCCAGCCCAGGACGGATTGCTCGACGAGCACTTCGTGCACGGGCGACATCTGCAGGCCGCGAGTGACGAGCTCATCGAACTCCTCGCGGTTGTACGCGATTGAGCCTCCCGTGCCACCGAGGGTCAAGCTGGGCCGGAGGACGCAGGGCAAGCCGACGTAGTCCAGGACCTCGCGCGCTTCCGCCAGACTGGTAACCAGAGCACTCCGCGGCACCTTCAAGCCGATTCGCTCCATAGCCCGGCGGAACAGTTCGCGGCGCTCGGCCTTTTCAATCACCTCCGGTCGAGCCCCGATCATCTCCACGCCCAGATCCCGGAGCACGCCGCGGTGGTGCAGCTCCAGAGAGAGGTTCAAACCGGTCTGACCGCCGAGAGTGGGAAGCAAGGCGTCGGGCCGTTCCTTCTCGATAATGCGAGCCACGATGTCCCAGCGGAGCGGCTCGATGTAGGTCCGGTCGGCCATCTCGGGGTCGGTCATGATGGTCGCCGGGTTGGAGTTGACGAGAACGACTTCGTAGCCCTCTTCACGAAGTGCCTTGCACGCCTGGCTACCGGAATAGTCAAACTCACAGGCCTGGCCGATAACAATCGGCCCAGACCCGATGATCATGATCCGCTTGATGTCGGTTCGCTTGGGCACGACTGCTCCTGCTGCCGACGCTGTCACTCAATGGTAGGTTCGGTGGAATTCTACAGAGTTGGCCACCTCGCCAATCCGGTTGATCGCGGCTAGCGCCGGCCGCCCAACGCTCCGCTGCCGCTCGGTGGCACGTTACCCCTCGTGGCGGTCCGGCCGCCGACGTAGACTAAACACACAAGAGGTACGCTAGGCGAGTCAGGGAACAGCGAAACGGAGCCCGGCCGTGGCGAAGAAAGCTTGGGGTGGCCGTTTTGAGGAGCCAACGGACGAGCGGGTGGAGCGATTCGGAGCGTCGATTGACGTGGATCGGCTGATGGCCGACCAGGACATTCGCGCTTCGATGGCCCACGCTCGCATGCTTGCCCGTACAGGCAGCCTCACCGAGCAGGAAGCCGAGGACCTCTGCCGTACGCTGGAACAGATAAAGGAAGAGATCGCGCGCGGCACGTTCCGGTTCTCGACCGCTCACGAGGACATCCACATGAACATTGAGGCAGCCCTGGTTGAGCGGTTGGGCGACACGGGCCGCAAGCTCCACACCGCGCGCAGCCGGAACGACCAGGTCGTGACCGACTTCCGCCTCTGGGTGCGCGATGCGATCGACCGAATCGTGCCGCTCCTGCGCAATCTGCAGGCGAGCTGGGTGATCCTCGCGGATCGGTTCGCGGACGTGATCATCCCGGGCTACACCCATCTGCAACCGGCCCAGCCGGTTCTTTTCCCGCACTACTGCCTGGCTTACGTGGAGAAGTTCGAGCGAGACGCCGACCGACTGACCGACTGCCGCAGGCGCGTCAACCAGTGCCCCCTTGGAGCGGGAGCACTGGCGGGCACGAGCCTACCCATCGATCGTGAATTCGTTGCGCGCGAGCTGGGCTTCGAGGCGATCCTGGAAAATTCGCTTGACGCCGTCAGCGCGCGCGACTTCTGCATCGAGTATCTTGCCTGTCTGGCCACGGTCATGCTGCATCTCAGCAACTGGGCCGAGGAGTGGATCATCTGGAACTCGACAACCTGGAACTTCGTCCGCTTGCCGGATCGCTACTGCACCGGCTCGTCCATGATGCCGCAGAAGAAAAACCCGGACGTGCTGGAACTGACGCGAGGCCGGACCGGTAGGGTGCTGGGCGCTCTTCAAACGCTCGCCCTGGTCTTGAAGGGCTTACCGCTCACGTACAACCGCGACCTCCAGGAGGACAAGCCGCCGGTCTTCGCGGCCACCCAGACGGTGGTGGATTGCCTCGAGCTGGCGGCCGCCATCGTGCGGGACGCCGAGCTAAACCGGGAACGCATCGCCGACGAAGTCGAGCGAGGTTATCTGGACGCCACGACGTTCATGGAATATCTCGTGCGGAAGGGCGTTCCAATGCGGACGGCTCACGAGATCGTCGGTAAGATCGTGGCCCGGTGTGAGAAACAGGGGAAGCCCCTGCGATCGGTAAAGATCGAAGAGTTCAGGTCCTTCTGTGACCGGATCGAGCCGGACGTGTACGAGGTGCTAGGAGCCGCGAACGCGGTACGGGCGTTCCGTAGTCGTGGTTCCACGGCGCCCTCGGAAGTAGAGAAACGGCTCCGCTACTGGAAGCAGAAGCTCGGGCTGGGCGGTTGAGCGGGCGGCGCGGTCTCGTCCCCCTTGACAAGACGGCCCCCGTGATCCCCAAGTCCGGAAGAGGGCATAGGCAGATCTGCCGCCATTGCCCCCTAAAGAGGGCGCTCGTCTCGCGGGGTTACCCCTCGGACGACTCGCCGTCCGCACCGCCGACCATCTTCTCCCGGATGGACTGGATCACGAAAGGCGAGCCCACGACCAGCACTTTCCCGTTACTGAGGACGCGCAACTCGACGCCATCGCGATAGCGGGGGTCGTGGATGATCTCTGGACCGTAGCGGTCGGTTAGAAAGTGGAACCGCTGGTTTTTGGATCCCACCCAGTTACGCTCGTGATCGGGCTGGTCCTGCAGAAACGGACCGTCAACAAGCACGTCCGTGTGCCGCAACAGCTCCTCCACGCCGGGTAGGGGGTGTCGCCGCAGGTACTCCAGGGTGTAGCCGGTGAAGGTCATCACGCTAAGTCCAGACTGCTGGCAACGACGGGCAACGTCCGCCAGCCCAACCGCCTGAACCATCGGCTCACCGCCCAGAAAGGTCACGCCCTCGATCCCGTATCGGTCGCGAGCGGCCAGGATCCAGCCGAAGACCTCGTCACTTTCGACCAGCGTGGCCGGCTTGAAGTCGAACATGTGGGGGTTGCAACAACCGGGGCATTGGATCGGGCAGCCCTGGGTCCACAGAGCGAACCGGCGGCCTGGCCCCTCGACCTCAGTGCACTCCACCCAGGACGCCAAGTTAAGTAAAGCCATCTTCACCCCCCAACGAACCTGCCAACGGGACTGGTCGGCTGCAGAACCGCATTTGGCGTTCCACATGAACCCGACCGTCGTCCGGCGGCGCAGCCTGCGTGCTCACAGAAGTTTACGCTCGTGCCGTTCGATGCCTGACATTCGGGTTGCTCCCCGGCTTGGTGAGCTCAGCCATCGGGCACGAGCTTCCGCGCATTCTCGGCCAGGATCTTGCGTAGCACCGGTTCGGGCAGGTCGAGCGAGAAGAGCAGATCCAGGTGGCGACTGGTGAACTCGTCTCGCCCGAATAGGATCCGGTCCTGATAGTCGATAAGGAAACGTCGAGTGAAATCCAGGTCGCGCGTTAACGCCGTGTAGCCCGAACCCGCCGAAATATCGCAGTAAAGGTTGTCGTACGTGTCGAGGAGCTTCAGGAGCCGGCCGCCCGGCTTGATCGGCTTCCCCCTTGGATAGCTCGCCGGCTCCTGATCGGCGTCGCCGGAGATCTCCCGCCAAAATCCGGGCGCGTGGCCGATAAAGACGGTCTCGGGACAGGCTTTCAACGCGGCTTCCACGGCATGGATGTCGCCCCCGTACCACCACTGCCAGCTCGTCTGGATACTGCCCACGGGGAGGACGACATCCAGGTGGAAGAGTACGGGGAGCCCCAGCTCGCCGCAGACGCGGAAGAGCCGCAGGCAGTCCGGATTGTCGTAGCGAAGGCGCCGCTTGAACTCGCCGAAGACCCGCACACCGAAGATCTCGACCGCCGATTTCAACTTCTGGGGGGCATAGGGGTCTCGCGGGTCCATCGTTGTACCCGGGATAAACCGATCGGGATAGGCTTCCGAAACCGCGATCACGTCCTCGAAGCGGATCCTCAGAGCGAGCGGGTTGAGGCGATCGTGATACGAGGGACTGATCTCCGAAGCGGGCGCCTCCCAGCTCAACAGCCACGCTTTCTTTATGCCCAGTCTGTCCATGTTCTCGACCATTCGGCGCCCGTTGTGGCCGAGCCACCGGGGATGGCAATGGACATCGATGATGTCGTACTTCGCCCGATCGACGGGAGATCGGCGCTCGTCGGAGGCGCGAACCCCCTGAGCTGCCATCATCCCTACCGTGCCGGTGACGGCCAAGCGGATCGCGTCACGCCTGGAAAGCTTCATCGCCCGTTGTCTCCTCGAGGTGCGGTTCAGTGCTGCTCGCCCGCCAGGGGGCGATCTCCGCGGCGTTGCATCTCGTACAGCTCGCGTACACGATCCAATGTATCAATTTCCCGGACCGTCTTGTCGATCCGGATGCGAAGGATCCGCGGGAACCGCAGGGCGAACCCGCTGGTGTGCCGGTCACTGGGTTGGATGGACTCGAAGCCGAGTTCCATCACCACGGTCGGTTCGACCCAGTGCACGGGTCCGTCGCGTCGGATCGTCGTCGTGCGGAAATGCTCCGTGAGGGCCGCGATCTCTTCGTCGTTCAGGCCCGAGTAGGCTTTGGCGATGGTAACGAGCCTGTCGCCGTCGCGCACGGCGAAGAGGTAATCGCTGAGCCACCCCGCGCGCTTGCCATGGCCGTATTCGGCGGCGACGACGACGCAGTCCAGCGTGGCAAAGGGCACCTTGTACTTCAGCCACTGTTGACCCCGAGTGCCCGGGGTATAGACCGATTCGGGCCGTTTGAGCATGATGCCTTCGTTGCCGCGATCCAGCGCCGCGTGGAACTTGCGCTCGATGTCACCGCGGCTGCGCAGCCACTGCGCGGGGGCAACTGTAATGGCGTCGTAGTCTCCGCCCACGAGCGCCTCGAGCTGCTGGCGACGCTCAGCGAGCGGCGTTTCGAGCAAGTCGGCACCGTCCAGGTGAAGGATGTCGAAAACGAATAGTCGGCACGGCACGTCGCGGAGGACATGGGCCGGCACACCCACGCGTCCCAACCGCCGCTGAAGCTGTTGGAACGGCAGGACCCGCCCATGACGAAACGCCACGATCTCGCCGTCGAGAATCACTCGACTCCGGAAGGATCGCCCCGCGCGCACGATCTCGGGGAACTGACCGCCGATGGCATGCAGGGAACGGGAATAGAGCTCGACTTCACCACCGTCGGCGTGCAACTGGGCGCGGATGCCGTCGTACTTGTCCTCCACGATCCAACCGGTCGGGTCTTCGTCCGGAACCAGCCGCAGCGACGGAAGCGGGGAAGCGAGCATGAACGGGACGGGGCGGAAGAGTTCCAGTTTGGCGGGCGATCGTTCCCCCCTAACAAACCGCGCGGCCACCTCCGCCAGATCCCCGATCAACAGGAAGGTCCGTTCCGCATCTTCGGCCGGGCTGTCGGCCGCTCTGGCGATGGCACGGAGCAAAAGCCCCCTTGATGCCCCCAGCCGGGTTTCCCCCTGGAGAATCCTCATGAGGCACCAGACCTCGACGCGGCTGAGCCTCTCGAGCAGGGCGAACAGGAACCGCTTGCGGTCGGCTCGCCGGGGCTGCTGGGCGATCCGGTCGAGCTCGCGGTAGAGGTCCAGAAGCGCAAGGGGCTGCTCTGCCCGCTCCGGCCGTTCCGGAAGGAGCTGAACGACGGCGTCGCTCAGGTCGCCGGTCTGGATGAGGGCCGAGGGCAGGCGTGAGCTGCGGGAACCGCCGAGCTGGAAGTCATCCCCCGCCACGAGCTCCTCCGCCACTTCGATCAGCGCCACCCCGCCCAGTCCCAGACGAGACAGGGGAGAATCGCGCGCGTCCTGGGGGCGGAGCAAGCTGACCAGCGCGTGGGCCTCGCGATCGCTCGCTCGGCGGAACAGCTCGGCCAGCAACTCGACCTTCTCGTTCGTCGAGGATGTCTGCTCCACCCGACGGCAAGTTTCGGCCAGCTCTCGGAACGTCAGCATGTCCCCTTTCCGTCCGAAGCTTTCGCTGGACCGCGGGCCGCTTCTCCGATCACGGCCGCTATCGGCGATGGCTGCCCGTGCTCCTGTGCCCGGTGCCGGGGGTGTCGCACGTGGCAGACAACGGCGTGACCCGAGCCTATGGCTGCGGTCAATCGCCGGCTGCCTCCCCCTGCAACAGGCCTTCCGCTTCGACCGGCACGAACTGCAGCCGCACGATCAGACTCGATTCCCACGCCCAGTTCAGCACGTCCACGAGGTGCTCGATCGGCCAGGGAGGAGGAGTACGGAGCGGCATGAGCAGGGTGCCCATGCCAACCTCGCGGTGAATCAAACCGGTGCGATGGATCTGCTCGCGCATGCCTCGGTCCGGCGCCCAGCAGGTTAGCCCTGGCAACCAGGCCAACGATGGCTTATTGGGTAGCGATCCCGTGTAGGGAAGCGATGGGCTGGTGCGATCGATGCGGACGGTCAGTCCGTAGGCTCGCCCCAGCGCTTCGGCCCTGGACTGCAGGCCCCGGACGATGCGGACAGCTAGAGCTGCCGCGGACGGGTGCTCGCCTATGCCGTAACCGGTCAGACACTGGCAGGCGGCATCCAGCCCTACTGGGCAGATGAGCAGCGCCGCCGACTGAAGCCTCTGGTGCAGGAAGTCAGGTAGCGATTCGCGCCGCACCCACTCGCGTCGCTGCAGTCCAGCTCGAACCGCCAGCTCCACGGCGTGAGACAACGCCGCATCCAGCTCGTGTTCCCCCACATCGGTGCAGATTTCGGCCAAGTCGAGGTTCACCTGGATCAACGAACACTTCGCCCCCTTCGCGGCAAGGCCATCCCCCAGCGGGACCGTGTACCGATCGAATGCGATGCGCACGCTGCCGTCCCGAACGGCCAGCGACAGCGCTGAGGCGGCGGATCGAGTCAAACTCCCCGCGTCCTGAGGAGACCAGTGGTAGTCGATAACCACCGGTATGGCAGGGTCGCGGTTTTCCCGCAGCCGATCGAGCAGGAAAGCGGCGGCGGCGTCAACTCGCTCGTGGAGATGTTGGGGCGGTTGCTCTTGGAAGAGGGGGCCGGCGGTGGCGCTGGTGCGTGCCCTCGCGGGCATTCGTCCGTACAGGTTCAGGAGGATTGGGACCGGGCTGTGGTGAGCGATGGCCCAGAGCTCACTGCAGAACGCCTCCACGCACTCGAACAGCCGATCCACGTTCGGGCAGAGGAGGGCCAGGGCTACGTCGAGCAGATCGAACGCCAAGAGCCGCCCGCAGTACGGCCAGAGCTGGGCGAGTTGGCCAATGAGCCCGTGTACCCCCTCGGCAGGACTCCGCGCCCGTTCGGCCAGTTTGGCCGCGTTCGTGGCGACGCCGGCAAGCTGCAGGGGCATCCAGGGGCCCTCGATGGTGACGCCTCCCGTCCGCTGGGCGGCAACGATGTCCGGCGTAAACACCTCCGCCAGAGCGTACTCCCGCCACACCTCGGCGCTCACCTGCCACGCTGCCACCTCAGGACTGCGCCCTGGCACCCTATCGAGCGAAAGAGACTGCGCGTCGACACAGACCCAACCTGGCACCGGTAAACGATCCGGGCAGCCGATCCGCCGGAGCAGGGCGTTGATCGTGGCGACGATCAACTCCTCGGTAACCGTGTCGATCCTTGCCCCCACGAGCGCCCGCTCAAGCGAACGGGCCACCATCGCAGCCTGGTCTTCGCTCAGATCGAGCTTGCTCTGCAGCCAGCGGCGGATTTCCGGCTTCGTCCAGCTTGCGAACAGGCTGGACTGCTCCAGCACAAGCTGCACACGGTCCCGGAACGCGCGTCTCTCCAGAGCAAACCGCTGATAGGCGCGAGCGATCGCTTCGTGACCGGTCTGCTCGAGACCGGTGATCACCCGCTCCTCGAGCTCGGCGGCGTCGATGATCCCGTCCGTGGATGACCGCGCTGCAACGAATGCCAGCATTCGAGCAAGCTCGTCGGCAGCCTCATCATCTAGCGGCACCATGGCGTCAGCGGCCGCTCGCGCGATGGTTTCCCGCAACCGCGCAAGCGAGAAGGGCACGAGCTCGTTCGAGCGCTTCCGCACCCAAGAAACCGTTTCTGTTGCCGCTGCGTCGTCGTAGCTCATGCAGCCACCTGCGGTCCAGCTCGATGAAGCACTCCCCGGTAAGGCCGACACCGGCCCCCGCAAAAGGTCTGCTGTCTTAGCCGAGGACCGGAGAACGCTTGGAACTCTCGCCGTTCCCGCCCGGGGGCCGGTGGGCCGGATCAGGAATCCGCCAGGCGGTTCCGGTCATGAGAATCGTAAGCACGTATCGAGCGATGGTGGCTTCGCCGCCCCCTCAGGTGGATGGAGGCCCATCCTGAGCGGCCTGGGCACCGGTGTCGGAAGAATCCACCGCCGTTCGCCCCCGCTTTCGCCTGCCTTTCAGGAACGGCCGTAATTCGTCGACGAAATCGGTAACATCCTCGAAGGCACGGTAAACCGAGGCGAAACGGACGTAGGCCACACTGTCGAGATCGCGCAGCCGCTCCACCACCAGCTCGCCGATCACCTGCGACGGCACTTCTCGGTCGTAGAGCCGGTGGACCTCATCCTCGACCTCCGCCACAATCCGCTCAATATCCTCGGAGCTGATCGGCCGCTTCTCGCACGCCTTCTCGAGTCCGATGCGGATGCGGTCGCGATCGAAGGGCACGCGGCGGCCATCTTTCTTGATCACTTTCAGGGGCTGCCGCTCGATCCGCTCGTACGTGGTGAAGCGAGCCCCGCACGCAAGGCACTCCCGCCTGCGGCGAATAGCCGTGCCGTCGGACGTGGGCTGCGTGTCGACCACCCGGTCACGTTGTTCGCGGCATCGAGGACAACGCACGTGAAGACGACTCCATCATCTACCCGCTTTCGTCCAGGACCACCTCTTCCGACCGCACCAGGTGGATCCCGGCCTCCCGATAGCGGCTCGAATACTCCTCGAAGCGTTCCGGTTCCACCGCGCGCGTCAGGTCCGTAACGATCGCCACCTCGAAGCCGGCCTCCCGACCGTCCAAAGCGGTCCATCCCACACAATAGTCGTACGCAAGCCCCCAGACGACCAACCTCTTGACCCCCTTCTCTCGTAAGAAGCCGGCCAGCCCGGTGGGGATTCGCCGTCCATCCGGACCGTAGTTCTCCCGGAACGCACTGTAGCTGTCCCGGTCCCTGTGGAACCCCTTACGAACGATCAGGACGAACCGGTCCAGAGGCAAACCGGGGTGGACCTGGGCAGTCGCCGAGCCCTGCACTGCGTGATCCGGCCAAAGGGTCTGCGGATGGCCATAAAGCTCGATCGTTTCAAACGGTTTCCTACCCGGATGGGAACTGGCGAACGAAACGTGCCCGGGAGGGTGCCAGTCTTGAGTGACGATCGCCTGTACATCTCGGAACCGGTTGAGGAACTGCCGGCCGGGCTCTACGATCTCGTCCCCCTCAGGCACCGGCAGCTCACCACCGGGCATAAAAGTCGGCTGTGGATCGACCACCAGAATCACGCTGTCCGCCGGGCTGATCGTGAACTGTCCCATGCCTCGCCGCCTCGGGACTCCATCCGTTCATGGGGTTAGCTGATAGCCTTCGCTTATGTAATTGTTCGCTGTTTCTCGGGGCGCGTGCGACGAGTTCGCTAGGCCCCCAACCGCCCGTCCGGATCGATTTGGTCCGTCGGGGAAAGCTTCCGCTCAACGGTGGACTGCGGTTGCGGAACCGTCCGGTTGACCACCCGGCCAGAAATGGGTGAAAATGGTAAGCGCCCGATGCCGCCACTGGGAGGGCCGCTGTGAACGAACGCGACCTGCGTCGGATGACGCTTTGGCAGTTGGTCCAGGAGTCCGATCGCATCTGCCGGGAGCTCCTGGAGCACTATCGCCGCGACTACTTACCCCGGCTGGCGGAGCTGCAGCGCACCGTGCAACCGCGGAACGAGCCGGATTTCGACGTCGCCGATACGGTCGTGGTAAACGCGATTCGTCGGGTCTGCGCGTCGGAGCAGTACGCGGTCGAGCGGCTGCAACAACTCGAGATGCTTCTGAAAGAAATCGTGCGACGCAGCGGTGCACGCCGTTAGGTCAAGTCCAGGACCGCGACGCCCCCTTTCTAGCCCCTGGCCTGGCCGCGGACTGCACGCGTGTGGCTCGGCGCACCGAGCGTCCTCGCACGATTCCAGGCAGGGGGCCGATCGCGTCAGGTTGAGTGAGGCGGATCAGCAGGCGCATCGTCGGCCGGGTTGGCTCGCCAGGGCCCGCGCGTGCCGCCGGTCTTTTCGAGCAGTCGTATTTCCGAGATCACGATGCCACGTTCGACGGCCTTACACATGTCGTACACGGTCAAGGCAGCCAGAGCGGCCGCGGTGAGTGCTTCCATCTCGACGCCCGTGCGTCCTGTGGCGCGTACCGTGGTCTCGATCCGCAGGGTCTCTTCGTCCTCGGGCCGTACATCGACCTCGACCGCGTCAAGAACCAGTGGATGACAGAGGGGGATGAGAAAGCCGGTCTGCTTGGCGGCCATGATCCCACCCAATCGGCTGACCTCGAAGACGTCCCCCTTGGCGAGCTGGCGGTCCCGGATGAGCCGCATCGTGGAGGGGGACATTTTCACTCGGGCCAGCGCGCGAGCCGTGCGCAGCGTGACCGGTTTGCCGCTGACGTCCACCATTCGACTGGCCCCCTCCTCGTTAAAGTGCGTTAAGCCCTGCTCGGGTCGGTCACCTCTCATCCTCGGAGCTCCTTGCGCCGTTTCGGTTGCGATAGACCCTGGTCAGCCAGACACCTTCTCTGACGACTTCGGCAACGGGCACGGCAGCGTCAGCTTCGCGGAGCACCTCCACCGGGACGTACTCGGTCCGGCGGAAAACGAGCGTGTACTCGGCAGATTCGTCCTGAGCAACCACCCGCTGGCCGCGCCGCGCCATCTCTTCGGTAAGGTACAGCTCCGGATGGGAGACGTACAGCGTCGGGACCAGGCGTACGGCGGCCCGCCGCCCGGCCGCTTCACTCCAGCGGCGAAGCAGATCAGGCGTTACGCTGTCGCCCCAGTACGTGAGCTGCATGCCCAGTCTGGAAGCCCCCCTTAATCCCCCTATCCATTCGCCGTAGTAGCTCAGCTCACACGGATGCGTGCGGTAGATGCCCGCCAGGCCAATGGCCCCGCTCAAGAGGAGCACGGCCGGCGCTGTCCGCGGGAACCGAGCGTACCAGCGGCCGAGCGATGCTCCGGCGAGCGTCAGCAGCAGGGGGAAACTCATCAGGAACAACCGAACGCCGTCGTAGACGGGTACGCCGGGCAGGGAAAAGGCAGCCAGCGGCACAAGTGCCGCGGCCAGGACCGTCAGCTCATCTCGGCGGCTCAAGTGACGCAGCGTCTCGACCAGCCGCCAGGCGACCAGGAGCAAGTGCCCCGCCGGCAGCGTGACCACGGCCATCACAAAAGGATAGGTCCAGGGGACGGCTTTGTCCTCGTAGACAGTCCCAAAGTAGGTTACGAGCGTCGGACTCCGGGCCACGCCGCGGCCGAAGTATGCCATCGCTCGGTCGGCCGGCGCGTACCACAGCCACGGCCAGCCCACGAAGAACGTGCCCGCGGCGGCGACCAGGGCAATCAGTGCCCCCGCCCAATAACGCTTGCCCCCAAGGACTGCCACGAGTCCGATGACCGGAACCAGAAAGACACCCTGCATCTTGGTGAGGAGCGCCAGACCCACTGCGACTCCGGCCAGCGCAGCCGCAGGCAGGGAACCGGTCCGCGCCCAGCGGCCCAATGCGAAGGCAGCGGTTGCGTACGCCACGCAAAGGGGCATCTCGAGCGCAGAGAAATGGCCGTGGCCGAACAGCCGGGGGAGGGTTAGACACAAAACTGCGGCCGCTATCCCCCCAAACCAGTTGCTCCTCCGCACCGTCCACCGGGCGACCAGTCCGACCAGCATAGCGAATAGCAGTGCCGCAGCCCACCGAGCCGCTCGCAGATCGAAAATGTTCACGTTCCAGAAGTTCGCGTCGAAACAGTAGCTTACCAGACCGATGAAATACCGCCCGAGCGGAGGGTGCTCCGCAGCGGAACCGAACAGCAGGTCTACCTTTTTCCGTTCGAAGATGAGGGACGGATCCTGGAGAAGGCCGGCGACGATTGTCTTGGCGTAGAGGGCGTTAAATGGTTCGTCTGAGGTGAAGCCAGGGTCATCTTTCGTGAACGCCACGGAGAGAAACCCGACCAGCGCGCACGTCCAAACGACAAGGCCCGTATGGCGGCGCCCCGAGTTGTTCCGGTCCGGTGTTTCCGCGGTTTCAGCCACTCACGCACGCCCAGCTCGTTTGCAGCTTCCAAATGGAGTCTCTAGTAACCGTACGTCTGCGCAGGCTTCCTGGTCGCAACGTCCCTGCGAACGGCATGCCTGCCGGTGCTGAACCGCTCTTCAGCCGCGCCGACCACCCATGTGTGCGTGCTGCTCCCCTCGTCCGGCGGGGGGCGCGTATCCATAGAACTTCCCAGGCGCCCCAGGCCTTGCCAATGCCCCCCGGTGTCCTGGGTCGGTAGACCGGGCTGATGGAAACTTGTTCGGCCCCCGGGTGCCCAACCGAGCACAACGCCCAAGTAAAATGCCGTCGTGCTGAGGGGGTAGCATCCCGCCGAAAGGCGTAAGCGAGTTGTCGCCCGAGGAGAACCGCTGCCCGGATGGGAAGGGTCCCGTGCCAATCCCACAAAGGACCAGCGATTCAAAATGGCGCTTCTCCACCTGTCCCCACGGTTGTCCGGGACGCTGGGCCTCCACTGCTGCCAGAGCGGCGACCCGCCATCGGCCCTGCTAGCGTAACTCGTTGGAACCGAGTGGATTGCACCAAACCCGGGCCGTTGGTGTATACTGGTGATCAATTGGAAACCGGGAGTTCGCACATTTGCGGGGGGAAGGCTATGGAGCGACGTCTTGTCGTTTATTCACCCTGCGGCACGAGTGTGCTCACGAACGCCGCGCGCCAGCATACGCGCACGATCTATCAGTGGGCCAATGCTCGGTCGGAGGACGAAGTGGCCGATCGTGGGCCGATCAAGGAGGCTATTGCAGCGGCGGAAGCGGCGATCAATGGTGCGTCGATTGAGGACGCGAAGAAGCTATCCGCCGAACTGAACGGCTTGCTGCGACTGTACCCGGATCAGCGTCCGAGCCCTCGTGACCATTACGTGCTGCTGGCCACGGACACGTGGCTGGGTAAAACGGCGGCGAACCTGATCGAACGGTGGCTCCGCGCCAACGGCGCACAAGGCGTCACGCTCCACGTCTGTAACGATCTGCGTACCTCGTCTCTGCAGGAGTTCCATTGGGCGCTGACGGATCTGGTCGAATGGCTCGAAGGCGACACCTCGAAATGGCGCGAAGCGGGATACTCCGTCGTGTTCAACCTCACCGGGGGCTTCAAGAGCATCCAGGGCTTCTTGCAATCCATGGCCCATCTCTACGCGGACGAGTCCGTCTACATCTTCGAGTCCGCCGGTGAGCTTCTGCGACTGCCTCGGCTGCCGCTCCGTTTGGATGTGGAAGACGAACTCCGCCACCATCGCGAAGTATTCGCCCGGCTTGAAAAGGACCTCACGGTTGAGCGGGCGCAGATCGCGGAGTTACCGTCTGTGTTTGTGGTGGAGCTGGATAGCGATGTTGGGTTGTCAGCGTGGGGCAAGGCCATTTGGCTGAGGGGGAAACAGGATTTGTACCAGCAAGAGGTCTTTCCTCCGCCGACGGATCAGGCTCGTTTCGGCCCCAGGTTTCTGAAGAACGTCGAAGATCTGCCCCGGGACCGGAAACACAGGCTGAACGAGCAATTCGAATGGCTGGCCCGCTTTCTCGAACGAGGCGAAAACCCGAAAGGGCTCGGGTTCCAGCAATTGAGAACGCCCGCCGGTGAATCGACGCACGAGTTCTACGCCTGGTCGGACCGCGATGCCCGCCGGGTGTACTGCCATTTCGAGCAAGAGGGGGATAAGCGGGTTCTCGTCCTCGATCGGCTTGATCGGCACCTGTAAAGCCGTGATCCGGCGGCCGTGGCTTCGTGGGACCGGTCGGGGGGCTCTGAAGCAACACCCGCACGCGGTCGGCAGAGATGTGAGCCCCCTCTGTGGGACGGCCGCTGTGCTGCGCAGCTCCGGTGCTGTGAGCGGTGCCCCTCGGTTTCTCGACCGCTTGCTCGCACGGACGGTTCGCGCGCCGGAGCCACGTCGCGAAGGGCCGGCACCGGGGGGGCGGTAAGCCGTAGGAGGCGCTTCGCGATAGGCGCTTTTCGCGGCCGGCTCAGCGATCGGCTCGCGCTGAGCGTTCCAGTGTGATCCGCTCGGTTGCGATGGCTTCCACGGCCTTGCGGCTTAGTGGGGCCGGATGCAGTCCACCGCTGGCCCACAGTTCGAGTGTGCTCGTGTGCGCTGCGGTCCGTGGGCTTTCGCTCTGACCAACGGGGAGAATGCTCCGGGCCTGATCCGGGTCGTGGAGCGGGACGAACTGAGTGTAAGCCTGGGCTGCTTGTGAGCGGATGGTGGAACCGTCCACGCATTCGAGCGTCGGCGGCGCCAGGTCGAACTCTGGGGCGAGCGAAGGGAACCGGCTCAGGTTGACCTGGTAGCCGAGGCGCTGACGGCGCTGCCTGGCCCACCGGTGGGGCCATGCCGCGGGATCGGCGCCGTACTTCGCGTTGGCTCGCCTCCACGCCTCACCAAGCAGACGATCCACGTAGTGGATCTCTTCCTTCGTCAGCACGCATTGTCCGGGGGCCGCGCCTTCGATCCGGTCCATCCAGTCCTTGATCCACAGCATTTGGCCGCTCTGACCACCCCCCCACCGCTCGGCGAGAGGGGTAACTACTGCACGAAATAGGATGGACATCTCGCCGGCGAGGACGGCCCCAGGCGTCGTCATGCACATCGCTGCCCCGGCCTCGAGCCAGGCGCCCAGCACTTCAAGCGCGGCAACGGCTTCCGGTGACAGCTCGTCTGGCCTGGTGGCTCGAATGTGCAGCCCCATGCGGACGATCTCCCGGCGCACCGGATTCACGCAGTCGTAATGAACCGCCAGCACATCGTCCGGTGTAAACCGTTCACGGCCAGTCAACAGCTCCCGCAAACGAAACGATCGGATCGTGTCCCCCTGGAAACCTGTGGTTGCCCCTATGTAAAGGGGGTAAAACGAACCAATGGGTCGGTGGTTGGCGCTGAACAGCACGTCTTCAGGGGGATTGATCACGTGCGGCTTGAGCTCGTGGGGAACGTAGCCTTGCCAGTCGTTACGCGAACGTGATCCGTCGTGGGGGTAACGTCCCGAGCCCCCCGACGCAGCGGATCGCACCGGAAGCGCGCCGATGACCCAGTAGCCAATATTCCCGTCACGGTCGCCAAAGACACAGTTGGCGCTCGGAAACAGCCAGTCGCTCAGCGCGGCGCCGAACTGCTCCACGTTCCTGGCCCGGACCATGCGCAGGCAGGCGCGGAGTGTGGTGCGATCCGCAATACAGAGAGGCACCCGTTTGACGGCGTAGTCGAACTTGCGGTCGCGCGCGAAGACGTACCGGGTGATGACAGGACCGTACCTGCTCGTTTTTACGACGAACCGAACCGGCTCACCGCCCCGCACCTTGACGATTTCCTCGCGCACCTGGAACGGCTCGGGCTTACCGTCCACGATGTAGTGGTCCGGATGTGCTTGGTCGAGCTGCAGGCGGAAGAGGTCGGCCTGGTCGGCGCCCAGTGCGGTCAGCCCCCACGCGACGTGGGGGGTAAACCCGATGAGAAGGATTGGGCTGCCCGGCACGCCGATGCCACGTGCATTGAACTCATCGCAGGCGATGTGGAACTCGTAGAAGAGGGACGGATTGGCAACCAGCGTCTGCGGATCACTCACCAGGACGGCGCTTCCCGTGGTCGTTTTCCGGCCCCCCACGACCCAGGCGTGGCTGAAGCGTGACCCACGGGCGGGTGGCCCGTCGTCCTCTAGCCGGACGCCGTGGCGGCGTGCGAACGAGACCACCCGGTTCAGCCACGCGTCCGTTACGTGGTGGCGGCGCACAACCGCGGCCTCGTCGTCTGGCTTCCTTGGGCCAGAGCGGCGACCACGCCGGGACGCACGTGACGCGACGAGGTCACGGGTCCCGTCGGGACCGAAGAACTGGGCAATGTACCACCAGCAGAGGATGCTGTGACGGATGGTCCACGGCTCCGGGGTCAGCCCGTACCGCCGGAACAGGGAACGCTGTTCGGGACTGATCTGCCCGAGGGCTGCATTAACCCCGTCGGCAAACGACTGCAGAACGCTTCGTTCTTCCCCCTTCAGATCGGCGGCCAATCGTGCTGCCGCGTGGTCGAATCCGAAGTGCCGCATGCGGATGTCGTGTTCGACGCTCGACTCGCGGCCGCCTGCTCGCGGCACCTCGCCGAGGAGCTCCGCAACGCGCCCCTCAATGATGCGGACGTAGTAGTACATCTGGAAAGCGCGGTCCTGGGCCATGGCGTAGCCGAGCCCGAAGAACGCATCGTCGGTTGAGTCGGCGAATATATGGGGAACTCCCCAGCGGTCGCGGATGACTTCGATCTCTCCCGCGATGGCGGGGGAGTTCGCCATTACCCAGGCGGCGGCGATAACGATCAGCGAAAACGGCGTTCTCATCGGGCTCCTCTGCGGTCAGGTGTGGTCTGCTGGCGCTTACAAGCGCGCTGACTCGGCAAGTTCGGACAGGCGCTGGACGACGTCGGGCAATCGCGAACTCAGGTCTTGGCGGCAACCCGGGTCGTTGACGACGTCAAAGAGCAGGGGGCGGGTCGGTTTCCCGGGGCGGAAGTGGGGGTGTCGCTTGGGGGAAGAAAGGGGGAGGTAGAGCTTGTATCGGCCGGCCCGGATCGCCTGGAGCTGGTCCTCGTAGTAGTAGAGCAGGTAGCGGTACGGGCTGCGCCCATTGCCGAAGAGGAGGGGGCGGATGTCGTGGCCGTCGATCGGTTCTTCCGGGAGGGGCTGATTGGTGAGAGCGGCGAGGGTGGGCAAGAAGTCCATCATGGTGCAGAGTTCGTCGCTGGTGGTTGCGGGTGGGATTCTCCCTGGCCAGCGCGCGATCATCGGGACGCGGAAGCCGCCTTCGGCAGTGGTATAGCCGCGGCCTTCGAGGGGGCCGTTCGAGCCTCTGCTCAGGTCGCCAGGCTTCCCGGTCATGGGGGCGCCGTTGTCGGATGTGAAAATGACCAGGGTGCGCTTGCTGATGCCAAGGCGGTCCAGCTCAGCCAGCAGCACGCCTGTGGACCAGTCGATCTCCTCCACGGCATCCCCCCAGGGACCGTTCCTGCTCTTGCCCTGGAACGGTGGGCTCGCAAACGGTCTGCTCGTGCTGCCTGGCATCGCGTGAGCCAGCACGAGCAGAAACGGTTGGTCGCAATGTTGCCGGAGGAAGCGAACGGCTGCTGCGGTAAGCTTCTGCGTGAGGAACGTACGATCGACGGGGGCTTCAATCACGTGCTCGTTCCACATCAACGGCAGCGGCGGCCAACGAAAGCCGTCGTAGCGCCTGCCCAGGCGCCGCCCGGTTTCCTGGGTCATGTCGTCGCTGTAAGGGATGCCGTAGTAGAGATCGAAGCCCTGGCGAGTAGGGAGGTACTTAGGACGGTCGCCCAGATGCCACTTGCCGATGAGGGCGCAGACGTAGCCGGCCGGCTTGAGGAGGTCGGCAATCGTGGTGACGGCCGGGTCAAGGCCGTAGGGGGACAGGGGGCGAAGAACCGCACCGTCACGGGGAGTGCGAGCAAGGCCTACGCGAAGGGGGTAGCGACCGGTCATCAGGGCGGCTCGGCTGGGAGTGCAAACACCTGCCACCGAGTAGAAGTGACGAAAGCACCGCCCCTCTTCCGCCATGCGGTTCAGGTTGGGTGTCCGATGGAGCGTTGAACCGAACGGCTCGATGTCGCCGTAGCCGAGGTTGTCGCACACAATGAGCACGAAGTTCGGTCGCTCGTCTGCGTGCGCGTGGTCCGTCGAGGCCAAGAAAAAGAGGAGAAAGCACGCGAGCAACACATGGTCAAGCTGGTTCATGCCCGTGCGAGTCACGGCGTTCCGCTGCGCTAGGGGATTCGGTGCGGGAAAGCCTCTTTCTGACAGCCGGTTCTCGGGCGGGCATCTCGTAGTATAGCTAAACGCCTTTTCATCGACCCGGCGCACCCAACGTGGTGAGTACGGTACCCCCGGGGACGCCGGCGAGCTTGAGGCGTCTTGCGGGTGACCTACAGCCCACGACGCGGGTCCATCTTCTCGGCAGAGTCGCACACGGTCGGTGAAAACTGCTTTGGGCAGGACATGGCGCACGGTCTCAGCACGGCATGGCGTACGGTCTGGGCAGGATGTTGATCCCCTCTCGTGGCGTATCCCCGTCAGTGCTGTGCCGCTTTTTTGGAGTGCGGCAGCCCTCTGCCGCTTTCCGAAAAACTTAAAGCCGCAAGACAAGCCGGACCGCCGTCGCGCCGGCGACGGCGCATTGGTAGCGCGACCCGGCCCCGGGTCCGCTCCATAGCCTTGGGCGCCAGTGAAGCGGTGGCAAGAGCCATCCCCAGCAAAGGGGCGAATGCCCGCCCGTGGCGGGATCGTCGATGGGGCGCGCTCGCTCTCGCCGCTTCGGCCCGCCCGGGCCGAAGCGGCCCCGAGCCCGCCGCCCGGCGGGACCGGGGGGACGCCGGACCGCCGTCGCGCCGGCGACGGCGCATTGGTAGCGCGACCCGGCCCCGGGTCCGCCCCAAAGCCATGGGGCCAGCGAAGCGGTGCCAGAAATGACCCCCTGGAGCGCACAGAAGCCCGGCCGTGACGCGATATGGCGAAGGCGCGCGCTACCTCCCACCACTTCGGCCCGCCCGCGCCGAAGCAGCCCCCAAGCCCCCCGCCTGGCAGGACCGGGGGACGCCGGACCGCCGTCGCGCCGGCGACGGCGCACTGGTAGCGCGACCCGGCCTCGGGTCCGCGCCAACGCACCCGGGCCAAGCAAGCGCTCGCAGAAACGACCCCCACTGAGCGCAAAGCAGCCCGCCGGTCGCAGGCTCGCGAATGGGGGCGCGCTCTCTCTCCGCTTCGGCCCGCCCACGCCGAAGCGGCCCCGAGCCCGCCTCCCCGGGGGACGAGGGGAGCCGGACCGCCGTCGCGCCGGCGACGGCGCAGTGGTAGCGCGACCCGGCCCGGGTCCGCTCCAAGGCGCTGGCGCCAAGGAAGCCCTGGCAGAAGTGCCCCCCGCGGAGCGCAGGAAAGCCCGCCCGTGGCGGAATCGGCAATGGCGCGCCCTCGCTCGCCGCTTCGGCCGCCGGCCGAAGCGGCCCCGAGCCCACCGCCTGGCGGGACAAGGGGAGCGGCGGACCGCCGTCGCGCCGGCGACGGCGCAGTGGTAGCGCGACCCGGCCCGGGTCCGCTCCAAGGCGCTGGCGCCAAGGAGGCCCTGGCAGAAATGCCCCCCGCGGAGCGCAGGAAAGCCCGCCCGTGGCGGAATCGGCAATGGCGCGCCCTCGCTCGCCGCTTCGGCCGCCGGCCGAAGCGGCCCCGAGCCCGCCGCCGGGCGGGACAAGGGGAGCGGCGGACCGCCGTCGCGCCGGCGACGGCGCATTGGTAGCGCGACCCGTCCCCGGGTCCGCTCCAAGGCGCTGGCGCCAAGGAGGCCCTGGCAGAAATGCCCCCCGCGGAGCGCAGGAAAGCCCGCCCGTGGCGGAATCGGCAATGGCGCACGCTCCCTCTCGCCGCTTCGGCCCGCCCGGCCGAAGCGGCCCCGAGCCCACCGCCTGGCGGGACAAGGGGAACGGCGGACCGCCGTCGCGCCGGCGACGGCGCATTGGTAGCGCGACCCGTCCCCGGGTCCGCCCCAAAGCGCCGGCGTCAAGGAAGCGATGGCAAGACTGACCCCCGCCGAGCGAAAAGCAGCCCGCCCATCGCGCGACTGGCAATGGGGGCGCGCTCTCTCTCGCCGCTTCGGCCCGCCCGGGCCGAAGCGGCCCCGAGCGCGCCGCCTGGCGGGACAAGGGGAACGGCGGACCGCCGTCGCGCCGGCGACGGCGCATTGGTAGCGCGACCCGTCCCCGGGTCCGCCCCAAAGCGCCGGCGCCAAGGAAGCGATGGCAAGACTGACCTCCGCCGAGCGAAAAGCAGCCCGCCCATCGCGCGACTGGCAATGGGGGCGCGCTCTCTCTCGCCGCTTCGGCCCGCCCGGGCCGAAGCGGCCCCGAGCGCGCCGCCTGGGGGGATCCGCATTGCTTGCCTTTGCCAGCGGTGGCGACCGCGGAAGGCGCCGCGGGCTCGCCGAGCCTGCGGCTGGCTGCTCTGCGTAGCCCAGGCTGGCGAGGAACGCGCGCCTCCGCACGCGACTGGGTCCCGGCGCACGCCGCCGAGCCGTCCTCCCCGCCGCGGCGCGGCGGGGGTACCACTGCGCCGTCGCCGGCGCGACGGCGGTCCGGCCGCTCCGCGCCCGGCGGTTGCGCTCCCGCCCCGGCTGCCGGGCTAGCCCAGGCGCGCTGTCCTTCTTTCTGGCGCGGCCTGCTTCGGCCATCCGGCGCTGGTCTTGCCCATCCCCGCTCTGGCGCCAACCCGGGGGACCCAGGAGGCGCTGGCAAAAACGATCTCAACCGAAGGAGGAAACGCCCGCCCGTCGCAGGATCGGCGATGGCGCGCTCGCTCTCCCCGCTTCGGCCCGCCCGGGCCGAAGCGGCCGCGAGCCCGCCGCCCGGCGGGTCCGGAGCTCCGCCGCTGCGACGGCGGAGCAGTGGTAGCGCGACCCGGCCCGGGTCCGCCCCAACGCACTGGGACCAAGCAAGCGCTCGCAGAAACGACCCCCACTGAGCGCAAAGCAGCCCGCCGGTCGCAGGCTCGGGAATGGTGGGCGCGCTCGCTCTCCCCGCTTCGGCCCGCCCGGGCCGAAGCGGCCGCGAGCCCGCCGCCTGGCGGGACCGGAGCTCCGCCGCTGCGACGGCGGAGCAGTGGTAGCGCGACCCGTCCCCGGGTCCGCCCCAAAGCGCCGGCGCCAAGGAAGCGCCGGCGCTAATGGCCCCCGCCGACCGAAGAAAAGGCCGCCCGTCGCGGGATCGGGGAGCGGGCGCGCTCTCCCTCCCCGCTTCGGCCCGCCCGCGCCGAAGCGGCCCCGAGCCCGCCGCCCGGCGGGATCGGAGCTCCGCCGCTGCGCCGGCGGAGCAGTGGTAGCGGGACCCGTCCCCGGGTCCGCTCCAAAGCCATGGGCCCAGCGAAGCGGTGGCACGAATCATC
>JALSID010000094.1 GCA_026981825.1 Planctomycetota bacterium
ACCTCCGCTGCCATCATGGTCTGGCTCGTGCCGTCGATAAACGCGCTCAGGCGGAGAAAGCTGTTCGGGAAGAACGCTCCGTCGCCGCCGCGTTTTGTCCGCGGGTCCCACACGAACCAGGTGCCCATGTTAAATCCGTAGTTTGTGGGCACCAGCCGCACCTTTCCCTTGCCTGGATCGCGCACGTTCCCGTTTGCTTCGCTCGGACAAACGAATACCGATATCCGCTTGCCGTCGATCGCTTTCTGGTAGTCCCAGCCCTTGTTCAGGTCGACCAGCCCCGCGAGGTTTCCTTCTTCGATATAGGGCAGGATGCGGCCATGTACGCCCCACGCGAGGTTATTGGGTGTACTGTTCAACCGCACGTCTACAACCGTGCTTGGAGGAAGCATTCCCCACGTGCTCTCGTAGTTCAGGACTGCCAGGGAGAGCTGGTGCAAGTTGTTTGAGCACGCCATTCGGCGGGCCGCTTCGCGGGCGGCCTGGACCGCGGGCAAAAGCAGTGCGATCAGAACGGAAATGATGCCGATGACGACGAGGAGTTCGATCAGCGTGAAGGCATTGCGGAGCGGAATGCGTTCGGAACGATGGCACCCCACGCGGTCTCCACCTCCCTTCCTACGGTGCATGCATTCGGCGTTATACCCAGAAACTGAAGCTTTCAGCAAACACCGTGCCCATGTTAACGTCTCGCACCAGGCCGCCTTACTGAAGGCGGGGGCAATGCTGGTGGTCACTTCTTGGCTATTTGTTGAACTTTTGAGCGCGCCGGCTAAGGGGCGAGGGAAGCCTTCCCTTCTTGTTCTCCGTCCGCAACGGTCCGTATCGGGAGGGGGCTTCCGATCGCGCCGCGCGAGTGCAGGCTATCCGCTCAGGACAAGCACGACGTGGGCGACGCTAACGAGGACCAGGGTGGAGATCACGTCCATGATGCTGGCCACGAACGGGCTGGACGCGATCCCTGGGTCCATCCCGAAGGCACGGAGGACCAGCGGCAGGAGCGATCCGATCAATGTGCCACAGAGCACAACGACTGCGAGAGTTGAGGCGACGACTGGCACGAGCCTCAGGGCGTGGTCGGCTTCTATCAACGCCTCCAGTACGGCGAGCGCACCAAGCATAACGCCCAGCAGAGTGCCCATTGCAGATTCCCGCCAGAGCACTCGCCACCAATCCCGGGGGCTAAGCTGACCGAGAGCCAGTGCACGGGTGATCAGCGTGGCCGACTGACTTCCCGAGTTGCCCCCACTGGACATGATGAGAGGTAAGAAAGCGTAGAGCAAAAAGAGCTGTTGGAAGATCGGCTCGCCCCACTCCAGCACATGCCGGGTGCCCAGCTCTGCCGCGAACAGGATGGCAAGCCATGTACCCCGCTTCCATGCTACGGTGAGCATGGGGGATTCCAGGTAGCTTTCCTCAAGGGGTTCGATTCCTCCCAAGCGGTGGACGTCTTCCGTAGCGGCTTCAACGAGAACGTCCATCACGTCATCGTGGGTTACGATGCCGACCAGCCGACCTTCCCCGTCCACCACGGGCAGGGCGAGCAGGTCGTATCGAGCCAGGATATGTGCTGCTTTTTCCTTGTCCTCGTGCACGCGAACCTTGATCAGGTCCTTGGTCATGATGTCAGCCAACGTGGCCTGGGGGCGAGCGAGGATGAGCTGCCGCAGGGTGGCGACGCCCACCAGGTGCCGGTGTTTGTCGACCACGTAGATGTAGTAGATCGTCTCGCGGTCCGGTGCCAGGAGGCGGATCTGTTCCAGCGCAGCGCCGACCGTCATATCCTCCGGGAGGGCCACGTAATCGGTGGTCATCACGGCCCCCACGGAGTTTTCCGGATACTGCAGGAGTCGGCGGATGTCTTCGCGTTCGGCCCGCGCCACGAGCGGCAGGATCGCCTCCATCAGCTCCTCGTCCAGGCTCTTGAGGAGGTCGACGCGATCGTCGGGATCCATCGCTTCGATGATGGCCGCCAACCGCTCGCGCGGGGCCACGTTGATCATCTCGTGTTGATAAGCCTCTGGGAGATATTGGAAGATCTCTGCCTGTCGTTGGGGGGATGTATGCGAAAGAACCAGCCACGCCTCCTCAGGCGGGAGCGTTCGGAGCAGATCGGCTACCGTGGCTGGGTGCAGAGCTTCGCAAAACTCGCGCAGCCCCTCCCTGTCCTTTTCCTGCAGCATCTCGCGGAGGTCGGGCAACAACAGGGTGGATACATCGAGGGCCATGGACCTTGCACCGTTCAGTTGTCCGTCCGTACGAAAGAGCGCGGCGCTCCCGGATCACCCGCGCGGTCCCAAGCTTGCGTAATGCTACCCGCACCGCGTAGCTCACGCCATCCCGGTATGGCCTGTTCGAAGCGTGATCGTGCCGTCGCGTGCCTCAGATTGCTGGCGGTCCGACGCGGGAAGGGACGGTTCCAACCCCGCCGCGGCGCTGGCAGCGCGATACAGCGCTATCGGAGTGTCGCGATGGGGTGCGGCACCGGCGGACACCAATCGAGGGTGGACGTGGTCAACCGCTCGGGAAAGCCCCGTTCCCGGAGCATGGTGTGCGCAGCAGGTCCCGGGCGCGGTCAAAAACGTGCTGGAACATCGGCTCAGTCAGCCGCCCGGTGAACGTGTTCTGCTGGCTGGGATGGTAGGAGGCGAGGAGGTAGCGACCACTGCAGAGGAGGACTTCCGCGCCATGGCGAAAGGGCGGTTCGCTGTGCGTTACTTCTCCCCTGGCGCGTAAAGCACGCCATGTCCAGCTCCACGCGATTCGACCTAAAGCGATGCAGACGCGGGCCGGTATGATTTCGAGCAGGCGTATCAGCCAATCGACGCACTTGCGCAATTCCTCGCCAGTTGGCTTATTCTTCGGGGGGGCACAATGGCAGACGGCTGTGATCGCGCAGTTGATGAGGATCAATCCGTCGTCATGGTGGCGGCTGTCCGGTTGACTCGCAAACCCAGCGCGATGCAGGGCGCGAAACAGCCAATCGCCGCTGCGGTCGCCTGTGAACATACGTCCGGTTCGGTTCGCCCCGTGAGCCGCCGGCGCGAGGCCGACCACGAGCAATTCCGCCGACGGATCGCCGAAATTCGGTACGGGCTTGCCCCAGTAGTCCCAGTTCAGATAAGCGCGCCGTTTCTTCACAGCGACCTCGCGACAGTACTGCCGCAGCCGAGGACACCGTGTGCACCGTACGATCCGTCGATTGAGTAGCTCGAACCGTTCCTTCTCGCCTTTCTCTACGGGGGGTTCGTTCATGATCGCACACGCTGCTGCAGTCAGTGGCTCGATCCCTTGGATTCCCCAGTCTACCGCAGCAAAGTATTCGCGGGGGAAACCGCAGGCCTGCGGCGTTCCGCGCGGGGATCTGTCAGGTTGGACACAGACTGGCCAACGTGCCCTCGGCCTGGGGCTTGACACACCAGATAATACCGACGCAGTGGGAACCATCCGGAGTTCTGGGGCGTCACTAAATCAGTTAGGAGTTTGGCCGACGTCGGCCGGGAGGTGAGGTGGAAGAAACGTAGGTTCACAGCCAAAAAGTCGTCGCAGTGCCGTTGCGTGAGTGTGAGCAGCGCGCGGGTAAGGTTCGGCGCCGCTGCGGGGGGACAGTCCTCGAGTCGGAGGAGTGTCCTGTGGGTTGCAAGCTCGTTTGTACCGGTCAAGGGAGCAAAGGCATGGACCTACACAAATCAGCTCTGGTGCTGAGGAAAAAGCAGGTCAAAGACGCTGAGGACATGGATCAGGATCTAGTGGACGCTGCGGCGCAGGTCTTCATGGACGAGATTCAAACGATGGCGCGCGCGATCGCTGTCAAGTGCGGAATGTCTAAACAGACACGGCAGGATTTCGTAGGTGCCAGTGTGGGAGTTGCCTATCAAGCTCTGCGTCGTTTCGATCCGCGCCGGGGACAGGCCGGGAGCTTCTTCTACACCGTCCTGCTTAATCACGCCTATGACCTCCTCAAACGGAAGATTCGCCCGCTGGAGTGCGTCGTTCCTGATGATCAGTTACAGACGCTGCCAGGTGACGGTGCGCTAGAACGTTATGCACAGGATGGCTCCACCTTCGTGCAGAAGGCGCTCGAATTCCTCAGGACCCTGGGTGTCCGTGACCGCGTCGTTCTCTGTCTCGGTCTTCGGATTGAAGATCTCATACCGCCCAGCGAATGGGAGCAGTGGTGGAATGAACTCGGTCTCTCCTGGAAACGGGTGCGCCTCGCGATCGTAACAGCCAATGGCCGCGTGGATCGCTCTGCCCTGGCAGAAGTGCTGGGAATGCAGCGAGGAGCTCTGGACAAGGTTGTCAGCCGCCGGCGCGGCGGGTTGGAGCGGAGCCTCTCGTTGGGGCTAGGCTTGGGGGGTAGCTGTGGCTCGCACGCAACACCGGTACCGTAGCAGCCAGCTCCCCATGCCGTCCAGGCCGGACGCATGGCGGTAAGCGAGCAGCGCCTCACCCCTTGCTCCCACAGCGTGCGAGGGTGTGGAGCCATCAAGCCGGTGGCCTCCTACCCCCGCACGCTTTTTCTCCGCACCGCCACGGGCTAAGATCACCACCCGTCTTCCTCGCCGGACTTCGAAGGGCCTGTTCTTTCCAGTCCGGATCCGTTTCCGCAAGGGCTGAACCCGGAACCAAGCTCGTGAATGTGTCGTAGCATCTCGGGGAGCGTGGGCCGACGGCGTGGTAGGGGGTTTTCGATCCCGTTGCCGGCCAGAGGAGCTTCACCCGCCAAAGGTCCCCACAATGTTCCCATCGCCTACGCTCGCGGGTGTCTGCGTTCTGTGACAAGATCGTACATTACGTTGGAGCCGGTGGAGGGCGTGTCGGCCCGCGATTCTGCAAGCTAAGGGTGTTACGCGCGACTGCAGCAACAGACCTCCTT
>JALSID010000095.1 GCA_026981825.1 Planctomycetota bacterium
CCGGGGCGGCTTGGGTAGCCTGCTCGGGCTGGAGGCCGATTCGCCCTTCGATCCTCTCTTCCCGTTCGGGCCATTTGATCCGGGCGTAGGCCAGCCGAACCTTTCCTTCCTGGATAACGGTGTGGCCAACGGCGTGCATGACACACTGGACCATACTGCGCGGATTGTGGATACGCCGTGGGATAACCGAACAAGCGGAGCGGGCAACTCCTATCCAGCAGGCGTAAGTCCGCCGGCAGGCGAGATCTGGTGGGGGCGACCGCTTTTGCGGGAAACCGCCAGTCCGGCGTGGGACTATCCCACGGGGTTCGATGGGGGCCCATGGTCGCCGAACGTTCGCAATGCACTCACCCAACCCGGTGGGCTGCGTCGCTTTGACCCCACAGCGCCGCCCAACCTGACGGCGAACTTACCCAGGCCGCGGGCCGGCGAAGACGCCCTGTTGACCGGGGTGGTGTCGTTCGACGTGAAGGTGTGGGACCCTGCAGGGGGAGCGTACACGCGCGCGGAGGTTTACGCCGGACAAATGGGGCCCGGAGCGTTCGTCGACATCGGCTATGCGGCTGAGGATTATCTCGGCCGCACAACCGGTCAGGGACCATATGGTGCGAACGGTCCCCCGCCAGGCCCCCTGCCCGGTCTGGGCCTTTTAGGGGGGGCGAACTGGAATGATTCCATGATCGGCTTGCGGCCTTGGCCGTTGCCGGGTTTTCCTTCGCCGACGTTCAGTCCCGGTCCAAACCGGTTTTGGCCACCGCGGCGTGACCTGGGGGCTTATCCGGGGTTCGGCAACCCGTGGCTCGGCTTCCCTGGTCTTCCTCCGGCAAGCGATATTACGGCCAACGAGCGGCAGCGGCCGACGTACGTGGAGACGATGCTACCACCGCCGCGATGTTTGTGGCGGACGTTTGATACCTGGTGCACGGCCTACACGATACCGCCCAGGTTGGCTGCGGATCATGTGCCTGCTGCTGGGGTGGCGCCGCCCTATCCGCTGCCGATCCGGGCGATCCAGATCAAGATCCGGTTTGTGGAAGAGCGTACCGGGTTGACGAGAGAACTCACGATTGTTGAGGAGCTGCGATGAGTCCACGTCCCGAGCGGACAGCATTGGTCGCGCAGTGCCGGGGCCGGGCGAGGTCGCTTGCGCCCGGCCAGGCGAGACGTCGGGGGGTGGTCCTCGTCGTCATTCTCGGGCTGCTCGCCATTCTTGCTCTCCTGGGCGTCTCCTTTGCGCTTTTGGCGGGAAGTGAGGAGCAAGCCGCGCGACACTACCACAATGCGGCCCGTCGCCAGCAGCCGGCTATGGAGATTCAGGAAATCCTTCTGGAAGCGATCGGCCAACTTGTTGCCGACACGGCCAACCCGATGTCGGCGATTCGAGGCCATTCGTTGCTGCGTGACATGTACGGCAATGATAACGACCTTTGGGACGAGCAGGGGCGGCCCTTCCCGGACGGTCGGGTCGAGGAATGGGAACGCTACCAACGTGCTTTCAATGGCCCGGGTGAAAAGGGGCCGGACGGCGTCGCAAACACGGCGGATGACACGGACGTGAACTACGTGTTCAACGGCCGCGTTCCGCGCGGGCTTGACGAGGACTACGACTACTGGGACATCCAGAACATGTTCCTGGCCGGCCCAGGGATCCCCTCTTTCCGTAGACCCGGGCTCGAGCGTCCGGATGATTGGACGCGCACGGACAACCAGCCTGGTCGCGGGAGGCGATTCATTCTTCGCCCGCGGCCTGCGGATCACCCGCAGTTCCCCACACTGGATCTGAACGGGGATGGAATTCCTGAGAACGACGTTGATAACGACGGAGACGGTGTGCGGGACAGCATTTGGGTCGACATTGGCTTGCCGGTGATGACCTCAGCCGACGGCCGTCGGTTCAAGCCGCTGGTGGCATATCTGGTCCGCGATCTGGACGGGCGGCTGAATCTCAATGTGCACGGCCAGCTCAACGCGGACAAGCTGGACGCGGGCGGCACCATGGTGTTCCCGAACCCAGGGGACGGCCAATTAGACAGCCACGCTGACGTGGCGACTCCGGCGCACTCCGGGATGATTTCGCCGCCGCTGGTTGGGCTCGGATCCGGGTATTCCGTGGCGGAAGTCAACCTGCAGAACGTTTTCCTGCCTGATCCGATGTTTTTTGCCACCGTTTATCAGGGGGGCATTTTCTCACCGTTCGAGTACCGCTGGTTGCTCGAAGGCAGACTCCTACCGGGGCTCCGGGCGATTCCCGGGCGCTGGGGGGAACTGGGCGTTCTGCTCAACAATGGCACGCCTCGCGCCGGGTTGACCGGTGTGGATGACGATCTTGGTGTTGTACCTGCGTTGGTGGCCGGGGACCGGATTGTTGGGAGCCGCTGGCGGCCGTACACGACGCCCACAGGGCAGCTCGATCCGTCCCGCGTCAGTCCTTCGTGGCTTTTGTTCCGCACACCGCTGGACGCGGATGGTGATGGTTACTTTTGGGTCGATGACCGGGGGAGGATCAGCTTCGGCAACTGGGCTGTTCCCTACTGGGGGCGGGATCGGAGCAGATTCCTCTGGGGTGGCCACCGCAGTGGGCTGAGCTGGTGGAGCGGGTCGATGAGAGCGACGAGTTGAATCCGTACGACGCAGCGTGGGCGGTGGGGTCGGAACGCGCAGATGCCCCCTTTAGCGTCGAAGAGCTCGAGTTGCTCCTCCGATTTGACGATGTGGACGGGCATGGGCTGGCCCGGTATGGTCCGGGGCCGGATGGCCGTCCTGGTGTTGCGGGACAGGATGACGATGGCGACGGTGTAGTCGACAACGCAACGGAACTAGGCTGGCCCAATTCGGACGATGCGGCGGCACGGCTACCCTTGCTGGCCCGATCGCTGTTTGACGAGCGGCTCAGTGGGAGGGATACGGCACGCCAGCGGCGTGCATCGTTGACGACGGAAAGCTGGGACATCATCGCTCCGGGCCAGCCGCCGGTTGCCGTGCAGCCACCGCCGGCTTTTGGGGAACAATATCCGCCGGCGGTGTCTCCTCCTGCGCTCTTTCGCCTTGCCGGAAACGGTCGCCTGTTTACGCCGCCCCCTGGTGCCCCGGGTGGTTGGGGGGCCGGGCCGTTGGGCAGGAACATGCCTGCGGTTTTCCAGATCGGGCTGGCGTGGACAGTCGGTGCAGATGGCGCGCCGGGCGTGAGAGGGCAGGATGACGATGGCAATGGGATCGTGGACGACATGAGCGAGCTGGGCTGGCCCAGGTCCGACGACGCACAGCTCCCTGTGGAGCTCGCTCGTGGACGACGGCTCAACCTGCATCGCCGGCTGGTCATGCCACGGGCCAACCGAGCGACTGACCCCTATTGGGTGCGTCCCGTCACGTCCGTCAACGACCCCCGTTGTCTGGCACGGGATATCTATCTGCTCCTGCGGCTTACCTACCCGACATCCGATCGAGCCAAGATCCGCCGGATGGCCCAGTTCGCGGTGAACGTGGTCGATTTCATGGATCCAGATGACGTCATGACCCCCTTCGAGTACGACCCGGACTTGAGCAATGGTTGGAACGTGGACGGTGCCCTGGGAACGTTAGGGCCGGGGGAGGACCCAACGCGCGAAGTCGTCTGGGGTGTGGAACGGCCCCGGGTGGTGATTAACGAGACGCTGGCCTTTGAGACCGAAGACGACGGCTTCCAGCTCTGGTTCGAACTGTACAACCCCGGTTTGCCCGAGGCAGTCGAGAACAACGATGTGGTCGATCTCGCTCGTTATCCGGAGGCGGGCCATCCGGAATCGAGGGCCAATCCGGTCTACCGCGTTGTGTTGGCGCGAGCGGGCGGGAACGGCGGCACGGATCCGATTACCGGCGAGCCTTTAGCGAACCGGGTTATCAGCGAGTTTGCCTTCTATCCTCCCCCAAATGGTGCGACACGGATCGATACCAGGATTGCGGGGGGGCAGTACTTGTTGGTTGGACCAGCCGGTGCCGATCCTTCCCCGGCTTCGATTCCTCAGGTCGATTTTGATACGGGCACCAGTGCGTTCAACATCGGACCGAGCGATGCTGATGTGACAACTCCTCCGCGCCGCAGGCTCTACCTGCAGCGGCTCGCGCATCCCGGCCACCCGCTCGATTGGGGGCCGGACGGCACACCGCACACGCCTGACGATATAAACCCCTACATTACCGTGGATGCTCTGGAGGTTCGCGTCTGGTCCAGAGAGGCGGTGGAACCGGATCCGAACGACCCGAATCCTCGCCGCACGTTCCGCAGCATCGAGCGGGTGGAAGCGTACAGCTTGAGGCACGAGGAACATCCTCAGAACGGGAACGATGTCAACCCCCACACTCTGAACAACAAGCAGAACCAGGGGCCACCGAGGAACACGAACGATCGTCCGATCCATACGGCTTTCGTCTTCTTCGATCGCCCGGTCAGCACACCGTTGGAACTGATGCTTGTCCCTGCCTGTCCTCCGCAATGGCTGACCACGTTGTTCACGCTGGTTGCCGAAGCGGACCAGATCGCGCAGCCTTTGGACTTCTATGACCCGGCCAGTGCTGGGCAGGAAGACACCGCGCCCTCGCCTTTTGTCACCGGCGATTGGCAGGCTTTGGACCTTAGTCGACCGTTCCTGGTGATGGGGAATGCCGGGGACGAGGATTATTTCTTCGGGTGTTTGCGCAATTTCTTCCGCGAAGTGCGGGGGCGACCGTATCCGTATCCGGGTTACTATCGGCTGTTTGAGCTGGTGGAGGTTCCTTCGCAGGTGAACGGGGCGTTGGAGGTTTATGACAACACGAATGGGGATGCGCGCCGTTGGCGTGTACCGGGAAAGATCAACATCAACACCGTTGTGCATCCCTGGGTGTTTCTCGCTCTGTTCAACAACCACCCGGCCGCGCTGGCCGCGGATCTCTCGGGCACTCCCGCTGGCAGCGCAGGTGCCACGCTGCTCTGGAACCGGTTCCTGGCCAGCCGCTATGGGCCCGACAATATGCCGGGTACAGCCGATGATCTACCCGTTCGCTCCTATTTGCTGGGGACAACCACCGGTCAACCGGGTGCCCTGAACCCCCAGGTCTACTCGATCCAGAGCACGTTGCTGAGGAGCATCCCGTCGGGCGGGGGGCCGAGGAGTCCGCTGATCTACGACTTCCGTCAGATTCCGCCGCCGGGCCTTCAGCCCGGGCAGCGGAACAACAGGCTGAACAGCTATCCGGCGTACCTGTTCGGGCCACTGATGAAGCTTGGTAACGTGGTCACAACGCGGAGCCACGTGTTTGCTGTGTGGATTACGGTTGGCTTTTTCGAGGTGGTGGATGAGCCCGTACCTGATGGCCAGGACAACGATAACGACGGCCTGATCGATGAGCCCGATGAGCTGATCCCGCGGCTGGGCAAGGAGATCGGTTCCGATACCGGGCAGGTGGTTCGCCATCGGGCGTTTTTCCTGGTCGACCGCAGTCGGGCGGATGGGTGGCCTGGCCCACCGCAAACGCGGGAGGAGTTGCTGGCGATCCTGAAGAAAGTGGTTCTGTTGTCACGTGTCATCGAATAGGCGTCACAGGTGGCGTCGGCGACACGGCTAGACGAAGGGTGAAACGAGGACAGGGAGTTCGAGAGGTGCGTGAACGACTATCGAGAGCTCGAATGAGGTTGCGTGGTAGCATAGTACGCTCAACTGGGCAACCGAACGCGTTGTTCGGACCTGGTTGTGGGCAAGCACGTCTGAGTCACGACTGTGGCAGGGTGGAGGAGAGTGCGATGCGTATGCAGAGAACGGCTTTTACGCTGATCGAATTGCTGGTTGTCATTGCGATTATCGGTATCCTGGCCGCTCTGGTGCTGCCTGCGGTGAATATGGCGCGAGAGGCCGCCCGTCGCTCGCAGTGCATGAGCAACATGCGGCAGCTTGCTCTGGCCGTGCAGAACTTTGTTACCCAAAAGCAGCGCTATCCGAACGCAGCGACCTTCGCTGCCGAATCGGACGATCCTGGCGACGACGGGGGGAGCATTGCTGGCAATGTGGGGTTGCCGATGAGCCCCCATCCTGGTTATTCGCAGAGTTGGCCTGATCTGACGCGGATCAACGAGATTCGCTGGGATTACCCCCTGCACAGTTGGGTTGTGGATATCCTGCCGTTCATCGAGCAGCAGTCGCTGTACGATCAGTGGATTGCCACTTCGAAGGTGGTCGGTACAGGAGGCAGGCGCGGCTGGCGGTACGCCCGGTTTGACGAACCGGACAGCTCGGGCAACTTCGTGATCGATGGTCCGGAACAGAGCCACTACTCGTTGGGACAGACGTCGATCCAGGTGCTTGTCTGTCCCAACGACGACACGATCGCCCAGGGACGTGGTAACTTGACCTACGTTATCAACTGCGGATTCACCTTGCTCTGGTTTAACCCCCTCAACAATAGCGGCAGTGCGCTGCAGCTTGCCGGATCGAGCTTCCCCCGGGTGCAGGATATCATGGCCTCCAAGAACATGACACTTACCGGCGTGGGTAGCCTGCGGGGGAACACTCCGTTCGATATTCGTCGCACTCCGTCCAGCATCCGCGACGGCGCCTCGATGACCGTTCTCTTGAGCGAGCGGTTGAAGGCGGGCTATGTGGATCAGTATCAGGTGTGGTGGAACAGTTCGCATCCCGGCCGTCCCGGACCTGGTATGGCGGAAGGCACCTGGGCTGCTGCCGACCCGTATCGGGTTGGGTTCTTCATGAGCGATGATTTCTGCGATGCCGGCGGCAACTGTGAGGTTGGGAAAGCGTTCAACATCAACCGACCGGGGCTGAATTGCAGCGGCAGTCGTGTCGATTTTGCACGCGTGAACCGGGAGGACGCGCGGCAGAATCCTCAGAGCTGGCCCGAGAACATCAACGGCGCCCTGTTCGCGCCCGAGGGCTGGCCCTACCTTTCCTCTGGTCATCCCGGCGTGATCAACATCGCCATGTGTGACGGCTCGGCCAGGACGATCAGCACCAACATCGATGGCGAGGTTCTGTACAAGATCATCACACCGGCCGGAGGTAGCCAGGCGATGAACGAGTGCTGGCCCGTGTTCGAGACACCGCTCAGCGAGGATGCCTTGCAACAGTAAGCAATCTAACGTCATTCTTCGCGTTCGAATTCCCAGGCCGCAGGGGTGGCCCCTGCGGCCTTTTTTTACCCTTTGGTGCGGCAGTGCCTGTTAGGGGCGGGCAGTTTTGCGCAGGTAATCTTCTCGCAGGCTGCCGAGGAGTTGGTCACGTTTTTTGTACAGACGTCTGGGGGGGCGCGGTGGGTGTTGCGCGAGCGCGTAGGCGGTGAGCAGGGGCAGAGCGATCGTCACGTCGCAGTAGCAGGTAACGGAGTCGGGGAGGCGGTCCGGGTCAACTTTTCCCCAGGTGACGGCTTCCGATGGAGTAGCACCCGAAAGGCCCCCGGTATCGGGTCGAGCGTCGGTGATCTGCATGAAGTAATCGTGTCCTCGTTCGTCCAGCCCCAGGATCTCTTGGATGTGGGGTTCGGTCTGCAGCAGGAAGTTTTTCGGGGAGCCGCCGCCCAGGATGAGCACAGCGCTGCGGCCACCCGAGCGCTTCGCCGCGTACACGATCGCCGCGGTTTCGTTTACGTCCTGGAGCGGATCGAGCTGCAGAGAGGCGCCCTCCAGTTGTAGGGCAGCCAGGTTCATCCCGATTGAGCTGTCGCCGGGGCTGGAGGTGTACACCGGGACCTCGTATTCCGCTGCCACGGACAACAACGCTCGTGGTTCGTGACCGTTGAAGCGTTCCCGCTCGGCGAGCAGCTTACCGACCAGGTAGTGGAACTCGGCGGTGGACAGCCGCCGTTGCAAGTCCGGGTGTCGGGCAAGCTCGCGGAAAAGCGCGTCGGTGCTTTCGAGTGTTTCGTAGGGGAAGACGATGTCGTAGATTCGGATGAGCTGTTCCTCACGCAGTTTCCTGTCGTCCCACTGAGGGCCAATCTGGTGCAACTTATGGCCCAGCACGAAGTGGACGTCGTGGTACAGGTTGGCGCCGGTGCTGACGATCCAGTCGATGAAGCCGGCGCGGATCAGGGGCACGATGCAGTTCGTTCCCAAACCGGCAGGTGTCAGCGCCCCGCTGATCGAGACTCCCACAACGACGTCGTCGTTCAGGGCTTTTTCCGTAAACACCCGGCACAGTTCGCGCAGTCGGGCCGAGTTGTACGCCTGAAACACTCGCTCGATGAGCTCGGGCACGGATTCCGAGCCGGTGAGCTCCTCGAGCCGGATCTCGCCGCGACTGATTCGCCGTAACAGATCACCCATGGTGCGATTCCCGCCTCATGATCAGCATCGCAGGTTTTTTCCGGATGGCAGCCCGCCGAAAAGCTCCGGTTGGTGTTCTGGAGAGCCTCTGGTCACTTTATGGCTCGGACTGGTTCTTGCCCAGCTTGGGCGGGTGAGCCTGTGGGTAATTATCGGTTTTGTGTCGCGAACGGACGGCCTGCGTGCACGGGAGTATCCGGTCGATGGGCCAAGGGGCTCGGGTTGGACGGACGCATGTCCGGTTGTACGTGCGACTTCCGCTGCCGTGCCTGCGCGGCTCAGGTGGGCACACACGTTAGGGGGCATCAGGATGGATCGCTCGGGCGTGGGGGGCGTCAGAGGTCTCCGCTGCCCGGGGGGTGACATGAGGTACCTGCTGGTTGGGCGCGGGGCTAGTTGGGGGCACGGGTTGGATTCGGCCGCGTGGCGTTTGGTAGATTAGTCAGTGGTGCGGTTTGCCAGCGGCGAACCAGGTAGTGTGCGGTACCGGTGGGCGAGGTCAGAATGGGGCAGCAGCCGTTGGTGGAGGCGGGCGATGAGTGAGCCGGAGGGTCGGAGCGCGACGGGTGATCTTGACCGCCGTCAGTTTCTGGCGAGTGCGCTGTGTGCGTCGGGTGGGGCAGCGTGCGCTGGCGCGGGTGCCGGAGGGGCTGGCAGAGTTGACGGTGCGCTGCTTCCGACTATCCCATTGGGGGGGTATCGGGTCACCAGGCTCATCCTGGGCGGCAACCCGATCTACGGTTATTCCCATTTCAACCGGATCTACAGCCAGCATCTGCGCGAATACCACACACCGGAACGGGTGGTGGACCTGGTCAGGCATGCCGTTCGTTGTGGGATCAACACCTGGCAGAACAGCTACACCGATCGCACCGTGGCAGACGTGATGCGGTGCCGGGAGGAAGGTATCGAGTTCAACTGGCTTTTGCTCGGGAAGCCGGACTGGTACGGCAGACCGGAGATCATCGAGAAGGCCGCTGCCTATCGGCCGATCGGTATTGCCCCCCACGGTGCTTTAGCGGAGCGTTTGCGGCGGGAGGGACGCCTGAGCGAGTTGCGCGACATGCTCAAGCGGATCCGGGACCAGGGCGTTCTCGTCGGTCTGTCGTGCCACAATCCCGAGCTGATCGACCTGGCGGAGCACGAAGGGTGGGATGTCGACTACTACATGTGCGCGCTCTACTATCTGACCAGACCTCGTGAGGAGTTTCGCCGGATTTTGGGGGAGGTCCCTCTTGGCGAGATCTATCTGCCCAGCGATCGGCTTCGCGCTCTGAAGACCGTGCAAGCTGCGCGGAAGCCGTGTCTCGTATATAAAGTGCTGGCTGCGGGCCGGCTGAATCTGTCGCCGACCGGGGTACGTCGAGCGTTGCACGACACCTTAGCGGCCATCAAGCCGATTGATGCCATGATTGTGGGGATGTTCCTGGAGTTCGAGGATCAGGTGGCGATGAACGCTCGGTTCGTACGCGAATGGCACACGACGCGGGCCGCTGGTGGCGGGGGTAGCCGGTGAACCGAGCGCGGGAGTTGTCGTTGGCAAAGTTGCTGACCTTGGAGTGAGGCACCGAGAGCTCGATGTACTGGATAGGGCTACACTGGGCGGACTGGCTTCTTCTGGTGGCGTATTTGGTGGGGGTAACGGCGTTGGGCGTCTGGTCCCATCGCCGGGTGCATAACATGGTCGATTACTTCATGGGGGGGCGAAGGTTTGGCAAGGCGTTTCTTGTCTTCTTTGCGTTTGGGGCCGGCACGAGCAGCGACCAGGCGATTTCCGTCGTTGCGGGCACTTGGCGGGCCGGGTTGCCCGGCATCTGGTGGCAATTCCTCTGGCTGTGGTCAACGCCTTTCTACTGGATGGTGGCCCCCATCATTCGCCGCATGAGGGCGATCACCACCAGCGATTTCTTTGAGGCGCGGTTTGACACGAGCACCGCAACGCTCTACTCCGTCTTTGGAATCACGATTTCGATCACCATCATCGCGAGCGGCTTATACGGCAGCGGCAAGATGGTCAATGCGTTGACCGGAGGCGAGCTGCAGCGGGTGGCGGAAGCGTTGGACTGGCAGGTTCCCGAATTCCACTGGGATCCGGAGAATCTGCGGCTGGTGACCGGGTGGCGGCAAGTCCAGGGCTACGAGTTCGCGATCTTGGCCATGACCGTGCTGTTCGTGATCTATGGGATGGCTGGCGGTCTGGGCGCGGCGATCCTGACCGATCTGATCCAGGGGATCCTGACTATCATCTTTTCCTTTTTGCTCCTTCCGTTCGTTTTTCAGAAGATCGGTGGGTTCGGGACGCTGCACACCTACGAGATTCCGGGCAAGGAGGACATGTTCCGCCTGTTCGCTACTGGCGAGACCGCTCAGCGGCTGGGCCGCGAGCCTCTGGACGCTTTCTACGTGTTCATGCTGTCCGTAACTGCCCTATGCGGGATTGTGGTTCAACCGCACATCATGGGGGTATGTGGGGCGGGACGGACGGAACTGGACGGTCGCGTCGGCTTCACCTACGGCAATTTCCTGAAGCGGCTGTGCACAATCGCCTGGACGTTCACCGCCTTAGGCTGTGTGGTCTGGTACCTGCATCCGGAATTATCCCCCTTGCCGGAAGCCCAGCGTCAGCGGCTCACGCCCGATGTGGGAGCGGTCGTGGAGGGCAAGGTTCCTTTTGACGAGCAGTATGACCGGGCGTTTGCCGACGAGTTGTTCGGTCGGGCGGCCTACGACCTGCTGCCGGCGATTGCGCCGGGCCTCGTGGGGTTGCTGTTGGCGTCCTTGCTGGCGGCGGTGATGAGTACGTGCGACGCGCAGATGATCACGGCAAGCGGCTTGTTTACCGAGAACATTTACCGCCGGTTTCTGGTCAAAGGACGGTCGCAGCGGCATTATCTCTGGGTTGGTCGGATAGCCGGTTTGGTGATCGTGTTGTTGGCCCTTCTTCTGCAGGCTACGTTCCGTGACGTGATCGATGCGCTGCGGGTTGTGTTGAAGTGGCCTGCAGCGATCGGGATCAGTTGGTGGGTCGGGGTGGTGTGGAGGCGGTGGACACCGGCGGCGGTGTGGGCTTCCACACTCGCGACCATTCTGATTTGGGCGGGACTGGCATATTTTCCGGGTTTCTGGACCTTTTTGCCCGACTGGATGTTCATAGACGGGGCTAAGGTTGCCGATAAGTGGCAGATGTTCCTCTACATGAGTGGCGGGCTGCTCACAGGACTGATCGTCTCGGCCCTGACGCGACCGGTAGCTCGGGAGAAGCTGGATCGGTTCTTTCTGCTTCTCCGCACTCCGGTCCGGTTGGGCGAGCGGGTTCCTGGGCCGTGTCAGTTGCCTGAGGATCCGTTGCCGCCACAGCCCAGGTTGATCGAGCGGTTTGGTTTGGAGATTCCCCGATTTACCTGGGTGGATCTGGGTGGTTTTGCGCTGGCGTGGGGCCTGGTTGGGCTGTTGATCTGGTTGACGGCCTTCCTGGCTCGCGTCCTGTGATTTCGCTCTGCGTTGGATTGTCCTGTGGCCGGAGGGCGGGCACGAACCGGGTTTGCCGTCCGCGACGGTGGGCGGCGCCGTCCCCGTCAACCGGGCGCGGCAGGAGCAGCGCCGATCGGTGCCATTATGCCTCTCCAGCGCTGCACCGTCGCGCTAGCGCGGCACATAGGGGACCGCGACGGGTTCGGGCGGCGGTGGTGGTGTCTCAAGGTCTTTTCTCCCAGGAGGATACGCATCTGCCTGTGCGATGCGTCGGTGACGTTCTGTGGCATGCGCTTTGCTAAGGCGACAATTTGGCTTTGCGAACACGATAGGTTTTCCGGAGGTGAGGGTACGATGGCGACAGAGATGGCGGAGGCGGCGACGAGAGTGGTCGATCTGGTGGTGGGGGTTGCGGGCGATACTGGCGTGACGCCGGGGATTATGACCACCGGGGAGATGTTGACGCTTGCGGTCTCGCGCGTCGGGTATGACATCTACACGTTCCAGACGAATCCGGCTGAGATCAAAGGGGGGCAGGCCTGGTATCAGCTCCGGCTCTCCGACCAGCAATTGCTCAGTCAGGGGAACGATGTGAACGTGCTGATTGCCTTCGATGAGGAGGGCTTCGAAAAGAACGAGAAGGTGCTCGCTGACGGTGGCGTTTTGATCTACGATGCCTCGGCTTATGAGCCCCATCCGTCCCGGGAGTTCCGCCTGGTTGGGGTACCGATGACGAAGATCGCGCGAGAGCAGGTACGGTTTCCCCTGGCCAAGAACATGGTTGGGCTGGGCGCGGCCGCGGCTCTGGTGGACCTGGATCTGCAGGTGATCCGCCGCATGATCGAGCAGAAGTATGCGGCGAAGAGCATGGAGATTGTGGAAAAGAACTTTGCCTGTGTGGAGCTTGGGGCCAACTACGTGCGCAGCGAGTTGGGGTTGTCCCCCATTGTTCGATTGAAGCCGATTCCGCGACCTGAGCGGCTTGTGTTGAGTGGGAATGAGGCGATCAGTCTGGGTGCCCTTGCGGCGGGTTGTCGCTTTTTCGCCGGCTATCCGATCACGCCGGCGTCGACGATCCTGGAGTTCATGATGCGGGAGTTACCCCGCTTCGGTGGTGTTGCCTTGCAAATGGAGGACGAGATTGCGGCCCTGGCCTCCTGTATCGGAGCTTCGGTGGCGGGCAAGAAGGCGATGACGGCTACGAGCGGTCCGGGACTGTCGCTCATGGTGGAATTGCTCGGCCTGGCCGTGATGGCGGAGGTTCCGGTCGTGGTGGCCGACATCCAGCGGGCGGGGCCATCCACAGGGATGCCGACGAAGACGGAGCAGAGCGACCTGAATCTTGCTCTCTATGGCGGCCATGGCGACGCGCCGCGTGTGGTCGTGGCGCCCAGTAGTGTGGGCGATGCGTTCTACACGGCGATCCGCGCGTTCAACCTGGCCGAGTACACGCAGGGGCCGTGCATCCTGCTATCGGATGCGAACCTGGCCAATCGGAAAGCCACTGTCGATCGGCCGGACTCCCAGGGAGTGAAGATCGTCAACCGATTGTTGGCACCGGAATCGGACGAGCGGTTGCCGAAGCCGTTCCCCCGCTACCAGATCACGATGAGCGGGATTTCGCCCTATGCGGTGCCGGGCATGAAGGGAACCTATTTTGTGGCCACCGGTTTGGAGCACGATGAGTATGGTGCGCCGAACTACACGCCGGAGGTTCACACGGCGATGTCTCACAAGCGGTTCCGCAAGCTGGAAAGTGCCTATGCCAACCGCAACGGCGACGAGTGGGTCTCCTTGTATGGGGCGCGTGGCGAGGCGGACCTGGGTGTCATCAGTTGGGGGTCGAACGAAGGTGTGATCCGTGAGGCGGTGGCTCAGGCGAACGCTGAGGGGTACAAAGTGGCGTTCGCTCACGTTCACGTGTTGAACCCCCTGCCCGAGAAGGAACTGAAAGCGTTCATCAGCCGTGTTCGCCGGGTGATGGTGGCAGAGATCAATTTCGCGGGGCAGTTTGCTCACCTACTGGCCGGTCGGTTCAAGATCGATCCGATCCCGCTAACGAAGGTCAGCGGCACGCCGTTTACTCCTCAGGAAGTTCTGGACGGCATCCGAGACGCGGCCGCGTAGCAGCGGCTCGGCCAACCCCCTACGTAGCGACGTCGAAGCCGAGAACGAGCCCGTGAGCGGAGTGAGACAGCGATGACGACGACGGTGACGACCGAAAAGACGACTGGTCAACCAGAAGAGCGGTTTGACTTCAAGGGCATGATCGAGCCGGTTTGGTGTCCCGGCTGTGGCGACTTTGCCCTCCTGAATGCGATCCGGTCCGCCCTGCGGCAGATGCCTGAGGTGGAGCGGCAAAACACGATCGTCATTTCAGGCATCGGCTGCTCCGGCCGTGTGGCGGCCTACCTGGGGGTCTACGGCTTCCACGGTGTTCATGGCCGCGCTCTGCCCACGGCCCTGGGGGTTAAGGAAGCGAATCCTTCCCTTAACGTGCTCGTCATGGGCGGTGACGGGGATGGCTTCAGTATCGGTGGGGGACACATCCCACATGCCGCACGGCGCAATCCCAACATGACTTACATTGTTTTCGACAACGAGATCTATGGTCTCACGAAGGGCCAGGTCTCTCCGACCTCGCCGAAGGGGCTGGCCGGCAAGAGTACTCCGGAGTGGCCGGCCCTTGAAGAGCCCCTGAATCCGCTCGCCATGCTTATCGCCTACAACGTGAGTTTTGTGGCGCGGGTTTACGCGGGGAGCCCGAAGACGACCACCCAGATTGTCAAAGAGGCGATCGCTCACCCGGGGTTCGCGGTGGTCCAGGCGATGTCCCCCTGTACGACGTTCTACAACACGTACAAGCTTTGGGCGAAGCAGGTCCGCACCTTGCCGGAGGATTATGACCCGACCGATCGGATGGCCGCGTTCGCCCGTGCTCTGGATACCGAGACCATGTGGCTGGGCATCTTCTACCGGGAGGAACGCCCCACCTATGAGGAGATGATCGCTCAGCAGGCTGCTCGGCTGCGCGGCGACGAAGAACTCAGCGACGACGAGCGCCTCCGCCGATTGATCGATTCCTTCGTCTAACAGCACGCGTGGCTCCGTAGTACGCCGCACAGCAGATCTTCCTCTTCGTGTACGGGGCGGTTCACTTCCACCTTGACCGCTCGTGCTCTGCGCGAGACGATTCGCCTCGTGCGGCAGTGCTCGTTTTCCCGCTCGTGACTCGCACCGCTTCACTGTGCGGGCCGGGCCGGTGGTACGTGTGCAGAGGCAGCCACGCAGGGCGCTCGGGGCGCATGTTCATGGCGGTTCTCCCAGCGACTCGGATGCCGGATGCGATCGGTTCGACCGGCAGGCGGAGCTTTACAGCGATTCTTGCAGCCGTTCTCCTCGCTCTGCTTGCCGTCCACGTCGGGTTTCGCTTGCTGATCGACGGCTATGGCTATCGAATTGGTGCAATCTCGGCGACGTGTGCCCCCCTCTATGCCTACGTCCGGCCTCACTTTAAGGGCTGGCTCGTCCTTCCCTTGCTCTGGTTTGTCCTCCTGGCAGTGCTTTTACGCCGAACCGCCGTGCTCCGAACAACGACCCCCCTTCTGTTCATGCTCTTTCTCTATGGGGTAACGCTCGGGACGATTGTCCTGGTCGCTGCTCTCGATGGTGGTTTCGAGCGCATCGTCGCACCGTACACGAGGTTGGACCTCGAGTATTCGGGCGGCGTCGCGTTTGTCGCAGACCCGCTTGCCTTTCTCCGTGACTACGTGAGTTTGGCCCCTCGGCTTCCCATGCATTGCCAGAATCACCCACCGGGTGCGGTGTTGTTCCTTTGGCTCGTTTCCGCTCCTTTCGGCGGCAGCGTGGCGGCCATGGCCTGGATAACCGTGCTCATAGCGGCGGGCATGCCGCTACTGGTGTACCTGGCCGCCAGGGGGTTGCTTACGGAGCTGTGGGCGCGGAGGTCGGCTATCCTCCTGCTCGCCTGTCCGTCCTATGTGCTGTTTTCGGCCACGTCGATGGACGCGGTCTTCGGTGTTCTGTTGGCGGGGGGCATTGTCGCGGTGATCGTTGCCTGCCCGGAGCGATGTGCCCGCTATGGTGTCTTGTTCCTGGGGGGCTTTTGTCTGGGCGTGGCGGGTTTGATGACCTATACCGTGGCGGTTGCCCTGGTCTGGATCGGTGTGTACCTCTACTTAGCTGGAAACCTACGGCCCCGTGTACTCGCGTCGATTGCCGCGGGAGCGGTGCTGCCTACGGTGGGGGCAGTAGTGCTCGGGTATCGTCCCGTCGAGGTCTTCCTCCAGTGTTTGGGTGCTCATCATGAGATCATGCGGGGAACAGCGCACGACGATCCGGTACGCTGGCTTGCCCTGGCGGTTGGCAATGCCACCGCGTTCGGCACCGGGTTGGGGGTGTCGTTCTCCGCGGTCGCGGTTTTCCTGCTCTACCGCGCAGGCTCGGTTTCCGCCCATTCGCGCATCCTCTGGGCCTGTCTGATGACGGTGTTGGTCGCGGCGGTTGCTCCGGTGTACACGCTGGAAGTCGAACGGATCTGGCTGTTCTTGACGGTCCCGTTCGTTCTGGGGGTTGCCGTAGCGGCGTCGGCTCGCCTCTCCGAAGCCGCACGGTTGACCGGCTGGCGTTTTCTGCTCTGGACCGGACTGACGCAGACCCTCCTCATCGAGATCTTCCTCGAGACGTACTGGTAGGGGATCGGCGTCTGGCGCGCACTGTCCCCCTCCGTTCCGTTGCTGCTGTCAGCCTGGATGATTGCGAGGTGGTGCGTGGCAGGTGCTGACCGGTGTTTGCGGGCACTGGGGCTGCGGGCGGGTACGAAGCTGTGCTAAAATGCGCGGTACGAGACGGTACTGCTGCGAACCAGAAAGCGGAGGTGAGCCATGTCCCGGCACGGCTCGACGCGACGCGAGTTCTTGCACCACGTTGGGTTGACGGCCGCGGCACTCGCCGCTACGGAGACGATCCTAGCGGCTCAGGATGACGGAGCGGCCACGGGCATTCCAACCCGCCCCCTCGGCCGGACGGGCGAGCGCGTATCGATCATCTGCTTGGGCGGCTGGCACATCGGGAAGTGTGCCATCGATCACGGCGAAAAGGAAGCGATCAAGATCATGCACCGTGCTCTGGACGAGGGCGTGACCTTCTGGGACAACTCCTGGGACTACCATGGTGGCTACTCGGAAGAGGTGATGGGCAAAGCCTTGAAAGGGCGCCGCGACCGCGTGTTTCTGATGACGAAGAACTGCGAGCGGGACTACCGGGGGTCGAAGAAAAACCTCGAGGACAGTTTGCGCAGGCTGCAAACGGACTACCTCGATCTCTGGCAGTTCCACGAAATGGTTTACGACAACGATCCGGACTGGGTGTTCGAAAAGGGCGGGTTCCGGGCCGCGATGGAGGCTCTTAAGGAGGGTAAGGTCCGCTACGTTGGGTTTACCGGTCACAAGGATCCGCGGATCCACCTGAAGATGCTCGAACTGGTCAAGCGGGTGCCGGACTTCGACTGGCACACGGCTCAGATGCCGATCAACGTGATGGATTACCACTACCGGAGCTTCCAGAATGAGGTCGTTCCCGTCTGCTTGCAGCGCGGCATCGGTGTGATCGGGATGAAATCGTTAGGGGGCGGACATCCGCGTGGCCGCTTGCCCGACCAGGGGGTCGCCAGTGCCGAAGAGTGCATCCGTTACGCGCTGAGCCTGCCGATTTCCTCCCTTGTTTGCGGGATGATCAGCATGGAGGACTTGGAACAGGACGTCCGTATAGCGCGGAACTTCAAGCCGATGACCGTCGACGAGAAGACCGCACTCCTGGCTCGGGTTCGCGATCAGGCCACGGACGGACGCCACGAGCTCTTCAAGAGCACCCAGGTATTCGACGGTGTGCATCACCGTCGCCAGCACGGGTTCAGCGCCTGAGCGCGGGCCTGTTCGGTTGGTAGCAGAGCCATTGCGCCTGTGGTGTTTTTCTCGCCCCCTTCGGACGGGGTTGAGCGTTAGCCCGCCCGTGTTCTGCTCTATCGAGGCGAGGGCTGTCGGCTGACCGCACGAACCTGTCGTGTCCGGCCCTGCCGGTGCTCTCGCGTGGGGGCTGCCCCGATACGGCTGGTCTTTTGTGTTTTTTGCTTGCGGCGAATGCATAAGAACGCCGCGACGTCCGGGAATTGCCTTGAGCAAGGAGCTAGAGGATGGCCGTGCGGCGATTGCTGGTTCTGCTTGTCGTTTCTCTTGGCCTGCTGGGGCTGGCCGTGGTGCTTTCCTACGCCATGCCGCGCGCGGATCGGGTCGCCGCTCAGCAGGCTCCGGAACCGCAGCGTATCCCCGTACCACTGGATGTTATTCGGATTCGGGTTTCGCTAGGTGCCAGGGCGAGCGCCACGGGTACGTGGAGCGGGGCGGTCGTGGTAGAGGGGGGCGAGCTGCTTCGCATCCGCCCGATTGCGCGAGCTGAAGTGGACGGTAACCGGTGGAAGGGGACGGCGGCGGCAGTCAAGCGGAAGAAGCAACGCGCGGTGCAGGCGGTTGTCCTCGATCTACTGCTGCGCGGGCATGAGGGTACGCGCATCAAGTTGGACACAAGCCGTGGCGAGTACACGTTCGCGGTCGGAGACATCGCGCGGATCGACGCGGAACGGTCGTTCGAACGCGGGGCGGTGGTCGTTCGCAGGTTGCCTTCCTTCGATACGGTTGCTTCAGACGCGGACGAGGAGGACTATCCCACCGCGGTTCGTGGACCGGACGGTACCATCTGGTGTGCCTACGTTGCCTACCGGCACGGCAATCCGATCGATTTCCAGGCGGTGCAGCGGGGGGAGTTTGAGTCGCTCGTGACCCGCGGAAATGGGGACCAGATCAAGCTGGCGTACTACCGAGATGACGTATGGCATGGCCCAATCGATGTCACGGAAGCAGGAAGGGACGTGTGGAAGCCGACGGTTGCCGTCGATGGCCAGGGGGCTGTTTGGGTGATCTGGTCCGAGAACGTTCAGGGCAACTGGGACATCTACGCGAGGCGTTTCGATCCGAAGTCGTCGAGCTGGTCGGAGACGGTCCGTCTGACGGACGATCCCGGGTCGGACATCAACGTTGTGGCGGTAACACGTGCGACCGATGGCACGCTCTGGTGTGCCTGGCAGGGCTTTCGGGGGGACAACTTCGATGTGTTCCTCGCTCGTGTTACGCCGCAGGGAGCGGCTGATCTCAACCGGGTGTCGACTTCCGATAGCAATGACTGGTACCCGGATCTTGCCGCCGCTCCGAATGGAGACCTCTACGTTGCCTGGGACACCTATGCGGCGGGCAACTATGACGTTTACCTGAGGTGCCTGAAGGGGGAGGAGTTGCTGGAACCTGTTCTGGTAGCGGGGTCGGTTCGCTATGAGGGAAGGCCGAGTGTGGCGGTGGACAAGGAAGGGCGAGTTTGGGTTGCCTTCGAGGATTCCGACCCCAATTGGGGTAAGGACTACGGCGATCGCTGGCCGGGCAAAAAGGGGGTACCCTTCTACTGGACGCGTAACATCATCGTGCGCTGTGTGGCAGATGGGAAGGTCTGGCAGACTTTGTCTGACTTTCGAAGCGACCCGATCTTTCGCGCTTATGACGACCCGAAGATTCAGCCCACGTACGACAACCGGATGAGCATTCCTGAGTTGTGCGTTGATGGCGCCGGCCGCGTCTGGCTTTTCTTCCGCAGGCATCCCTCAACGCGAGGCGGCCGTGAGATCTGGCTGAGCTACGCCACCTATTACAGCGGTGGGCGATGGTCGGACCAGTATACGGTGCCGAACAGCTCGAACACCCTCGATCGGCGACCGGCCGTGGTTCCTCTGGACAACCGCCTCCTCCTGATCTACTCGTCGGATCACCGGGCTGGGGGGCCCAGGAACGAGGACAACGACCTTGTGCTGAGCAGCTTTCCGCTAGAGGGGGACGCACCGGCGCCGAAGGTGAAAAAGGTCGATCCAACGGTGCCATCCGAATATGACCCGGTCCATCCGCAAGAGGCGGAGCAGGTGAAGCGGATTCGATCGTACCGGATCTCGGTAGGGGGTAAAACGTACCAACTGCTGCGTGGCGAGTTTCACCGGCACACCGAGATTTCGGCACACCGCGATTGGGATGGGCCGTTCGAGGAACTGTGGCGGTATGCGTACGACGTGGCACGCATGGACTGGATCGGCCCGGGCGATCACGATTACGGCTATGCCATGCAGCGAGAGTACAACTGGTGGTTTACGCAGAAGCAGATTGACATGTATCACAATCCGCCGCACTTTGTACCCATGTTCACCTACGAACGCAGCGTCGTCTATCCCAGCGGCCATCGGAACGTGATGTTCGCCGAGCGGGGGGTCAGGACGTTGCCGCGGTTGCCCGGACGTCGCAATCTGTTCGGCACGCCAGAGACCGGTTCGCCCGACGTTCAGAACCTGTACAGGTACCTGAAACACTTCGACGGGATCTGCGCGGTGCACACCTCCGCGACAAACATGGGCACGGATTGGCGTGACAATGATCCCGAGGTGGAACCCGTGGTGGAGATTTTCCAGGGACATCGCCAAAACTATGAAGAACCAAATGCCCCCTTGGCTCCGAAGGGGCCCGACGATGCCATACAGGGCTATCACCTGGACGGCTTCGTGTGGAACGCGTTGGCGAAGGGGTATCGGCTGGGGTTCCAGTCGTCTAGCGACCATGTGAGCACCCACATCAGTTACGCCATCGTTCTCGCGGAGGAGCGCTCGCGGTGCGGTGTCCTGGAGGCGTTCAAGAAACGGCATTGCTACGCCGCACAGGACAACATCATTCTGGATGTGCGATGTGGGGACCATCTGATGGGCGACTCGTTCTCCTCAACAACGGCTCCCGCGTTACGCATTCGAGCGATCGGCACGGATCGGATTGCCCGGGTGGACATCGTGCGTCAAACGGGCAAGGAGCTACCCCACTACGTGTACGCGTTTGAGCCCGGTGAGCAAACCATTGACGTACAATGGCAGGACAAGGATGCGCGGCCCGGGACGACGTACATGTACTATGTCCGGATCCAGCAAGCGGACAAGAAGCTCGCCTGGTCCAGCCCTATCTGGGTTCGTCTCCAGGGGGCGGGTGACTAGGTCCTGGATCTGGCCAGGATGCTAGCCAGAGTCTCTCACGGCTGGAACGCGGGCGGCTCTGATCGGACTGCTTGGGCGTCTGGCGCGGCGTAATCCGCCGCAGCGCCGGAGGCGAGGTTCATGCTGCACGTCCGTACGGGTAGCTTATCGGCGCACGCCATCGACCGAGTTCGGGGGCGCCCTCGTTGTTCGCGTGTCGTCCTCGTCACCGAGTTACGGCATCGAGCGCGAAGCTGAGAGAGAACACGCGCACAACGATGGTATTTGGGATCAACACGTGAGTAGTCCAGCAGAGAAGCATCTGATTCTTGTCAGGCCAGGGCAGACCAGGCTTGGCCTGGAAGGGCGCCTAGAAGGACACGACGACGGTTCTCTCACGGAAAAGGGGGAGCGTCAGGTGTGTGATCTGCGGCGTTTCGTCGCCCGTTGGTCGCTCCAGACGATGGCTTGCAGCGATCTGGAGCGATCCGTTGCGACGGCGCGCTTATTACGTGAGGGGCATCCGAGTCAGCCTGCCATTCAGGTGATCCCCGAGCTTCGTGATCTTGATTACGGTCGTTGGCAGGGGTTAAGTACGGAAGAGATTCGAGAGAGATACCCCAGGGAGTGGCGGAACTGGTTGTACAATCCGTTCGAATTTGCCCCGCCGAAAGGGGAGACGTTGAGCGATCTGGCCGGTCGGCTTACGGGGGTAATCGATGCTGTCAAAGAATCGACGGAACCAGCGATCCTGCTCGTGGTGGACGAGGTGCCCATCCAACTTGCTCTTTGTATGTTGCTCGGGATCGAGCAACGAACCTACTGGCGTTTCCTAATCGATCCGGCGTCTGCCACCGTTGTGCGGCTATTCCACGGCGAACCCACGGTCGCCTTGCTCAACTTCCGGCCCTCGCTATGCTGACTTTGGATGGGACCGGTGAAGCGATGGGGTGCTCGCGAAACGGGGGTTGCTCACTCGCCAGGGAGCTGGCGGTGTATTCCCATGGCGGGGGGCGTTCATGGTCTCGGGGGCCCGGCCCCTACAGTTCCCTTGAGCGGTGTGTTGAGAAACAGCCTGTGCCGGCGACTCAACCACTCCGCGACCAGCGAACCTGGTTGCGTCGTGGCACGAACCCAGTGATCACCGCTGCGATGCTGGCCAAGATCGCCGTCGGCGGTTCGGGTATGGCTGCGGCGGTGAGCCGGACGTTGTCCACAAGTAGCCCCGAGTCGATCGCGGTATCGGTGCCGGCAGCCGCATCCATCACTCCGAAGCCCAACGTGAACGTGCCACTCGTGGAGAACGTGTAGGAGGTGGTCGTAAAGCCCGTTTCTTCGAAGAACGATGTGCTCGACGGCGAAAAGGAGGAAAACGTGTTCGCGAGCACCTGGCCGGTATGTTCGTTCACCAGGACCCAAAAGGCGAAGTCGTTGTAGACGGCGTTTGGCGTCGCTTCGTTTGTGAGGAAGTTCCAGTCGAAGGACAGAACATCGCCCGCGTTCGCCGTGATCACTTGCTTGATCGCGCTGCCTTCGGTTGCAAAGAGCGGACCTGCAAGGCTGTTGAGCGTGCCTGCCGGCAGGCCGAGGAAGCTCTCGATGATGGGCCGTGACTGGGCTCCTGCGCCAGTACTCAGGAAAGCCTCATAGCTCCCCTCGGTTGGGCCGCTGCCAAAGCCGGCTCCAACCACGGACGCCGCGCCCGAGGAACTCCACCCGGTGAGATTGCCTGTTTCGAATCCGCCGTTTGTGATGGTTCCGGCGCCCACTGGGGGGACAAGAGACACCAGCAGGACAAAGAACAATCCGTACCGCATCGTTGGGTCCTCTGCGCCTACCTCAAGTGGCCCCTCCGCGCTCACCTCGACTGTTCATGGTATCAAGAAAGGAGCTGCGCGGCGAGATCGCTGCGGGCTAGCGCACTCTCGTGCGCCCGGCTCGCAGGGAGCGGCGTTGGAGATCGGCGTACTGAGCAAAACCGCCGCTGCTATCCGGTGCGGCGACGCTCTCTACGAGGTCGCCGAAGGCGAAAGGGGGCCTCATACCAGGCGGGTGAGCGGCGCGTAGGGCAAAACGGCCACCCGATGCTCCCCCTTTGCTGGGGGGCACACGCGGTGGAGCAGCTCCTCCCACGACTTGGTCACGGCGTACTGTGGCGGGAAAACGGCATGCACCTCGTCCGGTGCGGCTTTCGTGAAGATCAGCAGGTCGTGATTCGCCGTTCGCGGGTCAGGCCGCGGAGGAGAGTACAAAGCGCCCCCCGGAGAGAACAGCCCATGCCCCCTTGAACCGTACATACTGCATGTGGTGAGGACGATTTTTCCCCCCGGCTTGAGGACCGAGTCCGGCTTGCGGGGGAGACACGCCAGAGCCGCACGGCTTTGTACCAGGTCCATGTCCTTCGGGTACGCGTTCAGCACCAGAAGGTCGAACGGACGAGACACCCGCACGTAGTAGCACTGGCGTGCCAGACCGACCGCGGAACGGTACGTGTCGAGAACTTTCCCGGCGTGGATCGCACTTATGGCCCCCTGTGGTGTGGGCACGAGGCAGAGTGTCAGGGCGATGTTCAGTTCCGACACAACCCGTTCGATAAGCTGACGAAACCGGTTCTTGTCCGGATCGTCACCCAGATTTCCGCCCAGGCGAACCATTTTGTGGGAATATTCCGTGCATGCCTGATCGGCGATCCCGGGAAGAACGGTCTTTGCGCCCCCGCTGAAACCGGCGAATGGATGGGGTACCACCGAGCCGACCAGGATGCGGCAGTCGGACTCGACGAACAATCGGTTCAGCCGAACCGGCACCGGGCCGAACTTCAAGCCGACCTCCACCATTTCGTCAGTGACCGTGTGGACATGCAAGCGGATTCTGGAACCGGAGAACGAACCGTACTTCGCCTGAAACGGGCGTTCATCTTCCCACAGATGGCACCCGGTGGCTACGAGCACCGATATCTCGCAGTTCGGGCTGCGATCGTCGAGCAGTGCGATCAGCTCAGCAAGCAACTCGGATAGCCGCGCCGGCCGGGCGGGATCCTCGACCACAATGCACGCCCGACGAAACCCGGTCGGGAGAGTGCTTACCGCCTCGCGTACGCGGGCGGCTATCTGCTCTCTGCCCATCGCAGGGGGAAAGATTGGCTCGAGCACCTCCACTTCCCACCCTGCCGGGAACTCCACCCGACGCTGGGTCTCCGGATGCCACTTACCCCACGGGAGCTCTATGACCGTCATGGTGATTGTTCGAGCCGCAGTCATTACCTCAGAATTCGCAAGCCAACCGGAGCAGGACGGGGTTATTCCGTTGATCGTCTCATGAGCTCGCGATCACAGGTCGCGGTCCGAAATCAGCCTATCCCATTCCGGTGGTTCGGGCAGTTGCCCCGCCGCAGTGTTGGTACGTCGCACCACGCTGATGGAATCGTCATAGCTGCAGAGCACACGGCGACCTGCACAAAGCCGCTGGAGCCAGTGGTTCTCGACGACGACAGCGCGGAGCAGTCCGTCCTGCGCCAGGCTGCCCGCTTGCCGCACGGCGGTCCCCAAAGCATCGAGCGCTGCTGTGTGCGGAGCCGGTGGCCACAGGAGCTTAAGCCATGCGGCCTGCCCGACCGTCGCGACGACGGCCAGAGCTGCTGGCCGGTTCCCTTCGACCACCACGAACGGCTCACACCTGTAGACCGGACAGTCTCGAAACCGCCAGGCAAGCCATTGCCACGAACACCCAAAGGTGGTTCTTCTCGCTGCCGCACGCTCGGCGAGCAGGGGGAGTACTGGCTGGAGCTCGTTCCATGCGCGGGGGGATGCTGCGTAACGGGACTGCTGCACAGGCGGCTCGCAGAGCCAGCTCGTGCAGGCCAGAACCGTTTGGGCGACCGGTTGCATCACGCCGGTCCGATCTGCGACCCTACGGGCGAGCTCGCGCCAGTGCACGGGGAACCGGAGCTGCACGTTCGGCCAGATGCCGTCGGCTCCTGCCCGTTCGTGCAGTGGCCGGAACTGGGCGGCCGGATAGTAGTAAACCATGGCCACTCCAAGTTCCCCGGCGGCGTCGAAGAGGGCTCGCCGCAGCTTCAGTGCCGGGCCGAGCGTCCGGCAGTGTGGATCGAGAGCGAAGTCCACCGTATTCCACGCTACGTGCGTCCGATGGCCAACCTGGATCTTCGCCGGGATGGCGTTCGACATGCCCCGGAGATCGCCATCGGTTGTGCGCAGGAAGAACAGGTGCGCGCGGCCGGCCGGATTGTCCAGATAGAGCCACCGGAAGCGGTCTTCGTTGCTGTGACCACGGACGCTTCTGTAGAACTCCGCGGCTTCGCCTACAGAGCGCCGATCCGCTACGACGTGTTCTACCCTTAGCTTCCGGCTCATTCCACCTCGACACCGTTGACGGAGGCAAACACACACCATGCAAGGATAGGTTGCCCCTGCGGAGGTGTCTTTGCGAGGGAGCTGCGCGTCCGACGACCAGCGGCGGCTGGGAAATCGCAAGGATCGGTGGCGAAAATAAAAGAGAATCTCCTTGAACACGTCATGGAGCAAAGCGATGAGCAGGTTGGAAACGTGGACCGGGCGGCAGTCGGGCACGTATCCGGCATATTTGGAGCTGTACGAGAGCGGTGAGCTCAAACGGCGGGTGGAGATCGCTCTGGAGCGGCTCGCAGACTGCACCTGCTGCCCGCGTAACTGCCACGCGGACCGGCTGCACGACGATATTCGGAAAGCTGTCTGTCGGACCGGTCGGTACGCGCGGGTGGGCAGTTACTTCCCGCATTTCGGCGAGGAGGATTGTTTGCGGGGCTGGAACGGGTCCGGGACGATCTTTTTCGCATGGTGCAATCTTCGCTGCATCTTTTGCCAGAACTGGGAGCTCAGTTGGGAGGGCATCGGTCGACCGGTGCGGCCCGAAGAGCTGGCCCGCATGATGCTGGAGCTGCAGGATCGAGGCTGCCACAACATCAATTTCGTGACGCCGGAGCACGTTGTGCCGCAGGTGCTCGAGGGGGTCTATTACGCTGTCCAACGCGGCTTACGGCTGCCGATCGTGTACAACACCAGCGCCTACGACTGCCTGGACAGTTTGCGGCTGATGGACGGGGTGGTGGACATCTACATGCCCGACTTTAAGGTGTGGGATCGGGACGTGGCGAAGTGGTTGTTGAAGGCGGCCGACTATCCGGAGGTGGCACGTGCAGCGATCAAGGAAATGCATCGTCAGGTCGGTGACCTGGAGATCGGCCCGGATGGGATCGCTCGAAGGGGGCTTCTGGTACGGCATCTGGTGATGCCGAATGGCCTTGCGGGTACACGCGAAGTCATGCGCTTTCTGGCCCGCGAAGTTTCTCCGAACACGTACGTGAACATCATGGCTCAGTACCGACCGGAGTATCGGGCTGTGCGCCACGAGTTGCTCAACCGCAGGATCACACGGGAGGAGTTCCAGGAGGCGGTTCGCGCCGCGTTGGAGGAGGGCATCCACCGGCTCGATCACCGCTCGCTTGCTGAAGCCGGCTGCCGTCTGTGATGACGGCTCGGTAGCTCGCGGTGTTTCGACGCCGCACCTCCCTCGTTTCCCTCCGCACTGCTTCCCGCGACGAATCCCACCAGGATCATACGCCGGCTATCGTGCAGGTGGGCGTGGTTCGATCCTGTGCTGGGGGGTTAGGGGCGATCGGGACTAAGGGGGGACATGTCGAAGTCGGTTTCGGGACCGAGAATGGCATCGGCGATCAGCCAGCCGGTCGCCGGAGCCTGGGTTAGGCCGAGCATTCCGTGGCCCGCAGCGATCCAGAGGTTTTGAACCCGCTTTGTGCCACCGATATAGGGAAGCCCATCCGCCGACATCGGCCGCCAGTGGCACCACGTGTCGATGGCGTCCTCTCGCCGAGCACCGAAGGCTTTTTCCGCAGCGCGCGACACCAGCCGCAACCGTCGCTCATCGAGGTGGAGGTTGTATCCGGAGAACTCCATCGTGCCGGCGAACCGGACTCGTCCATCCATGGGGGTAACGAAGACGCGGTCTCGCACGAGCACCAGAGGCCGGTCAGGCAGGCTCGATGAGCGCGGCACATCGATGTGGTACCCTTTGCCCGGTAGGATGCGCAGGCGGAGGCCGATCTGACGGAACAGCAACGGGGTCCAGGCGCCGGTGGTAACAACCACGTGATCGGCGGCGAG
>JALSID010000096.1 GCA_026981825.1 Planctomycetota bacterium
TCCCAGAGCGCAGGATGCGCTCTTGCGCTCCACCCTGCAAGATCGGCACAAAACGCCGCCGCCTTGATCGCCAGCACCCGCGCGTCCGTGGGCCCGCGTACCGATCGTACCGATTCTGCCGATCGCGCCCGCGGCGCAACCGCCTAGCGGTCTTTCTGCGTGCGAACATCGTCAGGACCGCGCGGTTGGCTGTTCCCACAGTCACCCGGAGATGGCCGTGTAGCCAATAACGTGAGCGAGCAGGCGCTCTGCGAAATTGGTAAAGGACAATTCCTCGGACGGCTCCGAAAACCGGCCCTTCCTGCCCTCTTCGCGTGGTGAAAGGATAAGGCAGGCTGCGTCGTAGAGGCGGTCGCGGATGAGTCTGAGCAGCAGTATCTCGTAACGTTTCGCGTAGGAAACGTCACGGAATTCCTCGAAGACCCGAAAATGCGGCTCCTTCACCGACACGGGTCTTCTCGCTCCAGCGGCGTCCTCCAGTAGCATCAGGTACCCCAGCCACGGTCGGCACTTGCCGACAAAGGCGCCTTCCCGGAAGGCGGCCCAGTAGTCCGTCGCGCTTCCGATGGCCTCCTCGGCGCGGTTGTTGTAGTTGTTGCCGAAAGAAGGTCCAACCTGGGCCTTCAATTCGATGGCGGCGAGAAGACGCTGATTGTGCATAACAACCAAGTCCCACGTCTTCTCCGCCCGGTAGTAACCGGGGAGCGCGGCGTGCGTTCGACGATATACCTTAGCTTTACCGCTACTCGCGTTCTCAACAAGCCTCTGGATCAAATCGGCGAACCCATCCAGCTGCGCTCCACCGGTCGCGGCACGTCGGCCGCCACGATCCGCCTTTCCGGAGCGCCTGCCTTGCAATGTTGCCTGGCGCTCGCGGGTTTCCCAGAAGTGCCGGACGGCCCTGGCCACCGCCACCATCAGGTCGGTCTGCTCGCCACCCAATGTGGCTCCTCCCGTCAACTTTTCTCGATCTGGACTTCGGCGGCGGAGAACAGCCCCTTGCACTCGGATCGGATGCGTCGCTCCGCCAACCGGAAATAGTGTGGATCTACCTCGACGCCGACGCTGTTACGACCACAACGTGCCGCAGCCACGAGGGTCGTGCCGGTACCCATGAACGGGTCTAACACCGTGTCACCAACAAAGCTGAACATTCGAATCAGCCGCTCGGCTAACTCCAGAGGATACGGAGCAGGGTGGTCCCGAGTGGAGGCGCCGGGTAAACCTGTCCAGATTTGCCGGAACCAGCGCTGATAATCGTCGACCGAAATCACACTCAACAGCCTCTGGGAAATCGACGGCCTGCGATAACCACCTGGTTTCCTCTGCATCAGTATGAACTCGATATCGTTCTTGATCACCGCGTTCGGCTCGTACGGCTTCCCCAGAAAGCCGGAGCCCCCCTTCTGCACCTCATAGGCAGCGTTCGCGATCTTGTGCCAGATAATCGGGGCCAGATTGTCGAAACCGATCCGGCGGCAGTGCTCCTGAATAGACGCATGCAGGGGCACCACCGTGTGCCGCCCGTCGTTCTTCCGCCGCGAAAGACAAACATCTCCGACTACGCAGATCAGCCGCCCCCCGGGCACAAGTGCCCTAAAGCAATGGCGCCACACGCGATCGAGCTCCGCCAAGAACACTTCGTAGTCGGTAACGTGTCCGAGCTGGCCGGGACAACGCCGATACTCCTTTAGCGTCCAGTATGGGGGCGAGGTAAGCACGAGGTGTACGGAGCGCGGCTCCAAGTCCTCTAGAAAGCGGGCGTCACGGAGGAGCAGACGGTGAGTGGTCGGAATCGAGCGAATGGCTTGATCGATTAATCTCATCAGGCGTCCGTCCCTGGCTATCGCCGGTATAGCGATCTGCGGATCGCCGAGGGACCGCACCTCCTTCGGCACCCACTGCCAAAGCTCCTGATCGCTTCTCTGCTTGACCGCCATATGTCCCCCCTGTTAGCTCACATCCGCACCCGGCAATCGTGCTCGTCTGCAAAGAGCCATCGAACCACCTGCAGTCCTTTAAATCCCGAGAGCTTACGAATCGGACCGCTCTAGCGGCCGCCTAAACCGCGTTTACCCACCGCGGGCGGCCCTGGGTGTGACCTGGCCTCGTGCGGTGGCTGTGCGAACATCAAGAGAGCTTCTCAAACTGTGCCCATGGGCAAGCTGGCGGAGCCAACGTCGGCTGTTGGCGCGCCGAGCCGATGAAAAGTCGTTTGGACGATAAAGGAGGCTGTGGTGCACGGCGATGCTGTCCCACATTCACACGCTCACGGTCTCACGGCGGCCACCCCCTTCTCGACCGACGGGGGCCCACCCTGCCCCACGGCGGCACATGATCCTGCCGCCAAGTACGTGTCCACCGGCCCGTGCCGAGCAACCCGTTTTCCTGCCGTAACAACGGAAGATCACTCCCCCGAGGGTAACGTCCGCTCCGCGTGGCCTGCCCGGACCCGTCAAGATTCTCGGGTTATTCTAGCCCCGTGACCGGCTCACTCCAGCTAATACAGCACTGAGTAGGCCGGAGGCGGAGAAAGGGTTGCGCAGCTCACCGCACCGGGAAATCGCCGATGTCCCTTATAAGAGCACTTCGGGCAGAAAGACGGGTGCAGTCCGACACAACAGCGGAAACGATCTCGGCAGCAGCTCAGCGTGTGCACGCGAACAGAATCGTAGCCCGGAGGCGCCGGCTCCACCACCGCAGAACCGCGGCCCGTGCAGACAGGACAAGGTGCCCAGGCAATCGGCTAGGAAGAAAGCCCCTTCGCCCGAACAGCGAAGAGGCGCACAAAGAACGCTCGTTGCCGGTGTGCAAAGCGGAGAGGGCGGGATTCGAACCCGCGGAGGAGGTTTATCACCCCCTCAACGGCTTAGCAAGCCGCCGCTTTCGGCCACTCAGCCACCTCTCCCTAACGCGACCGCTCACCGGTCACCAGTAAAGTATAAGCGTTTCCGGCGGCTCAGCAAGACCGCCTGAGCCGCTCGCACCGGCCAGTGGTTGCGCTCTCAGCGGCACCCCGCGAGCACAGCCCCATCCTCCGTAGCCAGATACGCACGGGCAGATACAACCCTGACGGCTACCCAGAAACGGTGGTGCTCTACGCCCGCTCCTGCGGCGTCGAAGTAGCCCCGGGCGAGGCGGCTTGCCCGGACCTGGCCTCGGTAAGCTGCTTGGCCAAATCCACGCACGCCATGCGGAGCTGGAAGAGCGTCGCACCAAGGAGGCGCTGCTCATCTGCCTCCAGGTTGCCCCGCGTCTTCTGCTCCAGAATGCCCAGGGTGTCCACCCAGAACCGTGCGACATCCAGCCGCTTCTCGGCTATCGCAACGGCAGCCTGGGCCGCCAGCAGCTCGACAACCACCTGCAGGGACGGTCGGAGCGTACGGAGCAGCTCATCGAGTCCGGGCGAACGCGCTTGCTCAGCTCGCTCCCGGCTCTTCCGGTCGTGCTCCTCTTTCTCACGACGCACCCGCTCCTTCCAGTCCTCATCCACATGAATGTGCCGGTAGGCGTTGTCGGAACCACGGTCTTCCGGCATACCACCCTCCGACACGGAACCGTCCAGCACTTGTCTTCACCAGATCAGACACCAGCCATGCTCGCCACGTTCCGCGAAGCCCTCGGTTTGCCTGGCCAGACAGGCGGCACCCAGCCAGGAAAGGCGGTCACTCCGCCAGAGGCTGGGAAACCTCCTGCGGAATACCACGCTGCTGCCGATAGGCAAGCGCCGCAGCGATGAACGCTTTGAAGAGAGGATGGGGCGCCGTCGGCTTTGATTTGAACTCCGGATGGAACTGTACGGCGACAAACCAGGGATGATCGCGAAGCTCGACCATTTCCACCAGGTCCCCCGTGGGACTGATGCCGCTAATGAGCATGCCGTGCTTCTCGAACAGCTCGCGATAGGCGATGTTGAATTCGTAGCGATGCCGGTGCCGCTCCCTGACCTCCGAGACCCCATAGGCCTCCGCCGCCCTGGTAGCGGGTACGATTCGGCACGGGTACGCTCCCAACCGCATGGAACCGCCCTTCATCGTCACCTGTCGCTGTTCTTCCATCAGGCAGATCACCGGCGAAAGAGCGTCGGGGTCGAATTCCGTGCTGCTGGCTCTGGTCAGGCCGATCACATGCCGTGCGAACTCGATCACGGCACACTGCATGCCGAGACAAATACCGAAGAAGGGAATCTTCTGCTCACGGGCGTACCGGATCGCCTCCACCTTGCCTTCCGTCCCACGCGTCCCAAACCCGCCGGGCACAAGGATGCCATCGACTCCGCCCAGACACGCATCGGCCCCCTTCTCTTCGACTTCCTCTGCCTCGACCCGTCGGACAATCACCCGAACCTCATGGGCAAGTCCGGCATGATCGAGCGCTTCGTACAGGGACTTGTAGGCGTCGCGGTGCCGCACGTACTTGCCGACCACGGCAATCGTCACCGTGCCCCTCGGGTGGACTGCCCGCCGTACCAGCTCCTGCCAATCGGAGAGATCGAGCTCCTGGAGCCCCTGAAGGCCCAGCTTCCGGGCCACAAGCTGGGGCAAGCCATGCTCGGCCAGACTGAGGGGCACCTCGTAGATCGTGTACTCCTTGTCGCGTTCTTCGATGACAGCTTCCGGTTCCACGTTACAGAAGAGAGCGATTTTGGCCCGCTCGCTCTCCTGCAGCGGCACCTCCGTGCGGCAGATGAGGATGTCCGGCTGAATACCGATTTCGCGGAGCTTCTGCACGGAATGCTGAGTCGGTTTCGTCTTCGCCTCACCGGCCGCCTTCAAATAGGGGATCAACGTGAGGTGGATGTAGAGGCAGTTCTCCCGTCCGACGTCCAACCCAAACTGACGGATCGCTTCCAGGAACGGCAGGCCCTCGATGTCCCCCACGGTGCCGCCAATCTCTGTGATGACCACGTCCACATCCGGCGTGGCAAGCTGGTGGATAACCCGCTTGATCTCGTCCGTGATGTGCGGAATCACCTGAACGGTTTGGCCCAGGTAGTCGCCACGCCGCTCCCGTTCGATCACCGCCTGATAGATCTGGCCGGTCGTGTAGTTGCACTCGCGCGTCACAGGCGCGTTCGTGAACCGCTCGTAATGGCCCAGATCAAGGTCGGTCTCACTCCCGTCCTCCAGCACGTAGACCTCGCCATGCTGGTACGGGCTCATCGTGCCCGGATCGACGTTGATGTACGGGTCGAACTTCTGCAGGCGGATCCGTAAGCCCATGCGTTCCAGGAGCATACCTAGCGAGGCCGCAGTCAGCCCCTTGCCGAGCGAGCTGACCACGCCGCCGGTCACAAAAATATGTTTCGCCATCTTTCTCCCCGATTGGACTGCCTTGCCCGGGCTCACCCGCTGCCCCACAACCCTCCGAACCTCAAGCGACATGGAAGGGCGACCTACGGGCGCGCACCCCGATCAGCTAGACGAAGCACGAATCCACTCAGGAGAGGACCCCCTCGCCGCCACGCTACGCACTACCGCATTCTAAATATCGACGCCGTTGGCCGTCAAATCTGTCTGTCGAAACGCCCGCCATTCCCACCCGTAATGGACGACCGATTCGAACTGACCAAACATCCAGCCCGATGGGGGAACCCTCGCCAGGTTTCGCTCTCTTGCCAGAACCCTAAGAGCCGACCAGTCAGCGCAACGCGTCTGTCGGCCAGTCCGTCCACCTCAGGTCTCAGCTCGTTCCTGCCGACCTCTAGCGCAGCAGGGACACTATGCGCAGACGAGGCGGAGATGAGCGTCCAAAGGATCCGGTCCGATCTACTCGCGCTGCTCGCTCTGGCCGGCACCGCGTTCCTCGCAGTCAGCCTGGCCAGCTTCGATGTGGCCGATCCACCTTCCACGGTGGCGTGGCCGCTGAACACCCCTCCGGCAAACCTGTGCGGCCGCGTCGGTGCCTGGATCGCCTGGTACACCTTCTACTACTTAGGTGCCGGGGTCTGGGTCCTACTCTGCGGTGCCGCAACCGCGATCACCCTCCTGCTCGCTCAGCGCCCACCGCAACGCCCGGCCAGCAGCACGCTCGGCTGGCTCCTCCTCACAGCAACGGCCTGCCCCGTGCTGGACCGCGTTTTCCAGGACTCGACGAATTTCCCCCTCCCCTTCCCGGGCGGCGTCCTCGGGCTGGGGCTCCACCTTCTGCTCCTGTACTACTTCTCTACCGTTGGGATGTTCCTGATTCTTTCCTCAGCACTGGCCGCCTCGCTGCTCCTTATCTGCGATAAGCTGCTTATAGCCCCGCTTGCCTGGGCCATCCGTACGATCGGCGCTGTCGTCGGTCGACTCGCTACGCCTCTCAGGCGATATAGCTCAGGCAAAACCGCTCGCATGGCGTCAAAGCCTGCAGCTCCGAAGGTGCCGGTTCCGGCGACCATCTCGCCGGAAACCGCCGAACGCGCCCCGAAGGCAAGCTCCCCAAGCTCCTCAGAGCATCTAGCCGCCAGGTCTGCGCATGGCCAGGATCGGGCCGGAGTTCCGGCCCCCCAACTGCCCCCCGCGACTCCAAAAGTACAGGTGCGCAGCCTGGAACGCTCCTCAGCTACAAGTCTCTACAAGTTGCCCCCTCTGGACCTGCTCGATGACCCCGACCCGTTCCCCTACGAAGAGTTCACCGACGAGATCATTGCCCAGGGCCAGAAACTCAAGCAGACCCTGGCCGAGTTCGGGTACAACGTCGAACTCCGCGAGATCCACACCGGGCCGGTGGTCACGCAGTACGAGATCGCTCTCGAATCCGGCCTCCGCGTGGGCAAGATCCACAGCCTGGCCGATGATCTGGCCATCGCACTCAAGGCAGCCAGCGTCCGCGTAGTCGCCCCTATTCCGGGCAAGGACACCGTCGGTGTCGAAGTGCCCAATCCCCGCCGCCAGTTCGTGCGACTCAAGGAGGTTATCCAGGGCTGCCTCCAAAAAGCAAAAAAGATGGAGATCCCGCTGTTTCTGGGCAAGGACGTGAAAGGCAATCCCCTGATCTACGACCTCACCCAAATGCCGCACCTGCTGATCGCCGGACGCACAGGAACCGGAAAGTCGGTCTGCTTGAACGCCCTGATCCTGTCCGTGCTGATGACGCGTACCCCGGATGAAGTGCGGCTCCTGATGATCGATCCGAAGCTGGTGGAGCTCTCTCAGTACCGCCGCATCCCCCACCTGATGCACCCCGTCGTGACCGATATGTCCAAAGCCGAGGCGCTGCTGTCCTGGGCGGTCGACAAGATGGAGGAACGCTACGACCTCCTTGCCCGAGCCGGTGTCCGGCACTTGAAGGCGTACAACCGCCTGGGAGCCGAGGAAATCTACCGGCGGCTCCAGGTCACGGACGAAGCCGACAAGGCGCAGATCCCGACGCACATGCCGTACATCGTGATCTTTGCCGATGAGATGGCTGACCTGATGATGACGGCGCCCAAGGAAATCGAATCCCACATTATCCGCCTTGCACAGAAATCCCGGGCCGTGGGAATCCACCTCGTGGTGGCGACTCAAAAGCCGACCGTGGACGTGATCACCGGACTCATCAAGTCCAACCTGCCGGCGCGGATCTGCTTCCAGGTCTCCAGCCGATCGGACAGCCGTGTGGTACTGGACGAGATGGGCGGCGAAAAGCTCCTCGGTAACGGCGACATGCTCTTCCTGATCCCTGGGACCAGCCAGACCGTCCGCGCTCAAGGAACCTTCGTGAGCGACCAGGAAATCGAACGGGTGGTCGAATTCCTCGAGCAGTACGAACCTCAGTACAGCAAGGAGCTGGTCCAGCTTTCGAGGAAGAGTAAGGGGGAAAAGCGACGCGCGCAACTCGCCAAGGAGCGTGACCCTCTGTACGAGGAAGCGGTGGAGATCGTTCTTCGCGAACGACGCGGCTCGACCTCCCTCCTCCAGCGCGCCCTCGGCATCGGCTACGGCCGAGCCGCCCGGTTGATCGATTACATGGCCGAAGACGGCATCGTGGGCGAATACAACGGCAGTCAGGCGCGGGAGGTGCTCCTTACCCTGGAGGAGTGGCTCGCGATGAAACAAGAGGAGTCGGACGACGGACTGCCCCACGAACCGGCTGCGTGAGGGCGCGGATGCCGGACAGCGGGACAGTGCACTTACCGGTCAGGCCGCCCGCCTCACCGCTGCGGCGGCGAAGCCGTCGAAGAGCCGCTCGATCCGGCCATTCAGAACAGCCGTCACCACCCGTTTCATCGCCTCCCGGAACCGGTGCCGAGAAAAGCGCAGCGCGTTTGCCCGTAGAGCCGCCGGGTCAAACCAGCGCTCCAACCGCTCGAAACGCTCGATGGCAGCGCACAAACTCTCCACCGTTTGTTCCTCAAACCACACCCCAGTGGGCTGAACCCCCGCCTCCGGTGGCACCACCGTCTCGGTCGCTCCCCCCTTGCCATAAGCAATGACGGGCGCGCCGCAGGCCTGAGCCTCCACCGGGATAATGCCGAAATCCTCCAATGCCGGGAAAATCAGCCCCCTGCAGCGGTTGTATAACCGCCGGAGCTCGCTCTCATCCACCCACCCCACGAAAGTCGTCCACCTCCCTGCAAGACGCTGCAAGCGGCGCCGTTCCGGGCCATCCCCCACAACGACCAACCGGCGCCGCAACCGCTCGCAGGCGCGGATCGCCAGATCCAAACGCTTGTACGGGACGAACGCGCTGGCTGCAAGGAAGAACGACTCCCGCCCCACGCCAAGGGGGCGGTAGAACTCCACGTCCACAGGCGGGGGCACCACAATGGCCCGCCTACCGTACCATGCACGAATCCTGTCCCGGACCGTGTGACTATTTGCCAAGAAAAGAGTGACCGTATCGGAAGTGGCAAGATCCCACGAGCGGAGCCGGTCCAGGAGCGGACGGAGGAGGCCGTGCGCCTTTCCGAAGTAATCGGAGCCATGCCCCCACAGGTACCGGGCCGGAGTATGGCAGTAGCAGACGTGTGGCACGCCTTCGGGAACCGGCACAGCCTTGGCCGCGCAGTGGCTGGAGCTAATCACCAGATCCGCGTCGGACGAAACCTTCAGCGAACGCACCGCTAGCGGGTACAGGGGTAACAAATAGCGGTAGTAGTGGTCCACCATGGGCAGTCGATTCAGGTGGCTTGCCCGTTTCGGGACAGCCTCCAGGATAGGTGATAACCGCCCCGGGCGGTGGAACAGGACATGGACCGTTGCCTCCGGGAACAAGCGGACCAGCTCCTCGAGCACCCGCTCCCCGCCGCGCATTTGAAACAACCAGTCGTGGACGAGGGCCACTCTCATCGACCGCACTCCTTTGCTCCCGCAGGCGATCCTAACCGACCCTTCCCGATCACCCAAGGCGAATCGAATGAACCGGCGAATCGCACGACGAGATGGCGGCGTTGAGCGACCGAGCCAGGCCGCATCAGGATGTTCAGCCTTCCGCACCCGCCCGCCCGCGAACGGGCAGCACCGTAAGACTTTGCAGTAACACCGTGGCATAAGAGCCAGCGGGCAGGAAAAAGCGCAACCACACCCGAAATCGTCCCGATTCTCCCTCGTCCTCCTCCCATGTCCACGACAGCTCTTGCGGACGAACGAACACCCGCCGCTTCGCCCGGGCGAAAAAGACGTCCCGGATATGACGGCTCCGAAGCTGCCGTAGCTCAAGCCCCTCTTCCGCCAGCACCTCAGCAAGAATCGCCCCGTACTCGCCCTGCGGTTCGATGCGCGCCGAGGGTAGAGGGAACGCGAGGTCCTCGGCAACAGTCCGCAGCTCTTCGGGGAACTCTGTTGGAAACACCAGACGGCCCACGCGGAGCCTCAACTCCAGGCGCTGCTCGTCGGCCAAGCGCCGCTCCAGAAACCGGCACACCACCTCGTTCCACAGATAGCTCTGGTAGGCCGATAGGTAGAGCGCGCGCAAGTCGCGTCGCAAGCGAGCAAAAGCTCCTCGGAAATCCTCCGGGTGATCGCGCAGGTAAAAGACGATGCTCCGCCTGTGCGACCGAGCAAGCACCTCGCAGCATGTGGCCCAGTCCCGCCAGTGCCGCCTGAGTTGCTCCTTTTGCTCCCGCTCACGGGCGCTGTCGGAAGGAGACTCTTCGGCCAACGCCAGCCATAACGCCCGCTCGTAATCCCCCTGCATCCATGCCTTAGCAATGAATTCGCCACTGACACCCACCGAGCCGAACCGCTGGTAACCGAAGTAGTTTGGAAAGCCGTCCCCTCGTACGCCGTGCAAGCGGGACTCCATATGCTCGCGCAGTGTGCCGTCGATGCCACGCACCAGAATCTCGAAGCGATTGCCTAACACGTGGCGAGAGGTGATCCGCTCAGGGGCCTGGCCCAAATAGAGCAGCTTGATCCCCGGCAAAGTGAGGTGTTTCTTCGGCCCCCGCAAAATGGTGATGTACTGATCAGTCAGCGCGTGCCGGTCCTTAAGACCGCCGTAGCCAACCCGGCGCCCCGGCAGCCTCCACCGCCGACAAATACGCTCGATCGCTTCCAGGGTGCCTATGGAGCGTTTCGTCATCAAGTAGACCGCATAAGCCCCCCCGGAAGGCTGTAGCGACGTCACCTCCTGCACGCGGAACTCTTCCGGACGGGTCCGGATCTTGATCGGTGCAAGAACAGCCTGCGCCACAGGTTCGAGCGTCCTCTCCGTTAGCCGGGTCTTCGGGTTCCCACCCCCATTTCCAAGAGGCGAAGCTGAGGCATATCCCCCGTTCGACAGTACGGGCAGCCCAGCAGGTCATCTGCTGCGGTGATCCCGCCGCTGGTCATCCGCGCCGCCCGATGCCGAATTGATCCCCTGCCGCGATCGGCTCGCCACCGCGAAAAACGACCTGAACCATCTTCTCGCTGTGCACTTCTCGGCCGGTCTCATCAAACAAAGCGGCGACCACCTCGCGCGTCCTCGTGTCGATGACTTCTCCCGTGGAAGGATAGGCATAGCGTCCGTCGAGGGAGAAAGTAACCCAGCCAGGCTGCTCGCGGAGCCCGGTGAGGCTGTGGACCTGTTCGACGCGGTCCCCGTCCACGGCGAAGATATGCACGGCCTGGTTGTGGGCGTCAACCACCCAGATCTCTTTTTCGTCCGGGGTCATGCCGATGCCGTGGCTGGGACAGCCGTGCCGCTTCACCGGCCCCTTCTTGAAGCCACGCACTTCCACTCGACGCACGAACCTGCCCGTTTCGATGTCCCCAATCTCGAAGCCCAGCAACCCGTTAACGCAACAGTAGCAACGTGTGGCCTGGCCGTTGATCGTGAACGGGCGGATCGGCGCACCAAACGGTCCCACCTTGTGCACAACCTGATTGGAACGTGTCTCGAGCACATGCAGCCACCGCGACCGGAGACCGGCCAGGAAAACGCGCGAACCGTCCAGGGCGCAGATTGTGTTGTGAGCCCCCTTCGGCTCCGAAAACTGCACCCGGCGTACGACGTTGCCGTCGGCGTCCACCACGTGCCAGTGGTCCTTTTCCAAACTCGGCACATACAGCCTCTGCCCGCTCGGATGGATGGCCATCCGGTCACAGCCCCCTTCGTACGCTTTTCCCCAAAGCGTCTGATCGGTGAGCAGGTCAACGCAATAGAGTCGGGTAAGGGTGGTGAAGTAAAGTCGTCGCGTACGAACGCTGGCGCAGATCCCCTTGACGTTTTCGGGCTTGGGAACACGGCTCGCCGCCGTCTCGATCCGGCGCACGAAGCGGTGCCCATTGTCCATGTCGAAGACGAGGATGCCCGCCCCACCGAACTGCAGGTAGTTCCGGATGCCCGGGCAAGCAACGTAGAGGAAGTTGCGTGTCTCGTCTGCGGAGCGGGCGAAACGGTGGGGCGCCAGGGCCAGCGCAGCCGCAGTACCGAGAAACGCTCTGCGACTCAGATCGCCAACCTGTCCGATCATTCTTCTCCTCAACCGAAGGAACGCTAAGCCGGGTGTGCTACAGCAACTCCAGTATAGCGGGCAGTCTGAAACAAACAGTTCTGGGCGTGAAACGACCGGTGAGCACGGGCGTAGCATCCTGCGCGCGTTCTTGGGCATGGCGCCGTCGGCTATGTGGCCGCGAGCGCTTTCGCAGGTCGTGCCGGAGCTCACACGTAGGGTTCTGATTGCCCCCGCTCACGCGATGATATCGTGCACCACGTTTCCGCCGATGTCGGTCAATCGAAAATCGCGTCCCTGGAACCGGAAGGTGAGGCGGGTGTGGTCAATCCCGAGCAGGTGCAGGATGGTGGCGTGGAGATCATGGACGTGGACGGGATTCTCGACCGCGTAGAACCCGAGCTCATCCGTGGCACCGTAGGTGAGCCCAGGCTTGATCCCCCCACCGGCAAGCCACAGGGAAAAGCCGTCGATGTGGTGATCGCGCCCCAGGGTCTCGCGCGGCTCGCCCATGGGGGTACGTCCGAACTCACCTCCCCAGATGACGATCGTCTCGTCCAGCAGCCCACGCTGCTTGAGGTCACGCACCAGAGCAGCAGCCGGACGATCCACCTCGCGGCAGATCCGCTCCAGCCCTTCGCCCAGATCAAGCCCCCGGTTACCGTGGTGATCCCAGTCGGTGTGGTAGAGCTGAACGAAGCGAACGCCGCGCTCCACGAGACGGCGGGCGAGCAAACAATTGGCAGCGAACGACGGCTTCCCGGGCTCGACGCCGTACATCTCCAGTGTGCGCCGGTCCTCGCCGCTGAGGTCCATCAGCTCCGGCGCAGCTACCTGCATGCGGAACGCCATCTCGTACTGGGCGATCCGAGTGGCGATTTCCGGATCGCCTACGAGATTGAGCCGGTGGCGGTTAAGCGCGTTGACACGCTGGATGAACGCCGCCTGTCGTTGCCGTGACACACCCGGTGGGTTCGCGAGATCGAGAATCGGCTCGGGCCCGGACAAAAACGGCACCCCCTGATACGTAGTGGGAAGAAACCCGCTTCCCCAGAGAGGAGCACCGCCACGTGGGCCGCGCGGACCAGACTGAAGCACGACGAACCCAGGTAAATCGGACGACGCACTCCCAAGGCCATACGTCACCCAGGCCCCCATGCTGGGACGACCGAATTGCGTGGACCCGGTGTTCATGAACAGCTTGGCCGGTCCGTGATTGAATACGTCGGTAACCATGCTTCGAATGATGCAGAGATCATCGGCGATCTTGCCGATCTCCGGAAGCAACTCACTGATCTCTGCACCACACTCACCCCACCGGTAGAACCGACGGCGTGTTCCGAGCAGCTTGGCGTCCTTCTTCAGAAACGCAAACCGCTTGTTCTTGACGTACGACTCAGGAACCGTCTGCCCGTCCAGCCTCTGCAACACAGGCTTGTAGTCGAACAGCTCCAGGTGGCTGGGCCCCCCGGCCATAAACAGGTAGATCACCGCCTTCGCACGCGGTTTAAAGTGCGGCGGTTTGGGGGCCAGGGGATTGGTCGACTGAGCCTGCGCCAGCCCCTCACGAAGGAGCAAGTGGAAGAGGGCCATTGCCCCCAGGCGCAGAGGGCACTCCTGCAGAAAATGACGCCTTGCGAGCAACACAAAGCCGTTCTTCCCCTGGATGGCAGCTTCGCGCTCCATAGCTACTCTCTCGTGATGAATTCATCCAGGTTCAGGATGACCCGTGCCGTAGCCACCGCGGCAGCCGCCTGGGGCAGGTCCAGATCACCCCGCGGCAATTCGCCCGCAAATAAGGTGGCCGCTTGTGGATCGCTGCGGAACTCCTCTGCCTGGCTGACGAAGAACTCCACCAACTGGTTGAGCTCGTAATCGTCGGGGGGCCGGCACAGAGCGAACCGAAACATGGCGCGGGCAAGCGCCTCGGGAGACCCGTCGCAGACGCGGAAAGAGCGCGCGGCCAGTGCGCGAGCGGCCTCGATGAAGACGATGTCGTTCGCGAGCATCAACGCCTGCAGCGGTGTGTTTGAGCGGACCCGACGGGTGCAGGTCGTGGTCGCACGGGGGGCATCGAAGGTGATCAAGAACGGGTAAGGACTCGACCGCCAGAAGTAGATGTAAAGCCCTCGGCGGTATCGGTCCGCCCCCTTGCTTTCGGGCCAGGGCTTCTTGACCTGGGTGAACCGGTAGATGCCTTCCGGCTGAGGCGGGTAGACGCCGGGTCCCCCGATCCGATAGGTAAGCAGCCCGGCGGCACAGAGCGAGATGTCGCGGATGACCTCCGCTTCCACCCGCAGCCGATTTTGGCGGGCCAGCAGCTTGTTCGTTGGGTCCACTTCGACAAGCTCCGGCCGCCAGTCGGACCGCTGGCGATAGGTCGCGGAGCTCAAGATGAGCCGGTGGAGCCGCTTCAGATCCCACCCGGACTGGACAAAGGTCCAGGCGAGCCAGTCGAGCAGTTCTGGGTGGCTGGGCCGTGCCCCCTGCGTGCCGAAGTCGTTCTCCGTCTCGACAATCCCCCTACCGAAATAGCGTTGCCAGACGCGATTGACCGTCACGCGGGGCGTCAGCGGATTGTCCGGAGACACCAGCCAGCGGGCTAGGTCGAGCCGATCCGGCCGGTCGCCGCGCGGCTTCAGCGGCGGCAACACCGAGGGGGTACTCGGCTCAACCTTCGCACCCCGGCGGAGAAAGTCGCCGCGAATCATCACGTACGTCTCGCGTGGCCGCGCGCGCTTGCGAAGCACAAGCGTGGTCGGAATCTTTTTGAGCAGCCCGGCCCTTTCCTGCTCCACCTGCCTGACCTGTTTGGCCAGCTCGCGGAGTATCGGGTCGGCAGCAGCGCCCCCCTTGAACTGCCCCACAACCAACCGCGCCTGCAAATCCGTCAGTAAGGCACCGAAGATGCCCCCCGAATCCCACAGCGCCGCAGTCAAGAATGCGAGGCGCACAGCCGATTGCCGCTGCTGCAACCGGCTACGAAGCTGAACGAGCTCCCCTTCCAGTTGACGCAACCGGATCTCCTGGTCGGGTGTGGGCAGTCGCAGAGTGGGCTCATCGTCACTGTTGAAAAAGGCGAACAGCTCGTAGTACTCCCGCTGGGAAATCGGGTCGTACTTGTGCTCGTGGCACTGAGCACAGCCGATCGTCAGTCCGAGGAAGACCGTTCCGGTCGTGTTGACCCGGTCAACGATTGCTTTAACTCGGAACTCCTCGGGATCCGTGCCCCCCTCCTGGTTGATCAGCGTATTGCGGTGGAACCCCGTGGCAACGATCTGGTCCCTGGTGGCACCGGGGAGCAGATCGCCCGCAATCTGTTCGATAACGAACTGATCGAACGGCTTGTTTTCGTTCAGGGCGTGAATAACCCAGTCGCGGTACGGCCAGATCGAACGGGGCCCGTCGATCGTGTAGCCATGGCTGTCGGCGTACCTGGCCAGGTCCAGCCAGTGTCGCCCCCATCGCTCGCCGTAGTGGGGCGAAGCCAGCGCCCGATCCAGCATCCGCTCGAACGCGTCCGGACGTTTCGACGCCACAAAGGCGTCCACGTCCTCCGGATCCGGGAGCAAACCGAGCACGTCCAGCCACACCCGACGAATCAACGTCCGTCGACCGGCCTCCTCGGAAGGAGCAATCCCCCGTCGCTCTAACCGATGCGCGATGAACGCATCGATGGGGTTACGACACCACCCTGTGAACGCCGTGTGCGGCGGCGGCACGAACCGAACCGGCTGGAACGCCCAGTGCTGCACTTCTGGGCCAGCCGACTCGTCCTTCGGCATCGCAGCACCGCTATCAATCCAGCGGCGGAGAAGATCGATTTCGGACTTCGACAAGGGCTGACCCTGTGCAGGCATGCGCGTGCCGTCGATACCGAGGGTAACGGCGCGGATCAGGAGACTTTCTGAGCTATTGCCCGGCTTCAGCACAGGTCCCCGGTTACCCCCTTGGCGAATGCCTCGCGGGCTATCCAGGCGGAGGCTGGAGCGAGCGTTCGCGGAGCTGTGGCATCGGAAGCAATGGCGCTCCAGGATGGGGCGCACGTCCTGCACGAAGTCCGGCGGGTCTTGCTCAGCCGGAACGACAAGTGCCAGACAGAGGAAGAGCCCATGCATGGATAACCACCTTGTGGCCCGGCCAGAGGTTCACGAGCAGCCGTTTCCGGTAGGGGCGTTTGCCGGCTCTCCCACGCGGCCTGCGCCCGCCACGGGAGAAAGCCCGGCGTGAAAGCTGGCGGGAACTCCACCAAGCAGTTTAACAAGTCGTGGCCAGTCGGGCTAGGCAGCGGAACTAATGCCCCGCAGCAACCGATAGCAAGTGCCCGCGCGGGGCAGGCACATCGGGTTCCTAGGCGCGGCCCAGCTCCCGGTACCGACGGCAGCCGTCAGCTCGATCCACCTGAGCCGGCCGCACGAAGTAAACCGGCGAGCGCAGGCCAGACGCGGTCGACTGCGATGTGGCAGGCCATGGCAAGCAGCACCACGAACCCGACCGCCGCCACCAGGTTCATCAGCAAGGAGGGGCGTCTTGCGCCCACGACGCGGGGCGAGTTGCACGCCCAGAGCAGAATGGCCGCCATGAGCGGGGAGGCAACAACGGTTACCGCCTGTGCAGCCACGATCGCTCCTACCGGCTTGGTGCCTGTCGAAATGACGTAGAGGGCGACGCCCATGCCGGTGAGCAGGACGACCGCAGTGAAGAGCCTGGCGATGAACGAATCGGGACGTCTGGCCAGGCCGAGCCCGTCGGCGAGGATGAACCCGCCGATCATGGAGTTCACCAGAAAAGAGGAATAGGCCGCGGCGAAGAGCCCCGCACAGAAGATCGCCTGTCCCGCCTTGCCGAAGAGAGGTTCGAGCTGACGTGCCACGTCGGCCACATCGGCCAGTTTGGCCCCTCGCAATACCGCGCCTGCCGTCCCCATGATCATCAGCGTGATCACCGCCATGATCATCGCCCCGATCCGTGCATCGCGCAGACTATCTTCGACGTCCTCCTCGCCCCACCCTTTTTGCTTCACCAGGTAGGACTGGTAATAGGCGGCGGTGATCACGAATGTGGTCCCGATCAGGCCGAGCAAAGCGATGTCAGGGGGCCAGTCAATGGTCGGGATGAACCCCCGTAGCCAGGCGACCGGATCTGGCCTGGCGAAGCCAAGGTTAAGCGCGAAGGCAGCCAGCATCGTGGCCACAAGGACCATCATGAGCCGCTCGACCGCGCGGTAGAGGTTCTGAAAGCCGAACAAGAACAGGAGGGTCAACAGATTAAGGAGCAACAGTGGCACGACCGAAGGCCAGAACGGCTGGATGGCCGAATGTACCCCCAAATTGTTGCCGAACTGGAACGCCGATGCGATGAAGAAGACCGCGCACCCAATCAGCACAGACAGCCACCGGCCGAAGTAGCGGGCGACGATCGTTCCCGTTGTCTCGGAGGTTACCACCCCCAGTCGGGCAGACATGGTCGTGTAGGCCATCATAAACAGGACGGCCACCACGACCACCCAGTTCATCGCAAAGCCGTACCGGGCGCCCGTGCTGGAGCTGGTCAGCACACTGCCCGGGCCGATCACAACGCATGCCGTCACGAGCCCTGGGCCAATCCGCTGCCACCACCGCTTGCGCGGGCGGCCGCCCGTTTCTGTCGCGGTCGACTCTGTCAACCCGAGGCTACCCCTGGTTCTGGTACGCTTCGATCAGAATCTGCGCCACCTCAGGACGCGTGTACTCCGGCGGTGGCATTTTACCTTCTCGAAGCATCTGCCGGACCTTCGTGCCGGACAGGATCAAGCGGTGCTCATCACCACACGGACACGTCTTGTAGCTGGCCATGCCCTGGCACTTGCGGCAGTAGAACGTGTGTTCGAAGAAGAGCGGCGTGATGCCCAGCTCCTGACTGTCGATTTCGTCGAAGATCTTCTGGGCGTCGTACGACCCGTAGTAGGGTTTGCCATCCGGGCGACGGGCGCCGGCGTGGTCACGTCCGACGATGAAGTGAGTGCATCCGTAGTTCTTTCGCATGATCGCATGAAGCACCGCCTCGCGCGGCCCCCCGTACCGCATGCTGGCCGGCAGCAGGCTCAGCACCGTGCGGTCCGCCGGGTAGTAGTTGTCCAACATGACTTCATAGCAGCGAATCCGCACGTCCGCCGGAACATCGTCGCTTTTCGTCTGCCCGACAAGCGGATGGAGTAGCAGGCCGTCGACGATCTCCAGGGCACACTTCGTTAGGTACTCGTGCGCGCGGTGAATCGGGTTACGCGTCTGGAACGCCACGACCCGCTTCCAGCCGCGTTCGACAAACAGCTCACGGAGTTCCGCCGGTCGTCGGTACAGGTCGGGACGAGCGATCCGATCGGGGAACTCGAGCAGCGTGACAGGCCCCCCGATCAGCGTCTCGCCGTGGGCGTAAATCTGAGCGACCCCTGGATGGTTCTCGTCGTCTGTCCCAAAGGTGAGTTTCGCTTCGCGGCCCATGTCGCGCCGGTAGATCTCGTGGACCTCCATGATCCCCTTGAGTCGCCCCCCTTCGTCTACCAGAGCGATCTTGGCCCCCTCTTTGATGCCCCCGTCCAGTTCTCCCTGCCTCGGGCTGCACGTCACGGGCATGGGCCAGAGCACACCGTCGGCCAGTTGCATGCTCTCCACGCAGGGCGAGTAATCCTCGGATGTCATAAATCCGTCCAGGGGGCTGAACGCACCGATGGCGATCATCTCCAGATCGCACAGCTCTCGCTGGGACAGCACATGTCGCGGCAACGAAGCCGCCTCGCGCGTCAGCTCCTCCGCCTCCTCCCCCGTTGCCACCCGCTCAACCAATCGACCACCGTGGGGTTCGATCGTCCACCGCTCGACTGCCTGTGCCACGACCCTATCTCCCTTGACCAGCAAATTGCCACTATTGCGATGATGCAACCAGCAATTCTAGGATGCCGGGTCAACGCGACCGATTGCCCTTTGGGAGCGAGCGTTCCGGATCGGTTCGTCGCGTGTCGAGCCCGAACGACGGGGCCGTCCGTTCGACGAGACAACCCCAGCGACGTTCTTCCAGCTATCGGCAACCGGTTTGCTCACGCGACGCGGAATCCTGCTCCAGAAACAGGGGCATGGTCGGCCCCCCTGACGAGCGGAAGGACCCGGCGCTCTTGCCCGCTCCAACCAGACGGACCACGGGGCCGCCTCAGAAGGATCCGGAGTGCGAATCCACTGCTCAGTACGCGTTCTTGTGCGTCATGCCGCGAATGAGCGTCAACAGCATTATGCGCAGGTCCAGCCAGATGGACCAGTGCGCGATGTAGTAGAGGTCGTACTGCACCCGTTTCCGCAGCGATGTGTTCCCCCTCCAACCGTTGACCTGGGCCCAGCCCGTGATCCCCGCCTTAACCACATGCCGCAGCATGTAGTTGGGGATGGAGTGTTTGAACTTCTCGATCAGGACGGGGCGTTCGGGGCGGGGCCCTACGATACTCATGTCCCCCTTCAGCACATTGATGAGCTGGGGCAGTTCGTCCAGGCTGGTGCGGCGCAGGATGCGGCCCAGCCAGGTGCAGCGAGGGTCGTTCTTCTGAGCCCACACGGCCCCTGTCTCTTTCTCCGCATCCACCACCATCGTGCGGAACTTCAGGATCTCGAACGGCTTGCCCCCGATGCTGGCTCGAACCTGTCGATAAAGGACCGGCCCAGGGCTGGTCAACTTGATCAGGACGGCGATGAGCAACATCAAAGGAGAGAGGATCACCAGGGCGGTCGAGGCCACCACGATGTCAATCACGCGTTTGATCGCTCGGTTGATCCCCTCGTGGGGGTTCTCGCGCATATTGATCACCGGGACGCCGTCCAGTTCCCCTACAGACAGGTTGCACACGGGGAGGTTGGGGAGGTCGGGCACAAGCCGGACTTCGACACACACGTCGGCAAGCTGCCGGACAACCTGGCGCAATTCCGCGAATCGGTCGAGGGGGAGGGCAATGAACACGTATGCGGCATTGTGATCGGCCACAATCTCACGCAGCCTCGCCAGGGGGCCCAAGACAGGACGGCCTGCCACCTTCTGCTGCGGCCGGTCGTCGACAAAACCGAGCACGCGGATACCGGTCCAACTATTCTTCTCCAGCGTCCGTGCCAGACGCTGAGCGGCCCGACCGCTACCCACGATCACCGCGCCGGTAGGGTTGAACCCGATGCGGCGCATCCGATGCACGAATGCCCACGCAACACGACGGAAGAGCAGGAGCGAACACGCATTGCCCGCCGCGAAGAGCCCCAGAGCCAGCCGCGACTCGTACGGGTCTCGCTTGTAGAACGTGACCGTCACCAGCAGCAGGAAGAGCAGCGCGTTTCCCTTCAGCACGCTACCCAGCTCCTGCGCGGCCGTCTTCAGCCGATGCACCTCGTACAGACCGCTCACATAAAAAGCTACGGCGGCCAGGAGCAGCACAGAGGGGAGGGCACGCACACAGAGATCGAACGGCGGCACGCCCAGGGGCGCATCCCAGAGCCCCGAATTGAACCGGAGTAGATAGGCCGCGACCCACCAGCAGCCGGTCACGCCCAGATCGAGGGCTGCAAAACATACGGCCAGCTTGTGCCCGTGTCCCCGGAACATCGTGAGCGCATCCTTTGCGTTCAGATTCAGAACTGCTGGCAGCCGTCGTACGGACGGCGACCGCAGTTGTCAACCGCAGGCTCTCTCTACTGCCAGCATCGGCACGGGGAGGCGGGTGCGGTGAGCCGAAAGCGGCGCGACCGGGCGGCGAGGTATCGGTTTCGCGCCCAAATCAGGAGAGCGTGTCCGCCGTAGCAAACGCCGCCGCACCTCGGACACCAGGAGCCGGTGGTCAACCCGCTTAACCCGTGGTGGTGGCATAACAACGGAACGCAAGGGTTCCGCCGGAGCCAGCGGACGCTTCCGGCGGCTGCTGCAAGAAAGCCGGGTTGCGCGTGGGTAAGACTGACGGAGAGCGCCAGGTGAAGCGGATGTGGCCCGGGCCAGGCCGGCGCCCCGGTTTCGTCTCGGTCTAACCGGCGGGCTCGCTCGGTGCGCCCCCCAGAACCTCCCTCAGAAGGGCACGGAATCCGGTCCAGGTGGCCGGCAACGGAGCGACAACGCTGATCCTCCTCGACTCCACCGGGTGCTCGAATTGCAGCTCCCGCGCATGGAGGGCGACTGCGCGCCCGAACTGGCGGCGTGCGCCATACTTGGTGTCGCCAAGGATCGGAAGCCCCCCAGCCGATAGCTGCACCCGAATCTGATGGGCACGGCCGGTTATGGGATGGACTTCGAGCAGTGCCAGTCGTTGGCGGATGGCAAGAGTTCGATAGCGGGTGACGGCGAGCTTGCCCCCGGGCGTTTCGCTCGGGTACGCTCGGACCACGTTCCTTCTGCGGTCCTTGACGAGCCAATGCACGAGTTCCCCCTCGCGTTGGCGCGGCCGCCCCTCGACCACCGCCCAGTACGTCTTCTGCACGGTGCCGGTGCGGAACTGCTCCGTCAGCCGCCGCGCCGCCTTGCTGGTCCGCGCCAGCAGGACGGCACCGGAAACAGGTCGATCGAGACGATGGACGACGCCCAGATAGACATTGCCCGGCTTGGCGTACTTCTGTTTGATATATCGCCTGGCCCAGTCGAGCACCGTTGGATCGTCGGACTCATCGCCCACTGTGGGCATGCGTGGTGGCTTCCAGAGGACCAGGCAGTGCCGATCTTCGTGTAAAACGAGGGGGCCGGTGCTGGCAACGAACTCATCCGCCGGCGACCATAGCTCGAATCGATCCGTCATCTCAGATCACCCAGTCGGGCGTCTCCTTCCCCTCGGTGATGGCTGCCAGGTACTGCTCGGCCAGGTCCGCGAAGTTAACCCCATCGAGCTGTTCCGCGAGCTTGCAGTTCAGCTCTTCCCAGGTGCGGCCGAGCACGTCGTGAGCCACACTGGCTATTTCACCACCCTCGTCGGCTCTCAGTTCCCATGATTCCCCGACCGCATCGAGCACACGCTTGAGGGTGAGTTCTTCGGGTGGCACGACAAGCTGATAGCCCCCTCCGCTGCCGCGTGCGCTGGTGACCAGTCCGGCCGCGCGCAAGCGGTTCATGATCTGCCGCAAGAACGGATGGGACACCCCGTGCCTCCTGGAAATCTCATGCACCGTGACCGGCTGTTGCCGCCCTTGCTGGAGCTGCGCCACCAGATCCAGCAACGCGATGCACGCATAGTGCGCACGGGCAGAAAGGGCCATGTGCTCTGCTCCGCTCGTCCAACTCCCACCGAAATGTTAGTCCAACGCTTTCATTTTACCGAATTCCGCAGCCCGATGGCCGGCGCCCTGGGCGTCCGCGCGGGCCCATCAAGATCCGCCGGTTTGGCCGAGGCAGCGGTCGATGGCCTGGAGGAGCGTGGTGATGCTCGGCCGATCGGCCGGATTCTTGCTTCTGTAGGCCCAGAGGACCCGTCCGGACGGATCGACAAGGAAGTCCCCGCCGAGTTGCCAGGGATCCTGCTGCGGTTTCCGCGGCCGCCCCCACCGTTTGAAAAGGCGCAGGTAGTGGGCGATGACGCCCGGGCGCAGGAGTGCCAGAAGCGAGGTGCGCCCCAGCCCTAGCGCCGCATAGAGCTTGCGTTCGGGGTCGACCAGCACGGGAAGCGAGATCGGGCGGACCGGAGTCCACTCTGTGAGCTGCTCCGGCGTGCCAAAGCCGACCGCCACCACGTCCACCCGTCGTCTGCGGAACTGCTCGCTTGCCTCCTCCACCTGGACCAGGTGGTCCTGGCAACTCACTCAGTTCAAGTGCCGAAGCAGAATCAGCAGGGTGGGGCGGGTGACCAAGGAACGCAGTTCCGCGGCCTGCCCGGTCGCATCATAGAGGACCACGTCCAACGGCATCGAAGTGTGCTGCTCCGGAAGCGTCCTTCGCATGTTCTTGGTCATCACACACTGTCCCAATCCGTCGCCGGCCATCACCGTAATCGTAGCACCGCCCGTTCCGGCCGATTCGCGAGTCGCGCCCCCAGCGAGGGGGCAAAAACGCCGCTCCTTCGGTCTGTGGTGGGCCAAACGCGCAAAGGCGGCCAAGTGCGCCGGGTGCATCGCGGTCCGCTGCGCACTGGCCCACACCGATCGGGCCGCGACACCTGCGCCACGGGCACCATTTGCGGCAGCAGAGCACCTGGCTCTGTCTGACAACGCGCCGAGAAGCCGAACGGCGCCGGAAGGCATACTGGACGGATCCGTGCGCAGGAGGTGAGTTAAAGATGGCCGTACCGATTCTGACGAAGGCGGGTCGGAGAGTTATCAACGCGGAAGTTCCAGCAGCGAAGCGCCCTGGTCGGCTGCAGGGGGAACACGATAAACACACAGAGAACACAGAGAGCCAACAACGAAGCCCTGTGTCCTCTCCGTCTCTGTGGCGGGTTTGGATCCTGACCCGCCAGAGGAGCACCGCAGGGACAGAGGGGCTTCAGAGGATTGCTGTCCTTGAGCACCGGCAGGTTCGTTGAGGAGTAGACCGAGCGTGGAGATACTTCCCCATCGCCTGCCTGTTGAGGCCGGTTCCGGCCACAGCCCAGCGCTGTTGCTCAGAAGACGGGCTTGCCAGCGGCTCGGGAAGCCACCGGCGGGTCGTTGGCCCGGGCGGCGCCCTGGAAACGCGAAGGCCCCCTTGGCGGCGCAGTGGCGCGCGCAAAAAAGGACCGCGCGCTGGCAGCACAGTGCGCGGTCCCGGAGGCTGCGGAGGAGAAACCGACGCTCTAAGGCGTCACATGGGCTCGGAGCGTCACCCGAAGCGGTGGACCATCCCTGTCCGTTTCCAGCTCGATGAGCGCCTCATGATCGCCGGTCTCGGCAGGCACAAACCGGAGGTTAACCATATGGATCGCCGCTCGGCGCTCCCTGGAGAAATCGATCTTCACGGCAGGCGAAGAGCTCCGTGCCGCAGTGATCCGGAACGCTTCGCGCCCACGGACAATGATCGTCTTCTTCACCTCCCTTCCCACGCTCACGTTCCCCAAAGCAACCGTGCTGGGGGTCACCGTCACCGCAGCGACAATGGTCGCATCGACGGGGATGCGAATCTCCGGCGTGGACGGATCGTTCGTCCGCACGATGATCGTCTCGCGGATTCGCCCAGGGGGGACATTCGGCTTCACACTCACCTTGATCCGATAGCCGACCCGGCGATTCCGCCGGTACGATTCGGTGGCCGTAAGATCGAACAGGTCCGGATTCCATTGGATGGTGGTGATCCGCCAGTCGTACCCGCCGGCATACTCGATCTCCAGCTCACGCGTCGCCGGCTTGCCCTGATCCAGCGTGCCGAACACCACCGCTCCTGGGTTCGTGACCACGTCCTGGCGGATATAAGCGGCCATCTGAAGCCGCACCGTCGAGTAGGACGGCCGGTCGAAGATCACCGTCACCGCTGTGGTCTTGTGTTCCCCCACGAACTTCTTGGTGTCCAGCGCCATTTCGATCGTCGCCGTCTCGCCGGGCTGAAGCGTGATCCGTTCGTCGTCGCCGAGCATGATCCGCTGGTTCGGATAATCGGGACGCACCCGAACGTTGTTCACCCGCACCTCGGTACAGCCGCAGGCGACGATGAAACCCGCGATCCGAACCGGCTCGCCGTAGACGTTACGGGCGACGAAGCTGTGACGGGCGTCGAAACCGCCGGGCACCGTCCCGAAATCAAAGCTCGTCTCCTCGAACAGCTTTTCCGCCCAGCCACCATAGGCCGGACTGGCCGCGATCACCAACGCTACCGCAACCGCGGAGAGCGAATGTCGGATGCTCATCAAGTCACCTCCGAAACGAAGTCACAGGTGGCCCGCCCATGGTGCTCGTTCTGTCGCCACAGGTCTTATCGGCCCGTCCCCGGGCCGAACCATGGTCGAAACGCCACCCGCGGCGAAGAGGGATTCACGACATGCCTGGTTCAACTTTCTGCACGGTCAGGCAAGGAAGCGTGCCATGGCAAGATAGGGAAAGCCTGCGGCGTGGGGGACTACCCGCTACGGAGCGCTCTTGGTACAGCGCCGCAACGGGTATAACCCTAGGCGACGTCGCTTTCCAAGGTGGCTACCGTGATCGAGTCGTTCGTGTAGATGTCGATCTCCGCGGCGATCCTCAAAGCTTCCCGTACGATCTCTTCGGCGGAGAGATCGGAGTGTCGAAGCAGGGCGCGAGCCGCTGCCATCGCCATCGGTCCTCCAGAGCCGATAGCGATCACCCCGTCCGAAGGTTCGAGTACATCACCTACCCCCGTCACGACCAGGCTCACCTTGCGGTCCACGACCGCCAGGATGGCTTCAAGCTGGCGGAGCGCCCGTTCCGTGCGCCAGTCTTTGGCCAGCTCCACCGCAGCTCGCGTTACATTTCCCGGATACTCCTTCAGTTTGGCCTCGAACCGTTCCAGCAGAGCAAACGCGTCTGCCGTGGCGCCTGCAAAGCCTACCAACACCGTACCTTCGAGCAACTTGCGGATTTTGACTGCGTTGGGCTTCAGGATAGTACCCCCATGGGTTACCTGTCCGTCTGCCCCCAGCGCCACCTGATTGCCTCTGCGCACAGACAGGACGGTTGTGCCGTGAAGTTCCAGAGGGCTCGGCCGTGTCACGTCCTGCTCTCCACCCTGTGTGTGACGGTCGTACAGCCCATTGGCCGGTTGGATCGCTCGTTGCTGCCGCACCTCAGCGGCTACAGGACAAAGTGGGACAGATCCTCTTGCTTGACGATGTCCTCAAGCTGCTTGCGCACGTAGCTGGCATCGACGCGGATGCGTTGCCCGGCGAGGTCTGGTGCGTGGAAGCTCACCTCTTCCAGGACGCGCTCGACGACCGTGTGCAACCGCCGAGCGCCTATGTTCTGCGACGTCTGGTTCACCTGATAGGCGATGTCGGCGATCGTTTCGAGGGCGTCGTCGGTGAACTCCAGTTCCACGTCCTCTGTCCGTAGCAGCATCTCGTACTGGCGAATGATCGAGCTCTCCGGCTCGCGCAAGATCCGGAGGAAGTCGTCCCTTGTCAGGGCCGAGAGCTCCACGCGGATCGGGAACCGACCCTGAAGCTCGGGCATGAGATCCGAAGGCTTGGCGTGGTGAAAGGCACCGGCCCCGATGAAGAGGATATAGTCCGTCCGGACGGGGCCATGGCGAGTGTTGACGGTGGTGCCTTCGACGAGGGGGAGGAGATCGCGCTGCACACCCTCGCGTGACACGTCCGGACCGTGTCCGCTGCGGCCGGTGGCGCAGATCTTGTCCAGTTCATCCAGGAAAACGATCCCCGTCTCTTCGGTTCGCCGCACCGCCTCTTCGCTAATGCGGTTCTTATCGATCAGTTTCTCCCGCTCTTCCTCCAGGAAAATCTGGCGCGCTTCGCGAACGGTGACCTCGCGCACCTCAGGTCGTTTGGGCAAGATGCGTTCGAGCATGTTCGACAGGTCCATTTCGAGCTGTTCCATGCCGGCAAGGGGAAAAACGTGGACTCCCCCCGGGAAGGTGCCGCTAACGCGAATCTGCACCCGTCGCTCCTCAAGCACGCCCCTGCGGAGCAGGTCGCGCATCTGCTCACGAGCGGACGTCGACGTGGTTCCCCTCTCGGCGAATTCCCCGCTCGCCGTTCCAAGGAGCGCATCGATGAGCCGGTTCTCGGCCCGTTGCTGGGCCTCGTCCTCGACTCGTCGGATTTCCTCCTCGCGAACGATGCCAACGGCCACTTCGACAAGGTCGCGGATGATGCTCTCCACGTCGCGTCCCACATAGCCGACTTCGGTGAATTTGGTCGCCTCGATTTTGAGGAAGGGGGCGTTGAGAAGTCGAGCAAGGCGACGGGCGATCTCCGTCTTTCCCACGCCGGTGGGGCCGATCATCAGGATGTTCTTGGGCGTAACCTCAGCACGCTCCTTGTCGCTGAGCTGCAGCCGCCGCCACCGGTTGCGGATCGCGATGGCTACGGCGCGCTTTGCCTCCTCCTGGCCAACGATGTAGCGGCTCAGGTACTCCACGATTTCGCGCGGCTTCAGATCGAACCCAGCCGGCTCGGTTCTTTCGAGGTTCGCAGCCATAGACGTAGGCCCCATGACCAACCACCTGGGATCTGCCTCTCCCCGACACTCTTCATTCTAGCCCTCAGGCCGGTTTGAGCCCCAACTGCGGCGGCGGAGGCAGGGGCCAGATCGGGGGGCCGTTTTCGTTCCCATGAACAGACAACCCGACCCA
>JALSID010000097.1 GCA_026981825.1 Planctomycetota bacterium
CAAAGGGGCGTACCCAAAAGAAGTCGAGCTGGAACGGACCGTACTGGCTCATGATGCGGTATCCCTCGAAGGTCCGCCGGGTGTTGGCCCAGTCCAGCGGCGAGATCAATCGTTGTGACCCGTAGAGCAGCTCCTGCCGACCAATTCGAGCGGCCACCCGTTGGTCAGGGGCCGGATTCCAGAGCGTGATTTCGCCCCATGCATTGAGCAGGTCCCAACGGTTCTCGTCAATAAACCGCGGACGCAGATCCTCCCAGTAGGAGATGGCGTCGATCACTTCGATTCGCGCACGAAACAGATCGGCCACCGTGCCGTCAACCCAAAGGCGAGTACGGCGGAGCAGGAAAGTATCGTCCTGGCCGTTCAGCCGCAGGTTGTCCTCGTCGTGGTAGCGGTACCGCCACTGCGCCCCGTAACGCAGATCAAGCCACCCCCACTGCATGCGATCGGGTATCTCCATAGGCGAATAGATTCCACCCGGAAGGTCAGGCAGGATGGTTGCTGCGGTTTCCTCGGAAGCTGCCTGGTTGTCCCCCTCGGCCGCCGAGTAGACGACCTGCTCAGCATCCTTATCGGGGAGCACGGAAAGAAGTCGGGAGATCCCTGTAGCCGGTGCTTCCTGCGGTGGTTCGGCGGCTGCTACCCAGGTCGTGGCCGTTGCCGCGCAGAGAGCAACGGTCCACAGGTGGCGCGCGCCTGCTCTGACGAAGTTGCACAGTTGCATTGCCCTTCCTCTGGCTTTCATACCTTCCCTGAACAAGTGACAGGATTGCCTGTTCCCTTCTTCGTCCGGTACAGGATCAGGTCGTTACAAAATGTTGGTGCAGACCCCAGCGTGCTGGGGAAACCAGCCCGCTCAGTGCAGAAGAGCAAGAACACCTTGCACGATCTCGTCTGCCGGGGCGACACAGGAGGAGCCGCGAGGAGTGGGGCTCGCACCCCTTGGCACGCTTTGAACCGAGAAGATCTGGAGGAACCGAAGGTCCAGGCAACCGTGTAGAGTCGCTAGCAACCCACAAAGGCCTTCGGGCCACCCGGACACGATCAGAGGCACGGTTCGCTCCGGTCCGCGACGGTGCTCCCCGGAACCGGTACCCCCCTTACCCGAAGCCGAAGCGGCACGTCGACTCAGCGCTCGTTTGGCAGCCGTACCGGCCGCGGGATGCCATAGCCGCTGGACTGACGGGGCGGATCGACCTCCCACACGCCGGGGATCTGCTTCTTACAGTTGTAGCACTTGTCCCCCTCCATGGCGTTGAGCACCACCATAAAGCCGTACCGCTTGATCAGGGCCACGCCACAGAACGGACAGAAGGTGTGTTCCCAGTTGCCCACCTGGCCGGGCAGATTACCGGCGTAGACGAACCAGAGCCCCTCCTCCTTGCCGATCTCGCAGGCTCGGATCAAGGTGTCTGCCGGAGTTCGATACGTGTAGCCTGCGTCCTCGTCCATCTTGTAGTCCGGGTGGAATGCGGTAACGTGCCAGGGGATTTCCGGGGAGACGCCGGCGATGAATCTCGCAATGCTCCGTAACTCTCGTTCGCTGTCGTTGAAACCGGGAACGACGAGGGTGACAATCTCCGTCCAGAAGCCCATCTCCTTGACCATCTGGATGGTGTCGAGGACGTTTTTGAGTTTGCCACCGAGCTGACGGTACTTCTTGTCGTCAAACCCCTTCAGGTCGATCTTGTAGATCTCTGCATGGGGCCGGAGATGGCGGAGCACTTCGGCAGTGGCGTTGCCGTTGGAGACGTAGCCGCAGATGAATTTGCCCCGCGCTTTCGCCGCCTTGAACACCTCGATCGCCCATTCGGTCGTGATCAGGGGCTCGTTGTACGAGCTTACGACCGCCCCCGCGTTGTAGCGCACGGCCAGCTCCGCCAGCTCCTCCGGCGTACAGAAGCGCGGCGGAGCGATCGCTCTGGGGTCGCGCAGAGCCTGACTGGTCACCCAGTTCTGGCAGTACGGACAGTGGTAATCGCAGCCCAGCATTCCGAAGGTCAGCGCATCCCGTCCCGGAAGCACGTGGAAGAACGGCTTCTTCTCGATGGGGTCGCATTGGACCGATGCCACGTAGCCCCACGGTACGTAGAGAGTTCCCCCGCGATTGAACCGCACCCTGCACACGCCGGACCGTCCATCCTTGATCAGGCAGCGGTGTCCGCATGCGAAGCACCGGACCGCTCCGTTCTCCCGTTTGACCAGTTCCGGCGCGGCGGGCTTGGTGTATCGTTCGAGCAACTCTTTCAGGGTCAAGACCTGCTCGGCCCCAGTAGCGGACATGAGCCTTCCTCCTGGTCGATCGAGCCGACCTGCCAGCAGGCTTCGGCTGCCGCGTTCGGTCCCCGGCGGTCCTTTCGCCGAGGGAGCGGGACGCAAACAGACGACCTGGGTACCATTCCCGCTAGATTATAAAGCCTGACGATTCGGTACTGAAGCACGAGCTCGACACAGCGGGAACCGAGACGAATGGCTGGCCTGGCCAAACGCTTGTTCGGGTTGGGGCTGAATTGGCTTCTGGTTTTTTTGCCGATGGCGGTGGTTCTGGAGCTGGCGCACAAGCAGGGGGCAAGCTGGGCGCCGGCGTCCGCCGTGTTTGTCGTGAGTGCTCTGGCCATCATCCCCCTGGCAGGCTGGATGGGTCGCGCCACCGAACACCTGGCGGTTCGTCTGGGCGAAGGCATTGGCGGGCTGCTCAACGCTACCCTGGGCAACGCAGCGGAGCTTATCATCGCTGCGGTGGCGCTGTGGGAAGCCACCGACCCGGCCAAAACGGACCTGATGCACGGGGTAGTGAAGGCGTCCATCACGGGCTCGATTATCGGAAACGTTCTTCTGGTGCTCGGCCTGGCGCTGCTGGTCGGAGGACTTCGCTACCGGACCCAATCCTTTAACGCTACCGCCGCTCGCGCCGGTGCAACCTTGATGACGATCGCTGCCGGAGCCCTGGTGCTGCCGGCCCTGTTTTCGGCGCTGGTTCCTGGAGCCGCAGAGACAGTTGACCAGTTGAGCGTCGAGATCGCCGTCGTCCTGCTCTTTTGCTATGGGCTTAGCCTCGTATTCAGCCTCAAGACCCATCGCCATCTGTACGCCGCTGAGGAATCGTCACCCCAGGAGCATCACGAACCGGCCTGGCCGGTGTGGCAGGCACTGGGAGTGCTCGCTGCCGTCACGCTCGGCATCGCCTTGTTGGCGGAATTCATGATCGGATCGGTGGAAGAAGCGGCACACCAGTTCGGCCTAAGCGATGTTTTCGTGGGCGTGGTTATTGTGGCGGTGGTGGGAAATGCGGCCGAGCACTCCACTGCGGTACTCGTCGCAGCGAAGAACCGGATGGACCTGGCCCTTGGCATTGCGGTCGGCTCGTCGATCCAAGTGGCCATTCTGATCGCACCGTTTCTCGTGCTGCTCAGCCATGCCCTCGGTGCCCCCATGAACTTCGTGTTCACGATTCCCGAGATTGTGGCCGTCCTGCTCTGCGTGTGGACCGTGGACCAAATCGCGGGCGATGGCCAAAGCAACTGGTTGGAGGGGGCTATGCTGCTGGTTGTCTACGGGCTGATCGCCTTGCTGTTCTACCATCTGCCCGCAGAGACGGCCGCAGGCATCGCCTCATAGGCCACTCCGAAAACGCTCGACAAACTTCGGACCGACCGTGACGCAGGACGAAATTGCTCTTCGTTTGCGACGTCGTTGGATCTGGGCAGGCCGGTTCCTGGGCCCGCTGCTTGCCTTGGTTGTCTATTGGATCCTCGGGAGCGCTTCCCTTGCCGACGGTAGCCCTCTGGGACATCGCGCCCGTGCCACGGCAGCCATCGGAGCCCTGATGGCCAGCCTGTGGCTCACCGAGGCACTTCCCCTCCCCGTAACCGCCCTCCTGCCGCTGCTGCTCTTTCCCCTTGCCCATGTCCTCTCTGTGCGCGAAGCGGCTGCCCCCTACGCCAGTCCACCTATCTTCCTGTTCATGGGGGGCTTCATGGTGGCGCTGGCCATGGAAAAGTGGAATCTGCACCGCCGGATCGCCCTGCACATTCTCCGCGTGTCCGGGCGTGGCCCCCTTGGCCTGCTTGCGGGATTCACCATCGCAACCGCGTTCCTGAGCATGTGGATCAGCAACACAGCGACAACGGTAATGATGGTTCCCATCGCACTGGCCGTGGTTCACTGGACAGCCGAACAGCTCCGCCCACGTGACGCCGACCGGGTGGGGGAGACGGTGATGCTCTCGATCGCCTACGCTGCAAGCATCGGAGGCACCATGACCCTGATCGGAACGCCTCCCAATGTGCTCCTCGCCGCGTTCGTCCGCGACCAGTACAACGGCACCATAGGCTTCCTGGACTGGATGGTGTTCGCAGCACCGCTCGGCATCACCATGCTTGCTCTCATGCTCGTGTACATGTGGTTCCGCTTGCCCGCTGGTCTTGGCGGTGTAGTGCGCCAGACCCGAATTGCGGTTGGCGAGAGTCTAAAGGAACTAGGCCCCCCTTCTCGGGGCGAAGTTATCGTCCTCGTCGTCTTCACCTGCATGGTCGTGGCCCTGGTGGGACTGGGCACCTTACGGCACTACAAGCCGCTGGTAGAGCAGTTACCCATCCTGTCACGCCTGAGCGACGAGCTGATCGTAATTCTGGCGGCGATCGCCCTCTTTGCCATCCCCGTCGACATCACCAAGAACGTCTTCGCCCTTGATTGGGAAACGGCCCAGCGCCTCCCCTGGGGGGTATTGCTGATCTTCGGCGGGGGGCTGAGTCTGGCGCGAGCTGTGACCGCCAGCGGCTTCGACGACTGGATCGCTCAGAGCGTCGCAGCCTGGCATGAACTGCCCGACTT
>JALSID010000098.1 GCA_026981825.1 Planctomycetota bacterium
AAGGTGGACACAGTCGGTCGTCGGTCGAGCGCGAGGGTGAGTTACGTGGGCAGGACTTGCTGTTTTCTTGTGCTGATTGCACTTTGCTGGGGGTCGACAGGATCAGGGGCACAAGAGGCGAAAGCTCCCACCAACGTGTCGGTGGACAACTTCGTTGTCCTGGAAGTGGAGTGCATCGTTCCGGAGGCCCAGCTTTCGGAGTCGGGTAAGCAGATCGACTACCCCCTGCCCATGGACCGCCCGGAAGCTGTGGCCGCTCTGACCCGGCAGAGCCTCCGTCTGGCAGCCGTAGCGGTCTCGTCGGATACCGTGATTTCGCGTGATCCGGGCTTTTCCCCCGAGGCTATCCACCGGATTACGGTAACCAACGCTCAGGGCAAGACGGGAACGGCCGAAATCGTTGGCCGCTATCGGGATCTGCCCTGTCTCGTTTTTCGCCTCCACGGTGTGGAAGCTCGTCCGCTCCCGAGAGCCGAGAAGGTCCCGTCGGAAGGAGCATTTCTTTCCCAATATTTGCTCGTCGCCGATGAAAAGTGGCACCTGCACGGAGAGTCGTCGAATCCAGAACCGGTTTGGAACGATCCGAAGACGCTTGTGCTCGGCACAGGGTTATCGGACTCCGACCTTGATCTGGCCTTGGTCTTGTTCTCCCGCCGAAGGGTCGTGTTACCAAGCCCGGCTGTCATCACACGGGGTGGCAGCTTGCCCCTGGCTCTTGGCCCTACCTCGGGGTTTTCGTACCGAGACGGTCAGCTTCACGGCACGGTGCCGATCGCGGTACCCTCCGGCGAAGAACTCGTTCACGCAGCAGCGGAACCGAGTGTTCGAGACCGGGTGAGAGCGGCAGCTCATGCCGCCACGCTTCCCATCCGCGTTCAGTTCCGCAAAGCCACAGGGGCTGAGGAACCCCCTCGGGACGAGGAGGCGTTGGGCATCCTGATCGGGGGGTACATCTTCGTTCCGAAAGCGATCAGTCGTGCCCAGGCAGCACTCATCGACAAGGTGTGGATTGTTCTCTCTGACGACCGTCAGGTCGAAGGTCAGTTTGTGGGGGCATTTCGAGACTTTGACGGTTATCTCGTCCGGCCGCCGATCGATCTGCCGGCGGACGTGCGGCCACCGGTGCTGAGCGACGGCGACCTTTCGCTCTACCGGCTCTGCGTCGCGACGAACCTGCATTGGGCCTATGGGCAGCGTTACTTCCAAACTCGGTTCACTCGCCCCGTACAGCGTCGAGTAACCTTTTTCGGCAAAGCGGACTACATGTTCAGTGGTGCCCTGGGCGATGGGGCTGCAATCTGGTCCCCAGACGGAAAGCTGCTCGGGTTGGTCGTACAGGAGCGCGACGTCTACCAGGACCTGAACGAACTGCTACCGCCCCCCATGCCGTCCGTGGCCGTATATCTCAGTCGCAACCGGCCTGGTGACGCCTTCTTGCCGGCCCGGCAGCTCGAACAAATCGTGCGGGAAGTCGAGCAACACCTCGATCCTCGCGTTCGCGTGCGCAAGCCAGGGGATGAGCTGCGGCGGGTCTGGCTGGGCGTTGAGTTCACCCGACTCTCGAAGGACCTGGCGGACGCGCTCGGGTGTCGGCGTGAGACGCGTGACGGATCGATCGGGTTGCTCGTGCAGCTCGTCTATCCGGGTTCACCGGCGGCCCGGGCCGGTATCCAGCCGGGCGACGTGTTGCTGGCTCTGTCTGTGCCAGGCTACCCAACCCTGATTGAGCTAACCGGCAGGCGGCGGACCACGGGGAACGTTCGCGACATTTTCGAGCGTCTGATGCGAGCTCGCGCGATGGGCAGGCGACGTCGTCCCACCGGCCCGTGGCCCAGCCGCGAGAACTATCTGACCGAACTGCTGGGCATCCTCGGCGAGGGGCAGGATGTGCGCGTGATCTACTGGCGCAACGGCGTGGTTGCATCGGTGGCAACCACGCTGGAGCTGGCCCCGCCGGATCAGGACTCGGCCCCCCAGTACGAAGACACGGCGCTTGGGCTGACGGTGAAGGACCTGACGTACGAGGTGCGGGCCGCTCTTCGACTGGGACCGCAGGACCCCGGGGTAGTCGTGGCCAAGGTCGAGTCCGGATCCCCTGCCGCTCAGGCGCGCCTCGGCACGGGGGAAATCATCGTGGCCGTGCAGGAGAAGGAAATCCATTCGGTGGACGAATTCCGAAAGGCGATCGAAGCAGCCCGAAAGGCAGGCGAAACAGCCGTCCGATTGCGCGTCATGCAGCGCGGACGGTCCCGTTTCGTAGACATGGGATTGCAGTAACACGGTGTTGCGCACAGAAACGTCTCGGGCACTGCCTTGTGGCCTCCTTCGTCAAGCAACCCCAGCAAGCGCAGGGCGAACCCCATGCATCGATGCTGCCGAACCTCGTATTTTGTCCTCCTGATGGTCACCTCTGTAACCGGGCTTGCCGTCTGGGCCGCGGATCAGGCGGACAACCGAACCCGCCCCCTCGCACGTGTGCTGATCCTTGGAGACTCGATATCGATCGGTTACACGCCTTACGTACGGGAAGAGCTTAAGGGGGAGGCGATCGTGGTTCGGCCAACTCGTCCGAACGGTCGCCCAGAGAACTGCCAGGGGACCACGTACGCGTTAAAGCATCTCGATCGCTGGCTCGCCATCGACGGAGGCAACTGGGACGTGATCCACTTCAACTTCGGACTGCACGACCTGAAAAGGGTCGATCCGACCACCGGTCGGAGCTCCAATGATCCCTCCGACCCGCGGCAAGCGGAACCGGACGTTTACGCACGACAACTGGAAACGATCGTGCGTCGGCTCAAGAAGACCGGTGCGGAGCTCGTGTTCGCCACGACGACCCCCGTACCACCGGGAGGTGTCCGCCCCCATCGCGACGTGGAAGACCCGGCCCGGTACAACGCGATCGCCGTGGCTATCATGAAACGGCACGGCGTGGCCGTGAACGACCTGTATGCCGAAGCGCTACCTCGACTTCGTGAGATCCAGCGCCCGGTGAATGTGCATTTCACCCCGGAAGGGTATCGCTTTCTGGCCAAGAAAGTGGCCGAGGCAATCCGCAAGGCGTTGAAGAAGCGCGCGCACCACCACTAACACGACTCGTTCCGCGGCAAACCGCAGGCGCCCAGCCTCCCTGCCACGTCGCGCCCCCGGATAGCCGCTGCGCCCGGCTACTCTTCCTCCCCAGGACCTGCCTGCAGGATAAGCGGTTGCCCCCTTTCGAAAAGCTGCAGCGCCTGATTGAGCTCCGCCATTACGGAAGGATGCTCGGATCGTTGCACCAGCTCTAGCCCCCGGCGCACCGCCCCCACCGCCTCTGCGAAATCACCGCGCGCGGCGTAGACCACGCCGAGCAGATAGAAAGCGGCCGGGTCCTGGCCCCGCGAACGCTCGAGCATCCAGCGTGCATGATTCTCGGCCGCACGAACATCGCGTATGGCCGGCTCCGGCGCGGCGGCCAAAAGAAGGCCAAGTCGGTATCGCAACCGGTAGTGAGAAGGGTTGTGCTCGAACGTAGCGTGCAACACGTCGAACGCATCTCGCCATCGGCCGTCTTTCTCGTATTCGGTCGCCAGATTGATTGCCGCTTCGGCCAGAGTCGGTTCGCACTCGAGCGCTTTCTGGTACAGCTCCATCGCTTCAGCGCGTCGCCCCTCGTCGTACACAAGATTGCCCAGATTGTAGAGGGCACGAGCCTCGCACGGGCTGATCTCCAGAATCCGCCGGTACAACCGCTCCGCCTCCGCGGTGCGACCGCTCTCACGATACAGAATCGCCAGGCCGTTGAGCGCCGGGATGTAGTCCGGGCGCACCGCCAGGGCACGGCGGAGCAGCTCGATCGCCCGATCCCGTTTCCCGGTCGCACGCAGCACCGTCGCATAGTTGAACAGGTAGACGGGACTGTCCGGACGCTGCTCCAGGGCACGCTGGTAGTGCGTCTCCGCCTCGTCGTAGCGCCCCAGCTCACTCAAAACATTCCCGAGTACGTTGTGGGCCGCGGCGTTGTCCGGGCGAATGGCCAGGGCGCGCCGGGCGAGGTTCTCCGCGTCCACAAGCCGATCCTGCCCGTACATCTGAGCAGCCAGGTTGGCGTACGCCAAACTTGCCCGCGGCTGCACCCGGACCGCGTGCGTCCAAAGGGCAACATCGTTGTTCCAAACCATCGTCTGGTCGTGGGTCAAAATCGCCAGGCCCAAATATCCGGCGCCGGTTAACAGAGCAAGCGGTTCGAAGCCAATCCGACCGGTTGCGAGCGCTAGCCCTCTAGCCAACGCCACAAAAATCGGCACGCTACACAGGTACGTGTAGCGGTCAGCAGCAATCTGCGGCCCGGTCTGCAAGAGGCCGGAAACCGGCAAAAAGAAGGCAAGAAACGCTCCCCATGCCACGAGGAGCGCCGGGTAGCGATGACGGAACCGCCACGAGACGACGGTCAAGACAACCAGAAGCAGCCCCCCCAGGACGATGTAAGCATAGTGCCACGCTTCCAGACGTAGTGGCTGTTCGTAAAGCGGGGAAAGCCAAAGGGGAACAATCGTTTTCGTCAGGTAGAAGCCGATGCCGAAGAGCATCGAAGCGATACGACGGCTAAGGGGGTACTCGACACCGGCCATGATGCCGCCAACGTGCTGTCCGTAGATGGCAAGAGCACCGAAGATGAGCGAGGCGAGGAAGAAGGGGAGCTTTTCCCAGACGAGGCGCCCCACACGCGCGCCGCCCGCTCCCCACCGCCGCAACGGATACCAATCCAGCAGAAGAAACACCACGGGAAGGGGAACAACGGTCGCCTTCGAGAGCAACGCGAGCAGGAAAAAGGCGAAGCTGAGAGCATACAGTCCGCGGCGCTGGATCCTCGCTGCCCCCGGCCGAACCGAGCTCAGATACGCGAGCAGCGCCGCCGCACCAAACAACCCAGACAGAACATCTCGGCGTTCGGTTACCCAGGCGACACTTTCCACCCGCAGGGGGTGGGCGGCGTAGAAGAGCACAGCAGCCCCGGCCCCCAGTGCCAAGACACGGTACTCCGTACCGGCGGGCCACGCGGAGTAAGCCAGCAGGCGCCACACCGCGTAGAACAGCAACACCGCTGCCAGGGAATGCAACATGATGCTACTCAGGTGAAAACCGGTGGCTTCAGTCCGCCGGCGATCTGGTAGTCGATCGCCAAACTGAGCCAGGCAAGTGGCTGGTAAGGACCCATGTGGAATGTGGTGAACATCCAGCGAAGCGTGTGCCCATCGATTCGCCGGATGTAGCTGTTCGTCAGCACTGTCTCCCCATCGTCCCATTCCACAAACCCGTTCCCGATCCCCCATGCATGAGCAACGAACACCAGAAGGCCGATGGCACAGGCTAGCTTCCAGGTTGGGCGCATGGGCCGCGCCCCACCACTCGCGTCGGACAAGGGTGCACGAAGATCGAGCGGCCGGTCCACCGCCATTTCTTGCATCTCGGATGCCATGTCCCACTCGCTGGCTAAGGGTCAGTTTGCTAAACGCTACGAGCGAAACAACCGGCCGGTGCGTCGCTGAGCAACTCCGACCGGATCGCAGCGATACCTTCGGGCCAAGATGGCGCCGTCCTGGAGCAAACGGGGGTCGCACGTGGCTGAACTGGTGCGGCGATCGGAAGGTTGCGCCGCTACGGACGGAGCTCCGGTCCCTGTGCTCTACCCCAAGGACCACCGCAACCTCTACCGAAGGGCAGGGTGGTGTGTTCGGCCGTTGCCCGGCAGGTACCCAATACGGTAGCGACAAAAGCGTCCTGTCCGCTGTGGCTCAGGAGAAGATGGCGCCGGTCTCAGTGAGCATCCCGATACGGGTTCCTGGCCGCGACCTCGCGCTCGAAGGCAAGCAACCGCTCTTTCAGCCGCAAGCCACCAGGGGCCGTGAACCCGGTCAGATCGCCGTTGCTCCCCAGGATGCGATGACAGGGCACGACGAGCGCGTACGGATTACGACTCAGGGCTTGTCCCACCGCCCGTGCTGCCCCCTTCTTGCCGAGGGCAACGGCCACTTCCCCATAGGTGGAGGTCGCACCGTAGCGGACCCTGCGGCAATGCAGGTAAACGCGTTGCTGGAACGGCGTGACCGGCGACCAATCCAGGGGGATGTCGTCGAATCCGACCATTTCCCCGCAGACGTACGCTTCGAGTGCACGTCGCAGCCGCTCTGCCAGCGCCGCTACGCGGGCTGGAACCTGCCGCTGCCACACGACCACCGACCGGCACGCTCTTAGGGCGCTCTCTCGCGATGCATGCCCCACGGTCACGCGGAAGACCCCCCGCTCGCTGACCGCCAAACCGATCCAGCCGAACGGGGAAGGGAGGATGTCGACAACAGCAGTTATCGGTTCCCGATCCCGACAATTCCTATGCTTCCCCATGATGTCTGGCTCTGCGAATCGGCGCGGGAGCCGAACGCACGGCGACTGCTGGCCGGCTAGGCAGCGCAACTGGGCCGTAGGCACCACCAACGACGCTGTCGGCGTGGGTCATGGTAGCGTTCACCCGTCGACGGGCTGTGGATCAGCCAACGCTTTCGTCGGCGGGCCGGTCCGCCCCCAGGCACCTCCCACAACACGACTGGACGTTTCTCAGTTCACATCCGCCAGTTTCTCGCGCAGCAGGGAAGCCCGCATCACGTTGCGTTCCTGGACGCCGAGCTCCTGGCCGTGAAGCTTCTGCAAATGTGCCGGCTGGGTCTGCATGAAGAGTTCATTAATGATCGAGATAGGAATATCCAGAAAGCCGAGGTTCACGCCCAGACGGATTCGGGAGAGATGGAACATGGTCTCTTCGGATGTGATGGTATGGGCACTCTTGAGGATACCGAGCGATCGGCAGATCCCGTCCTGCAGTTCGTCCCGGTTGTTCTCGAGTAATGCCTGCCGGGCCTTGCGTTCGTACTCGATAACGGTGGGCAACATCTGCTGCAGTTCCTCGAGGACGTCCTCTTCGCTACGGCCGAGCGTGATCTGGTTGGAGATCTGGTAGAAGTCGCCGGACGGCTGGGTACCCTCGCCGAAGAGTCCGCGCACGGCCAGGTGGAGTTTCTGCATGGTTCGCAACACGCGTTCGATCTCGCGGGTGATCGTAAGGGCAGGCAGGTGGAGCATAACGCTGGCGCGGAGGCCGGTACCGACGTTGGTTGGGCAAGCGGTCAGGTAACCGAACTGGGGGTGGAAAGCGAACTGCAAGGCCTCATCCAGTGCGTCATCGAGTTTGTCGGCGCGCTCCCAGGCCGGGGCAAGCGCCAGGCCGCTTTCCATCACCTGGAGGCGAATGTGGTCTTCCTCGTTGATCATGATCGACACGCTTTCGTCTTCGGCGAATGCCACCGCGCGCGGTCCGTCGCCACCGGCCAGTTCGCGGCTGATAAGCTGTCGCTCCACAAGGAACTGGCGATCGAGCGGCCCCTGATCTTCGATGCTGAGGAATTCGAAATCGCGGGTCAGCTCGCTCTGTCGGAGACGCTCGCGGACGAGGATCGTAATCTCCCGCTTCTCGTGCTCCGTGGCCCGCGACGTGAACGGGTAATGCGTCAGGTTACGGGCAAGGCGCACGCGGCTGGAGATGACAATATCCGACTCGGGCCCGGTACCCTTCAACCAGGGAGATATCCTGCGTGCCAGCTCGTTCAGGTCGCTCATGAGTCGCTCGCAGTCCTTTCGGTCAACAGCGCCAGCGTCACAGCTCATCCGGTGGGTAATCACCGTGTGCGTCTGGCCAGGGAACGTCCCCACAAAACGCTCCTGGCGGCGACAGACCAACGGAGGCAAATGGAGCGGCGCGCTTATCGGCAACCGTTCTCACGAAGGGCACGCCCCTGGCGACGACGCCCCGATGACGTCCCGATCGTTTTATCCTACCCGCCTTGCTGCTCGAGCTCACGGATACGGTCGCGCAGCTCGGCGGCTTTCTCGTAATCCTCGCGTTCGACGGCGTCTCGTAGCTGCTTGCGGAGCTTCAGAAGCTCGGAAGTGCGCAAGACGGTCTGGGGAGCTCGTTGCGGCGCCTTGCCGCAGTGTTGCGCGGCACCGTGGATGTTCTCGAGCAGCGGAACCAGCTCTTCCTTGAAGACTTCGTAGTCGTTGGCGCAGCCGAGTCTACCGCTGCGACGGAATTCGCGGAACGTAATCCCGCATGCCGGGCAGGACCGCTTGTCAAGTCGGGCAAGCTCGCCTTCGGAAGGCTTGGCGGCGAGCATCTGGAGATGCTCCTTGGGCTTGATGGAACCACTGCCCTGCGGTTGACTTGCCTCCTCGAACCCTTCCGTTTCCCCCGCGATGTACCGTCGAGCGTGCTCCTCGCAGAGATGCACTTCCTTCGCCGTACCGTTGATAATCTCGGTAATGTGGATCGTTGCCGGCCGACTACAGTAGGCGCATTTCATGCCCGGAAAACCCTCGCAAGTGCGCGTTCCCGCTGCCGCGGGCTGTCCGTACTGATTCTAATGGCGCGTTGCAGCGTGTCAACGAAGAGATTGCCGATGGGGGTGGCTGTCCCCACAGCCCGGCCTCCCGCTGCTGCGGTCGAAACCCGAGTCTGTAGAATTCGTAACCATCGGTGGATTGCCCCTGTAGCGTCTGGACCAGCCAACAACAGCAGCGTTGATGCACTATCTTCCCGATCTGGACCAATTCGTTACCATCGCCCAAGCGAACCCGGGTGCGACGATCATCCCGGTATGGCGTGTGCTGACAAGCGACACCCTCACACCGGTCACCGCCTTCTTGCTGCTGGACGATGGCAGCGACGCGTTCCTGTTCGAAAGCGTGGTGGGCGGCGAGCGGGTGGGACGGTACAGCTTCGTGGGAGCCGGTCCCCTGGCGCGCTACGAGATATACGAAGGCCGCACGCAGTTCGAGATCGCGGACCGAGCGGAGAAGTTGCTTGAGGGAGTCGTAGCGAAACAGCTTGGCGAGGCAGTCCGCCAGGGAGCGGAACCGTTCGAACACCTGAAGGGAATGCTGAAACTGCTGCAGTCCCCCCACCTGCAGGGGCTGCCCAGATTCTCAGGCGGTGCCGTGGGATACATGGCATACGATGCCATCCGCTATGTCGAACGCCTACCGCACGCTCCGCCCGATGATCGCCACCTGCCCGACGCATCCTTCGGCATTTACGACGACATGGTTGTGTTCGATCACATCCAGAAAACCACGCTGGCCATCAGTCACGCCCATTTGCCGCCGGCATCGGAAGGGGGCAGGCAGGAGGAAACCCTGCGAGAAGCATACCGACTGGCGTGCGAGCGGGTGGATCGGCTGGTCGAACGGCTTAGCCGGCGTCCCCCTTCGCTACCTCCGGTGGACATCGCACGTCACACCGAGCCCAGCCGTCCCTTCCGGTCCAATTTCGAACGAGCTCAGTTCGAGTCAGCCGTTGAACGGTGCAAGGAATATATCCGCGCCGGGGACATCTTCCAGGTGGTCATCAGCCAGCGACTCGAAACAGAAACCTACGCCAGCCCATTCGACATCTACCGCGCCCTCCGCATCGTTAACCCCAGCCCCTTCATGTTCTTCCTCCGCACAGCCAACTTCTGCCTGGTGGGGGCTTCACCGGAAATCATGGTCCGTGTCGAAGACGGTACCGTCGTGACCCGACCACTGGCCGGCACCCGTCCCCGCGGACGAACACCCCAGGAAGACGACGAACTCGCCCGAGAACTGCTCGCCGACGAAAAGGAACGAGCCGAACACGTCATGCTCGTCGATCTCGGTCGCAACGATATTGGCCGGGTGGCCCAGTACGGCACCGTCCGCCTGGATGACGTCATGACGGTCGAACGCTACAGCCACGTCATGCACATCACCACCCACGTCAGTGGCCGCCTGCGTCCGCAGTTTCACGCTCTCGATGCCCTTCGCGCCTGTCTGCCGGCCGGTACGGTGAGCGGCGCACCGAAGGTGAGGGCAATGGAGATCATCGATGAGCTGGAACCGCACCGAAGGGGGCCTTATGCCGGTGCGGTGGGCTATGTCGATTACACCGGTAACATGGACACCTGCATCGCGCTGCGGACCATGGTCGTTCTGGATAACCGCGTCTACGTGCAGGCGGGCGCCGGAATCGTCTACGACAGCGTCCCCAGCCGCGAGTACGAGGAGACGTTGAACAAGGCACGGGGGCTGTTGAAGGCGATCGAGCTCGCGGAACGAAACCTGGCCCGACCGGCCAGATCCGCGTAGCGGTTCCGTACCGGACGAGCAGGGAGGTCGCCCCTCAGCGCAGCCGCACACTCGGTCACAGCCCCGACTCCCACTCGTAGTGGTACAGGACCACCCAGGATGCGCCCGTCAGAGCCTCTTCCAGACGCCGCATCTCCTTCTCCAGCCACGTTTGCTGCTCACGCGTCCTGTTGTACGGCTGCTCGCTCCACCAGGCCCAGAACGGTCCACGTGTGCTCCGGTCAAGACCGCGAATCTCCTCGCCCGTGAACAACGCCACGTACTCCGCATACACCGGGTTCGATTGCTCCAGGAACCGGGTTTCCCAATGGCGCGACCAGAATTCCCGATACAGGCTGTGCCCCCACTCCCACCAGTACGGTTCCTGAAACACGGCGCACCCGGCCCTCGGCTCTTCCGGCACAATCCACACCTTCGTGCGCTCGATGACGAACCATCGAGCGACCTGCACGGCATCCAGCAACGTCTGGCGCCGCGCCTGCTCCTCGGCCGACGAAGGTACTCGTTCGGGAAGCCAATGCCGTCGAGTCCCCTCTTCCGACTCTGGGCACGCCCACGCCTTCCGACCGGTGCAGGGGTCGTATTGCAGAATCCTTGGCCAGGCGATCAGTAAGACCTGACGGCCGTCGGGCAGCCGGATGAGGCGGTCGGCGTTCAGCTCGAACAGGCGATCCACATCCCACCAACCAGGTGTCTCAAACGCCAGACCGGCACTCACCGCCGCGCGCGTGAGAACGAAAATGCGAGTGGACCAGGCGGGCATCCACGAGACCTCCCTGTTTCAACGCAGGCCTTCGCCCCCGAAGCGTCCACCGTAGCCCCCTGGACATGTGCCCCGTTGGTACGACCGACTGCGGGCGACCAGGAAATCGTGCCGGCGGCCAAACCTATCCTGACGCGTCCCCGTGGGGGGCAACCGCGGTCGCTTTCAGGCCGACTTTTCCGCATCTGCACGTGGTCCTCGCGCCCGCGCGCGGCTCACTCCGGCAACTCGCACAACTCGATGTAGTGACCGTCCGGGTCGGCCAGGAAGATCTGCCAGGCTCCGTCGGGCCTTTGCCAGGGGCCGTGGAAGGCGATGCCCTTTTCGCGCAGTCGCCGTTCGGCCTCGCGGATGGAGGGAACCCGCAGGGCGAAATGGTTCCCGCGCGGCCCTCCGCTGATCTCCTCGGTTCGCTCGCCGATAATGTGGAGCTCCTGGTCCGGCCCGAGTCGGAACCAGGCACCGGGGAAACTGAACGCAGGCCGCGGAATCTGCTCCAGCCCCAGCACGTCCCGATAAAACGCACAACTGCGCTCGACGTCGGCCACATGGATGGCAACGTGGTTCAGTTGCAGAATCTGCATGGCTACACTCCGCTCACCTGCTCAACGGCGTGGCCCGATTGTAGCTTTGTCTGACCGTGCTCTGGCGTCCTGCTGAGCTCCCACGCAAGCGTAACGAACGCCAGTGCTGCCCCGCCAACCGTGATCAGGTTGCACAACTGGCTGATGCCATGCCACATACCGAAGGTGGACCGGAGCTGGTCGGCCTGATCCAGACGACCGGCCGCTTCAAGCCGGTGGATTTCGCTGAGCACCCGTTCGCTTGCCGGGTAGACCCACGCAAGCTGCACGAGCAAGCCGAGACAGGCTACCAGCACGAGCAGGAACTCGACCCAGAGGAAACGACTGCCTGTCCCCCTCCAGAGCAGAATAGCCGTGCTCGCCAGAGCGGCCAGGGCCAGGGCGGCCTGCACCCCAAAATACCAGGGAAACACGACCCCCACCGTCTCGCCCGCGAACCGACGCCCGACCCGCTCGTCAAGCTGAGGCAGGCCTTCTGGTGGACTTTTGACCATGGTGCCGGTGAACAAGCTGAAGACCTGCGGTGCGACCACCAGAGAAAAGAACAGCCCAACGCCGACCCAGAGCCCGACGGTGACGATTTGAATGGCACGCAGAAGGCCCATGGCTACGCTCCAACACTGCGAACGCTCGGGACACGGCATTGTAGCCCGAGCCGCGCGTCCGTGTGTGGCGAACGAGTCGTACAATCGCAGGTGAACGGCACAGGGCAGGGGAGCAACCAATGCCATCAGGACTGGACGGAAAGCGCATCGCGCTGGCCGAAACCCGCGAGCTCGACGAACTCGCCCGGTTGATTGAGCAGAAGGGGGGACTTGCGCTTCGCTACCCCCTTGTCGCTATCGTACCCACGGACGATGTCGAGGCAGTCCGGACCTGGATCGAGCAACTTGTCGAGGGGGGCTTCAACGACGTTATCTTCCTGACGGGTGAGGGCGTACGCCGCCTGACCGAGTTCGCAGATCGGTTCGGCTTGCGTGACCGCTTCGTCGCCGCCCTTGGAGAAGTCCGCAAGATCACGCGCGGCCCCAAACCGGCCAGGGCACTCACCGAACTGGGCCTTCGTCCCGACCTTCCCGCCCGCCATCCGACCACGGACGGGATCATCGAGGCGCTCCAGGCCGAACGGTTGGAAGGGCGCAACATCGGCGTCCAGCTCTACGGCACCGACCCGAACGAGAAGCTCGTGGGCTTCCTGAAATCCAAGGGGGCAAACGTCTTCCCCGTGGCCCCGTACCGATACGCTCCGGCGAGCGATGACGAGCGGGTGCGGGAACTGCTGGAACGGATCGAGAAGGGGGAGGTTGATGCCATCGCCTTCACGAGCGCCCCTCAGGTCCGCCGCGTCGTCGACGTAGCCTCCCGCGCGGGACTGGACGCACGGCTGGGCGACATTTTCAGCAGGACCGTGGTGGCGGCAGTTGGCCCGGTTACGGCGGCGGAGATCCGCCAACACGGCCTCCCACTGCATGTCGCACTGGACCGGCAGTTTTTCATGAAACCTCTCGTGGACGCACTGGAAAAGCATCTGACGAGCAGCAAAGTGTGAGCCCCATGCACGGAGCACCATCGTCTGGGCGGGCACACTTGCCCGGACACGCCCACGGCCATCACCAGTGCTTCCACGGCACCGAAATTGTGCGCCGCAACGACTGGGAAGATCGGGAGCCGACTGGAGCCATCGCCCACGCCCGGCACACGCCCCCCCACGCCCTGCCACGATCAGGTCGGTGTGCCATACCCGGGCTGGCTTTCCTGCTCCCAGACTATCTGGTTGGCTCGGTAACGGAGCTTCGACCCGATTGGTTGGTAAGCGAGAACATACAGGGGGTCATTCTCGACCTCGATGGAACCCTGGCGCCCCACGGTGCCGAAACGATACCCCCTGAGGTCGTGCGCTGGGTCCGAGACCTGCGTGCTAAGGGGGTCAAAGCGTGCCTGGTCACCAACGGACGCCGCAGCCGGGTACAACCACTCGCAGAACAGTTGGGGCTGCCATACCGGACCGGAGCTGCCAAACCCCTGCCGTTTGCCCTCTGGCGAGCCGTGCAGCAGATGCAGGTCGAGCCCTGCCGGACGCTCGTGGTCGGCGACCAGATCTTCACCGATGTCCTCGCCGGCCGCCTCATCGGCGCACGAACCGCACGCGTGGAACCCTGCAACCGATGGGAACCCCTCGAAACCCGGATCAAACGCCCCTGGGAACGTCTGCTGCTGCGTTTTTATCACGCCCACAGCCCCGATCGAACCGGAGCGCAAGATCCATGCTGACTCGGCGTGAACTCCTTCAAGCACTCGCATCCACAGCCGTGCTCGGCACACCCCGCGTCCCCTCTGCCGTCTGCGGCGATCGCGACCTGGTGGAAGCCGCCGTGAAGAAGATCGCAGCCCGCAAACTGCACACGGACCGCCACACCCCCTGGGTGATCATGCATGCCGTGATCGCCTTCGGACAGGCCGTACGGGTGCTCGAGCCGGCGCTGGGTCGCGAGCTACCGGCAGTCCACTATCTGCTCCGCCACGCCCGCTACGGCGGGCGAAGAATCTTCCGAGTTGTGGATGGCCTCCCGGCGCTGCCCCCTAGAGAACGGTTCTTCCAGATTCAGGACCACGTCGACCAGTACTTGATGGCGTTCGCCACTGCCGGTGTCCCCCTGACGGAAAAGCTGATCGCCGAGGGTGAACGCGAGTTCCACCTCGTGGACCTGCTGCGGAGCTCCCAGCGCAGCTTTCGCCCGGACCAGGAACTCGCCTGGACCCTGGTCGCCTACTACCACTACCTTCCGCTCGACGCCCGCTGGAAAACGTCCACCGGAGAAAGTTACGATCTGGACCAACTTCTCCGACTGGCACTGGAACGCGATCCGCGTCGCGAGACGGAAGGGGGAGTACACCACCTGTACGGCGTCGCCTTTGCGGTAGAACGGATCAGGGCGGCCGGAGCTGAGCCCGTCGCGCTCTCTTTGCGTACGGTGCAACGCCAGGCGTCCGCCTACCTGGCTCGCTACGTCGAGTTGGCCCGCCGGTTCCAACAGCCCGATGGCAGCTTCTCAGCCGCCGTATTTCGCGGTGCCCTTCCAGCGCAATCCCCTCGCCAGCTCGTCAGCGTCACCGGTCACATGCTCGAGTGGCTGTGCCGTGCGCTGTCGCCCACCGATCGGCGCGCCGAATGGATCCGGAGGGCCGTCGAGCGAGTTGCGAACAGCATCCTCGCCACCCCTCTAAGCCGGCTAAGCGACGGGGGCATGTACCATGCCGCCCACGGCCTCAGGCTCTGGCAAGAGCGAACAGAGCCCGCGTGAGTTCGTCGCCTCGATCCATCCCGGGGCAACAGGCGCCGGCCGTCATACTTCTTCTCCCGACGCAAGTCGACATCTTTTCGGTATCCTGACGTTGGTGCCGTTACTCGCTCGACGCAGGGCTGTCGGGGCATGGAACCATGAAAAAGCGTGTCGCGTGCATTGTGACGGAGTACCGGGACTTCAGTCACGCTGATGTGATCGTCGGGAAGATCCTGGAAGGCTATGACCAGAAAGGGGGCCCGGGGCCGGCACTCCAGGTCGTCAGCATGTACGTGGATCAATTCCCCGAGAACGACCTGAGCAAGTCGCTCGCTAAGAAGCACGGCTTCCCGATCGCGGAAAACATCGAAGAGGCGCTCACGTTGGGCCAGGGGAAGCTCGTGGTAGACGGCGTGCTGATCATCGGCGAGCACGGACGGTACCCGTACAACGTCAAAGGCCAGCACCTCTACCCTCGACCGCGTTTCATGGAAGATACGCTCGCCGTGTTCGACAAATACGGTGCCGTTGTGCCCCTGTTCAACGACAAGCACCTTGCTTACAACTGGCACAACGCGGAGTGGATGTATCGCCAGGCACGTCTGCGCCTGATCCCGTTCATGGCCGGTTCGTCTCTGCCGGTCACGTACCGGCGTCCCCGTCTGCAGCTTCGCAGGGGCATCCCGCTTGAGGCCGGCCTTGCCATTGGGTACGGCGGCTTCGAGTCCTACGGGTTTCACGCTCTGGAGACGCTGCAGTGCATGGTCGAGCGTCGCGCGACCAATCGCCAGGGGGTGGCTTCGGTAACGTTCCACGACAGCAATGCCTTCTGGGATCGCGTCGACTCCGATCACCGATTGCACCGCCTGCTCTACGCGGCCATCGATGTAATCCCCCATCCGAAGGCGAATGTGCGGCAGGTCACAAAAGGGCGTCCGGACGTGGGACTGTACGAGATCGAGTACGTGGACGGGTTCCGCGCGTGGGTCGCGATGTTGAACGGCTATGTTACCGAGTTCGCGTTTGCTTGCCTTCCGCGGGGAGCATCCAAGCCCCTCGCTACCTGGTTCTACCTGTACAACGATCGGCCGTTCCCCCATTTTGCCTACCTGGTGAAGGCTATTGAGCAAATGATCCAGACCGGTCACCCGTCGTACCCCGTCGAGCGAACCCTGTTGGCCACAGGCATTCTGGATGCGGTGATGACGAGCCGATTCCTTGGAGGCCGCACGGTCCGCACGCCCCACCTTGTTGAGCTGAACTACCGGCCGGTCGACTATCCGTTCGCCCCCGAACCCGATCTGGGGGTCGCGCTGCCCGGGGTGGAGAGCTAGGCCGTGCAAACTGCGAGAACGCCGACGGCGGCAATGGCACGGGGGCCCGGGGTAGAAGGATCGTGGTCGAATCGTCAGAGGATCCACTCCTTGGCCCTGTCGCCCCCGCCCGTGTCCGAACCTCCTGACGGCCGTAACGTCGGTTAGAATGGCAACGATGGCGTGAAGTCCTCCTTGCGGCAACACCAGGGAGAAAGCACACCATGAGCAAGCGTGCCGTTCGAGAAGGGGTGCTTCTGCTGGGGGCCTGTGTGCTGGTCGCCGCCGCAACTTCTTGGCTGCCGGGCGGCAGCGCCGATCGGGAGCCGTGGCTCAGTCTGAAGGGAGGCAGGGGGCCAGGTGCCGGCAAACACATCGTCCTTGTTTCGGGGGATGAGGAGTACCGCTCGGAAGAAGCGTTGCCCCAGTTCGCTCGGATCCTCGCTCTGCGGCACGGATTTGACTGTACCGTGCTCTTCGCCGTTAACCCGGATACAGGCGAGGTGGACCCGACCTACCTGCGGAATATTCCGGGCCTGCACCATCTGCGTGATGCGGACCTGATGATTATCTTCACCCGGTTCCGCGACCTGCCCGATGAGCAGATGGCGTACATCGATGAGTACCTGCGGTCCGGTCGGCCGGTGCTAGGGCTGCGAACAGCGACGCATGCCTTTCGGATTCGCCGTCCGAGCAAATACCGCCACTACGATTTCCAGTACAAGGGGGAAGGTTGGGACGGCGGGTTTGGGCGCCGTGTTCTTGGGGAAACCTGGATTGCCCACCACGGTGCGCACGGGCGCGAAAGCACCCGGGGCATCATCGCTCCCGGAGCCGAGGGGCATCCCGTCCTGCGCGGGATTAAGAGTGGGGACATCTGGGGTCCAACCGACGTATACCGCGTGCGGCTGCCGCTCCCGGGCGACAGCAAGCCGCTTGTCCTGGGCCAGGTGCTGGCGGGGATGAGTCCCGACTCACCGCCGGTGAAGGGGAGCAAGAACGATCCGATGATGCCGATTGCCTGGACGAAAACATACGAGATCGAGCGGGGCCACCGCGGTCGGGTGTTCACCACGACGATGGGGGCGTCCGTGGATCTGCAGAGCGAGGGCCTGCGCCGGCTCCTGGTGAACGCCGTCTACTGGTGCGTGGGGATGGAAGACCAGATCCCAGACCGCTCCGATGTCCGCCTGGTGGGCGAATACAAGCCGACCTTCTTCGGCTTTGGCAGGTTCCGCCGCGGGCTGAAACCGTGGGAGATGTAGCCTGCGTCGGGGGCGCAGGGATCACCCCCGTGTAGCGCGCGGCGACACTAAGGAACATCGGCCGCTAGCGGCCGCGCCTGGGGGTCGTGAGGGCCGAGCTACGCGAGAACGCAGGTCTCCCCGCGGGACGGGATGACCGCAGGTCCAATGCCGAGCTCCTCGATGGCTCGTGCGAGGGTGGCCAAGGCAGCTTCTTCACCGTGCACCAGACAGATGCTGGACAGCCGGCCCCCTTCGCTGATGCGCCGAACCCACCCGAGCAACTCGTGCTGGTCCGCGTGGCAACTGAACCCGTCGATCGCTTCGACACGCGCCTCCACCCGGAACGGACGTCCGAAAATCCGCACCTCCCTGGCCCCCTCGCGCAAATAGCGTCCGAGCGTATGCTGGGCCTGATAGCCCACAAACACAATCGTGGTTCTGGGATCGCCGATGTGATGCATCAGGTGGTGCAGGACACGGCCCCCTTCACACATGCCTTGGGGCGAGATGATCACGGCCGGGCCCTCGATCTCGTTGAGCGCCTTGGAAGCCTCCTTCCTGCGGATGTAAGTGAGCCCCCGAAACCCAAGGGGATTGTGGTCCGCTTCGGTGAACAGGGCCTCGAGCATTTCACGGTCGTAGCACTCGGGGTGATTCCGATACACCTCCGTCACATCCGTGGCCAGCGGGCTGTCCACGTAGACCGGGATCTCCGGGATCTCGCCGCGCTCATGCAAAAGATTCAGTCGGTAGACGATCTGCTGGGTACGTCCGACGGCGAAAGCCGGGATGATCACGATCCCGCGCTCCCTGACCGCGTCCAGAACGACCTCTTTGAGCCGATCGGTGGCCTGGTCCGTGGACGGGTGACAGCGGTCGCCATAGGTTCCTTCCATGACCAATGCAACGACCCCCTCCGGGTGTTCTGGATCTCGCAGCATCGGGAACCCCGGTCGACCCAGATCGCCACTGAAAACCAGCCGCCTCGATTCGGAGCCGTCATCGAAGTCGATCGCGACCAGGGCGGAACCGAGCATGTGTCCCGCATCGTAGAACGTCACCGTCAGACCATCCGCCACCTGAAACGGAACGTGGTACGGATAGGAGACGATCCTGTTGATCGCTTCCACGGCGTCCTCCCGCGTGTACAGCGGTTCGAACGGTCGCTTGCCCTGAGCCCTCCGTATCTTGTTCACGTGGCGAACGTCTTCCTCCTGGATGTGTGCGGAATCCAGCAGCATGTGCACGCAGAGGTCTCGGGTTGCAGAGGTGGCATAGATGGGGCCTCGGTAACCACTTCGGATCAAGCTCGGCAGGTTTCCGCTATGGTCGATGTGCGCATGGGAAAGGATCACGGCATCGATCGACGATGCAGGGAAGGGCAGGTTCCTGTTTCGTTCGAAAGCGTGTTTCCGTTTACCCTGGTACAGTCCGCAGTCGAGCAGGATGCGTCGCCCGTCCGTCTCGATCAGGTGCATGCTGCCCGTGACCTCACGTGCCGCCCCCCAGAACGTTATGCTGACCCTGGACGCCATTGCTAAGCTCCAAACATCCGGCTATGGAACAGCTCCGCTACCCGCGGCGCACCTGTCTGATCGTAGGAGAGCACGCAAGGCTCTCGGGCCACGCGCCGGACATTACCCCCTGCGAGAGACGGCCAGGTGCGGCAGCCCCCCAGTGTCGGCGGGTCCAGGCTAGAAGACACTTCAGCGCTGCCCCCTCAAGCGTCGCCGGCTCCAAAGACGTTGCGGTGCACCGGCCTGATCACGAGCTCGTTCTTTCCTGGATACGGCCGTCTACAGCCAGGTAAAGGGCAAGCCGGCAGGCACGGAGGAAGGAGGGGATGTGCATGGATTCCCTGGTCGTATGCACGTCCCGCTGGCCGGCGCCGAAGGTAACCGTAGGAATACGGTGCAGCGCCATGCTGTTTGCATCCAGGCCCCCGTTTGCCACGTACCGCTCCGGTTCGAGCCCGATCGCACGGACCGCCTCCTCGGCAATGGTCACTACCGGGGAATCCTCCCGTAACCGGAACGGCCGGTACGACTCGTGGTCCTTGAACTTCACCCGGGCTCGCTTGCCGTCCACGTTGCTTACCGCCTGCGCGGCTCGGTTGAACGCCTCCTTGTACGCCGCGATCATTTTCTTCTGGAAGGCCCGGTCATGGCTGCGCACTTCCCCCTCGATGCGCAGCTCCGGCATCACCACGTTCGTGGCGTTGCCCCCGGCCACGATCCCGATGTTGGCCGTTCCCTGGCCGTCGCGCTTGCGCACGGCACCGTGCCAGCCCCGTCGGTGGAGTTCCGAAATGGCTAGCGATGCCACCACCAGGGCATTGACACCGCGTTCCGGTGCGACACCGGCGTGGCTGGCGACTCCCTGAATAACCGCCGTGTATCGCCGCGCACCGATTGCGCCGATGGTCACCCGTTGTGGCAGGTCGCCGTCCCAATTGAACCCCATGGTCGGTTTCTGTAGGAGGGAAACGTCGACGTAGCGCGAGCCGTACAGTCCCACTTCCTCCTGGACGCACCACAGGAAGGTCAGTGGGGGGTGAGGGAGTTCGCGTCGCATAATTTCAATGAGCGCAGTCAGAATTGTGGCCGTGCCGGAGCGGTTATCTGCCCCAAGGCCGCTGGCACTGTTGAGGTTCCGCACATAATGCCCCCGCAGGACCGGCTGGGCCCCCACACAGATCGGCACCGTATCCAGATGGGCCATGAGCAAGCGGCGTGGCCCTTTCGCTGTGCCGGGCAACGTGACGATCAGGTTGCCCGTCTCGCCCCCGAATGGACTCCGCCGGTGACAATCGTCCACGCGAATCCAGCTCTCCGGCACCGCAGCCCGCCGCAAAACCCGCACAATATACTCCTGCACCTCGGACTCTTTGCCAGGCGGCCCCGGAATGGTCATGAGTTCCACCGCCCGCTCGAGCGCGTCCTGGTCGTCCAACTGAAGCACAGATTGTCGCTGACGGATCATGGCCACTTCCTGAGTCGTACTGCTACCGACGTCTCCGGAGAGTGCATTAGACCAAGTTCGCGGCCGTCAGGCAAGCACCGCCTCGGGTTGGAAAAGAGCCGGTGGGTTCGCGTTCGTCGACCTTCGGAAGGCGAAGCTGCCTTCGTCGGTGCCACGGCCGGCATCTCGCCCCACAGCCGCAGAGGTTCGCCGGAAGCCGCACCCTGCAGAACGTATCATACGGTGTATGCTGTTGATCTGACCTGCGCGGACCGCCTGGTTGGCGGTGACGCGGACCGATTTGGCGGAGCGTCGCATGAGTGAAGAGCAGGGCCGGAACGAGCACGAACAAGAGTCCCAGGAGAAAGGCGCGGATGAGCAACTGCTCGAGCAATTCGAGCAGCCCGTCGAGGAACCGCCGAAGCCGAAGGTTCGTCGCAAGGGGGCACACCTGTACCTGGACGAAGAGTCCGAAGCGGAAATCGAACGTGCCCTCGCGCAAATGGGCGGTATGGAGCTGCTCGAACAACAGATCATGGGCGACGTAGGGCCGAAGCGAGACGACCGCCCTCTGTCCGGCAAGGTGAAGGGCCGCGTGGTGGCGGTGAGCGAGGAGGATGTGTTCGTCGACCTGGGCGACCGCGTCGAGGGGGTTGTACCGAGGATGCAGTTCGAGACGGTACCGGCCGTCGGTACCGAGCTGGAGCTGGTCGTCGATCACTTCGACCCGGACGAAGGTCTTTACGTGCTACGAGTCCCCGGTGCCGCGGAACTCTTCGACTGGGATACCGTTCAGCCGGGCACCGTCCTCGACATCAAGATCACCGGGCATAACAAAGGGGGGCTTGAGGGCACGGTCAGCGGTGTTCGTGTGTTTATTCCGGCCAGCCACGTAGACCTCGGTCGGGTGGAGGACCTCGCCCAGTTCGAGGGCCAAACGCTTCGTTGTGAGGTTCTCGAGGTTCGACGGCAGCAGAACAGCCTGGTGGCAAGTCGACGGGTACTGCTGGAGCGCGAGCGCGAAGCGGCCCGCGAGCGGCTGCTTGCCGAACTGAGCGAGGGGCAGGTGCGCCGCGGCAAGGTCCGGAATATTCGTGAGTTCGGCGTCTTCGTTGACCTCGGGGGCGTGGACGGGCTGATCCCGGTAAGCGAGCTGAGCTGGATCCGAGGCACGCGGCCCGAAGACGTGCTCAAAGTTGGCGACGAAGTCGAAGTCCAGGTGATCAAGGTGGACCGTAGCCAGGGGCGGATCACGTTGAGCTTGAAACGGCTCCAGGAAAACCCCTGGGAACGGGTGGCGGCCCGGTACCGGCCCGGTGACACGGTCACCGGCCGCATCACCAGACTGGCCGACTATGGAGCGTTCGTCGAAATCCAGCCGGGTGTCGAAGGGCTTGTGCACATTTCGGAATTGGCCCTTCACCCGGTGCGCAGCGTGGCGGACGAGGTGCAGGTCGGCCAGGAAGTGGAAGTTCGCATCCTCGACATTAATCCGGAACAGAGGCGCATCAGCCTGAGCAGACGAGCGGTGCTGGAGGAGGAAGTCCGCCGCGAGGAGCAACAGGCCGTTGAGGAGTACCGCTCCGGGAAAACCGAGTCTACCAAACCTTCCAAACCGGATAAGAAGTTGAAAGGGGGATTGGAGGTCTGAGCTCTCTTCGCTGCTACCGCTCTGCCTGGGGCAAGCCGGAGACCGGCTCACCGGCGATTTGCCGGCCCCCTAAGGCAACGGCGACCACGCGGAGTTCCTCGTCCAACAGGACGAAGTCGGCGAACTTGCCCGGTTCGATGCTTCCGACCAGATGGTCCACGCCCGCGATTCGCGCCGGAGTGAGGGTACACATTCGAATGACGTGTTCCATGGGGCAGGGCACGTGCCCGAAAAAGTGGTGCAGGCAATGGGCAAGGGCCACGCAAGAAGAAGCCAGTCCGTTGCCGTCGGGCATGATGCCAACGCCGTCGCGCCTCACAAAGCGGGTTCCGTAGTCTCGGGGTCCGAAAATGTATTCGCCGTCGGGCATATCGAGCGCGCGATTACAGTCGGTGACGAGTGCCAGACGATCCGGCCCCTTGATGCGGTAAGCCAGGTGAAGCAGCTCTGGCCTCAGGTGCTTACCGTCCGCGATCACCTCGGTCGTTACGTGCTCGAAGAGGAGCGTTCCCTCCAGCACACCCCCGCGCATCGGGTAGGCGGCCTTCCGGCGGAGCTTGGTCTTGTCAGACATTGCACAGAAGAGGTGGTCCACGTGAGAGGCACCGGCTCGAACAGCCGCCGCGAACTGCTCGAACGTGGCGTCCGAATGCCCCACATGGACGCGTAGCCCGAGCCGGATCGCTGCTCTTGCGACCTGTTCCCACCCCGTGACTTCCGGCGCCACCGTAACGCCGATCAGAACGTCCGCGAACCGCTTGAGCAACCGCTCCGCGCCCCCCTCGGGGGAGAACAGATGTTCGGGCGAATGGCACCCCACCGCTTCCGGACCAAAAAACGGGCCATACAGATGGACGCCCAGAATTCGGCCTCGATTCGTTGCCGGACTGACGGCGTTGCGGTCACGATGGACGAACGAACGGGCGATTTCGAGCGTCTCAACGATGCGCTGTTCCGGCGCGGTCGTAGTGGTGAGCACCAGGGAAGTAGTGCCGTAGCCGGCGTGTGCTCGGGCAACCGTGCAGATCGCCTCCGAGCTTCCATCCATGAAGTCGGCCCCGGCGCCGCCGTGAACGTGAATGTCAACCAGACCGGGCGCCAACGTGAAACCTGCAGCGTTGACCACGGGAGAAGCAAGCGGTGGGGATCCGGCCCCTACTGCAGCGAAGCGTCCCCCCTGTACCACGACCCAGCCCCCCTCCAACATCCTGTTTGGTAGGACAATTCGGTCGGCCTTCAGTACGTAACGGTCGTTCATTCTTGCCACTCCCTGGGAGCTAACCGGCCGCGGTCGGGTTCACCGTTAAGCGCCGCCGCACGTCCGGCCTCGGTGCTTGGCCTTTTCGGCCAACCGCCCCCATGGCGACATTTTGCGTTTCTCGTCGGCATCGGGCGAGCCCGCCAACTCGGCCTCGCCTTATCCCGGCCCCCTTAGTTGCATCGGTGCGCACGGGAGGTCTCACAGGACCAGGTTGCCTCTATGACGCTGCCGCAGCGCAGGCCGGTCACGGAGAAGGCGTCGCACGGTTGCTCTCCTCCTTTACCGCTCGGTAAACCAGGGGCTTCACGGTTTGCTGAAGGATGTTCGTGAAAGGCATCCGTTGATGAAGAGCAACGACGGCCAGGTCGTGTGTGGGGGAAATCCAGAAGTGTGTGCTTGCCGCGCCACTCCAGCCGTACTCGCCCTTGACAGCGTGGCGATCCCAGAGCCCCGGTTTGACGACGACCGAGAATCCGAGCCCGAACCCCACCCCGACGCGGCGTTCGACGATCCCGATATAGCCGATGTCTCCCAACTGGTTCGTGGTCATGAGCCGCACCGTGTCAGGTTTCAGGATGCGCCGGCCGAAGAGCTCACCCCCATTGAGCAGCATCGCGCAAAAGTGCAGGTAGTCCCGAGCAGTCGAAACAAGCCCCCCCCCTCCGGACGGGAAGCTGGGCTTACGTCTGTACGGGCTCGTCTCGGGGCGGTCGATCGCAACCAGGCTTTCGCCTCGCCGCGTGTAGTTGACCGCGAATCGGCCAAGTTTCTGCTCAGGTACGTAGAAACCGGTATCCCGCATGTCCAGCGGATCAAAGATCCGCTCTTTCAAGAACAGATCCAGGGGCTGATTCGAGACCTTCTCGACCAGGCAGCCCAAAACGTCCACCGAGACGCTGTAGTGCCACCGTTCACCGGGGTGATACAGGAGCGGGATGCGCGTCAGTTTTCGGATGAACTGTTCGGGCGTGGAGTTTCGATCGAGAAGATTTGCCTGCAGATAGCGCCGGTCCACGGCTGTGTTGCCATAGAAGCCGTAGGTGAGCCCGGCGGTGTGTCGCATGAGGTCTCGAATGGTGATCGGGCGCTTGGGGGGGAGGAGGACCGGGTTCCCATCGCCGTCTTCGCCCCCCCAGACGCGGACGTTACGGAACTCCGGGATGTATCGGGACACGGGGTCATCGAGCCCGAACTTTCCCTCCTCCCAAAGCATCATTGCCGCTGTTGTGGTGATCGGTTTTGTCATGGAGTAGATGCGAAAGATGGTGTCCGTGGTCATCGGAACGGCGTTCTCGATGTCGCGAAACCCGACCGCTTGCAGGTAGACCAGTTTGCCGTGGCGAACAACGCCCACCACCGTACCGGCACATTCTTTTCGTCGTACTAGATCCTCGCACGCTTTCGTGACTTCGCGCAGTCCGTCAGCGGACAAGCCGACGCTTTGTGGGGTTGCCCTTGTCAGCTCCTCGGCCCCCACAAACGAGCCGGCGAAACAGTCCAGACTCACAACAGCAACCACGACCGCTGGGTAGAACCGCTGCATGGATGCCAAACTCCTCTGCCGTTGGTGCTTGACTCTCGAAAGCGCGTTCGTTTTGTCCCGTAGTGTCGAGAGCCGAGTGCAGACGCCGCGTTGTCGCGAAATCGTCTCGTGACGTCGCATCCAGTCTAGCGAAGCAAAGCAGGGTGGGGTAGTCGGTCGACGGGGGCAGCGGGCGCACAGCCGGGCGAGGCATCTCACTGGGACAGGAACTGGTAGATCCGCAGTGCGAGACCGATGGCGCTGATGATGACTCCGACGATGGCGGCCCAGAGTCGCCAGCGGTGGATTCGAACCGACTCCTCCTTGAGCTGCTTCTCGTCTAGGTCGTTGGCCGCAGGCTCAGAGCTCGGAAACGCCGACGGCCGGACCGACTCCGCAGCGGGGGACATCGCGGCAGAAACCAGCTTGCGCCGCTTCTTTTCGAGCTTGAGCTGCGCCTTCAGCTCTTTCTTGCGCCTTTTTGCCAGCTCTTTCGCAAGCGAACCCATAGGACGGTCTCAGAGCCACCGACTGCTGGAGCTTCCTCGAATTATTCGCACCCCCAAAGCCACTATTGAGGCACCGAAGAGGACAACCCCATAGGATTGAGCAGCCGGGAAGGGGCCTGGCAATCGGGAGGCTCGTATGGCGACCCAACGCAAGGGAAAGGCAACGCGCTCTTCGGCAGAGCCGTATGACGTGATTCTGTTCACGGACGGCGCATGTAAGGGAAACCCTGGCCCCGGAGGCTGGGCGTACATCCTACGCCACGTAAAGACCGGCCGCGAGAAGCGAGAGAGCGGAGGAGAGCCGAGCACAACAAACAACCGTATGGAGCTGATGGCGGTAATCCGTGGTCTGGAGGCGTTGAAACGGCCTTGCGCCGTGAAGCTCGTCACCGACAGCCAGTATGTCGCTCGGGGCATCCGTGAGTGGCTTCCGAACTGGAAGGCTCGCGGCTGGAAGCGCAAGGAAAACGGCCAGTTGCGCGAGGTGAAGAACCAGGATCTGTGGCAGCGTCTGGATGCTTTGCTGCAAAAGCATCGAGTGGATACCGAATTCGTCCGCGGCCATCGGGGTCACAAAGAAAATGAGGAATGCGACCGCATGGCCGTGGAAGCAGCGAAGAAGCAGCAGAAAGTACGTGCGCAGGCACGCCGCACAGCCAGGCGATAAGCCCCCGCGAACGTTTGCGGTTGAGCGGGCCTACACCGTGTCCTCGGGGTCAGCCGCGCAACCGGAGCGGCTCCGCTGCCGCCGGGCTTGTGTCGGCGGGCGCGGATGTCTGCTGCCTGGCCGGGCTATAGTAAAGAGAACGCTTCCCCTTGGTGCCAGCAGAGGAGGACCGTGGCAAGCGCGGACCGGCGCCCTGCAAGGGGGGCAGCTAAGTGGCGCACGTGTCGCATGGGCAGAGTGAGGACGCGATAGTGGCCGATGAATCGCTCGTCATCAACGGCTACCGGCTCATTAATCTGATCCAGACCGGCCAGCACAGTCAGATCTGGGAGGCAGAAGAGGTCTACTCGGGCCGTCGCTATGCGCTCAAGATCCTCCTTCCGGAGGCTGCCCGACAGGCGCTGCACCGGAGGCTCCTGGCGAACGAAGCCAAGGTGGGCATGCAGCTTGAGCATCCGTACATCATCCGCACTTACAAGTACTTTCCGGGACGAAAAGGCGAGCATGCGCCCCATCTGATCCTGGAGTACTTCCCGTCCGTGAACCTAGCCATCCGCATCCTCCGTGGTCATCCCATCATCTACACGGCCACGCGGAAGATCATCGAGCAGTCTGCCGAAGCGCTCGCTTATATGCACGAGAAGGGCTACGTGCACAAGGACATCAAGCCGAACAATATCCTGGTGTCTGGCTCAGGCGACGTGAAGCTCATCGATTTCGCTCTTGCCGAAAAACCGG
>JALSID010000099.1 GCA_026981825.1 Planctomycetota bacterium
CCGACGTTAAAACGTTTTACCCTCCATGACCACGGCCCGACGACAGCTCCTCTACACGCTGCCGCCCCGTGGATGGTGCACCTCTCGGCATACCGCAGCAGAACCGGCCCTCTTCAGGCCTATGGTCCCGCCACTTCCACCTACCAGCGAGCCCCGCGTCTTTAACCAACCGACGGCTCAACCACGAGCGCCGGCATCGGCCCGCAACGGTGGTGGCGTCTACTCATTATACCGAATTGCCCGCGCGGATCTGACCAACGGTGGTCGCTTGCATCGCGCGGCGAGCCTGACGGCTCGCCGGCGGGAGAAGACGCCGGCGAGCGACGCGCGTCCGCGCACGCCGCCGGGCCCGGGCCACGGCCGGCGGGTAGGCCCTGCCACGCGACGGCACTCGGCTTCCGTCCGAACCGCCCGCGCGGGGTTGCTTTGACGGGCGGTGGGCAAAGCGGCACAGGGGTGCCACGGTTGAAAAAGAGAAAGCGGCACAGGAGTGCCGCACTCCAAAGCCTCACGGAGGCGCAGTTGCCTTCGGTTACGGGGCGCAGACCGTGCCGCGGCAGGGACGTTCACTCTGCTGGCTGGATGCGCTGGGGAGCGCACGGGCGGCCGAGCTCCGCTGGCCGCCTCGAGGTGGGAGGCCGCGCTTGCTTTGCCGGGCAACTGCCCATGGAGCGCCGGTCGGCGGGGGCTGGTTATCGACCTGCAGCCAAGGGGGCACTCGGGCTACCTGGCGGTGCGTGGCGAACCGTATTGCAGGCACGAGCCAAATCCTCTAAGCCAGTCACGGAGAGCCCGACCTCCAGTCAGAGTAGGAAAACCGATGGACGAATCGCGTGTGCGGCGGCTTACGAACTGGGTGCCCGAGCTCCTGCTTGTCCTCATCGTCTGGATGTCGTTTTTCGCTGCTCTGGGCGAGATGGACGTGTGGGGACGGCGGGAGCAGCGGCTTGCGGCTGAGGTGGTGGACACCCTCAACGGAAACTGGATCGTTGCCTACCTGAAGGGCCAGCCCCGCCTGGAAAAGCCGCCCCTCTGCCGGTGGCTCGGGGCATTGTCCATGTTGCTGACCGGGCGGCGGGACGAGTTCGCGTTGCGTTTGCCCTTTGCCCTGGGGGGCGCCATCACGGTACTGGTCCTTTATCTGTGGGGAACACAAGCCCACGGTCGGATCGCCGGCCTGGGTGCCGCCGTGGTTTTCTGTACGTTCTCCCAGGTGGTGGCCGAACTGCGGCAGGGCTCCGCCGACGCCCTGCTTGTCCCTCTTACCACCGCCTCTCTCTGGTTCTGGTGGCAAAGTGAAGCAAACCGATCCGAACGGGTCGTCCGCCGCTATCGGCTCCTGAGCGGGTTGTGCGCGGGCCTTGGCGTGCTGGCAAAGGGGCCGGTGGCGATTATGATCATCCTGATCGCCATTGGCGTCTACGCCGCCGTCGCTCGGGTCAACGTCCGCCCGCGGCTCCTCGACGGCCGCTGGTGGCTCGCCGCATCGCTCACCGCGTTACCGTGGCCGGTGCTCGTCGCGGTTCACATGCCCCGCGCGATCCTCGTATGGGGGTACGAGATGGGTCTGAAACTGGGGGCTGTGCCCGAACCCGAGGTGCATCGATCGCTGCCCTTGCTCTTGCGATTCCCCGAGCTGATCGTGCCGTGGATTCCGCTGGCAATTGCCGGGGCCTTACTTCCGGTCGTGCACAGATCTACGGCCGGAGCGTTCAAGACGGACCGTCGGTGGTGGCTCGTCTGGGGGTGGGCAATAGGGAATCTCGTCGTCTTTTCGTTCTGGAAGATCGCAAAGCCAAGCTACTACCTGCCGTGCTTGCCGGCCATCGGTCTGCTTTGTGGGTTGGCGTGGGCGACGATCGTGCGTGCGGCGACCGATGGCCTTCTGCATTGGCGCCAAAAGCTCGTCCTTATCACCCAATGGGGCTTGTTTGCACTGGCCGGCCCTGGGCTGCTCGGCGCTGCCTACGTGGTCGAGCAGCGGTACCTGTGGGTGGCGGGAATCGTTTTTGCGGCAGGGCTGGCCGCCTGGAACCTGGCAACCGTTCGCTGGTCGAAGCCGGACGGACTTGCCTGGCTCGGTCTTTGTCACGCTGTGCTGGCCGTCGCCATTTTCAACGTAGTGTTGCCATCGATGGATCGGCACCACTCGCATCGCAACCTGGCACGGTCGGCGGAGGAGCTCCGCTCGAAGCTCGGGGTTCCCCTCCTGGCCATGCCAAACACGGAGGAGAGCGTGTGGTTCTACATGGACCGCCCCCCTCGTCCAGTGCGCAACGCCAGGCAGGTGGCTCGGATCGCCAGCCGCAACGGAACGGCCCTTGTAATCGGTGACGTACGCGATATCCGCCGCTTGCAAGGGCTCACCGAGATCGAAGTGGAACCTCTGATTGACCAGTCCGGCCGCGAGGGTCGCAAGGGCCTGATCGTTGCTTCCGTTCGCCCCACCACGCGAGAGACCGCGCGCCACAACGGTTTTGGAAACAGCACCCGATGACGGTCGTACGCGGGCGGCGCGTACGTCGAAGCTCCGCATCTCACCTGGCCCCAACAGGCCGCACGCACCACAGAGTGATCACGCTACGACCGGCAAGCTCAAACACCGGCCCCCTGGACGGGCACAGTTGACTAAGCTTTGGGACGGACCTCGGTCAGGGCGAAGCGTGCATCGGGCCACCCGCGAGCAGGTCGGCCGCAGCGGGATCATTTTCGCCACCGCCAACGTTCGAGCAAGCTACCCAGCCAGTAGGCAACTCCCATACCGGCCAGCATCATGATCGTCAGTAGCCCGGCGAAAGCCCTGGAGCCGAGGAACTCGTCCTGAAATGGGACCGGGATCGCCGGCTCAGGCGTCCGCTCCATCGGGTCCCCGCCACAACCGACGAGTAACCAGACCCAAGAAACGCAGAACAGGAAAACCGTCCAGCGACGAAGCAAGGCGCGGAGCTGGTCCATGCGCGGCTTCTGTGCGCTCGCGGTTAATCGCGACGGGGATTCACGCATCGCTAAACCCCGCTCTTTGATCGCCCGACCGTCACATGCTAACGGAGCATCTCTCAACCTATTCGTAGGAACCGGCAGAATCTAAGGTCGGCCACGCTGGCCGATTCCGCCGCGGCATCCCTGGCCGTACGGTCCGATCGCTCCTTTCCCAACCAACGGCGACGCACCGCTGTCTGCCCCACGGCGTTGACTCCGGCATCGCGCAGAAGCGACAATACTGGCAACCTCGATTACACCGTTCAGGCAGACCAATGGGTGGTGGGATGGTGCGTTGCTTTCCAGGGCAGCCGCGCGAGCAGTCGGGCGGGGAAAGAGCTATGTCCTGGGATCCGGTGCCCAGCACACAGGCCCGCTCGGGCGAGTCAACGCGGCAATGTGTAGAGGATCTCGACACCCGCGCAGCGTTCGGTTCTGGGGTAGACAAGAGGGTGGTCATCTCTTCGCGCTACTATCGTGAAGCACGCACTCAGAGCTGAGGTCGACGTGCGTATGTGCGGCTGTCTCCGGCGTAGCAGGTCACGGCGATGACAGGTCAATTGATCGACTGCGTATGCGGCGGAAAGCTCAAGTGTCCTACCGATCCAACGGTGACAGCGGTGCGCTGTCCGGCCTGCAAGAGGGTATATCGGCGCACACCTGGTGGTGGTTTTGTGCTGCAGACGGTGCCGGCGCCATCTGCTCAGCCGCAGCCGGCCACCGGTCCCACCCAGCCCCCCTTCACCCAGCCTATGCCCGCGGCTAGCCCACCCGTCGCAGGGTACCCGGCCAGCAAGCCACGCTCGCTCCAACCGCAGTGGGGCTCAAACCCCGTGGCGCCGACCACCCAGCCGTCTCCGACCGGAGTAGCCCCCGAAACCACCAGACTCTTCACCTACAGTCCGCGGCCGGACGAGCCCGGGTACGCGGTGCCCGGGGTCGGAGATACGGTGGCGAGCAATCCTGCCGCGGTCCGAGTCAGCCTCCTGCGCTACTGGTACTGCTATCCCCTCTGGCTCACCGTCTGCCTGGCCGGGGCCATTGTGTCGTCGCTGGTGGGTTACTTCCTCCACTACAGCTTTTTCGTCACTGCGGCGGTCTTCGCCATAACGCTCGTGCTCATCATGACGAGTGCCGTCAGCGCCGGGCGGAATGGTAATCTCGGCAGCGCAGTGGTGATCTCCACCAATCCGTATTTGATCGCCACTTATCTCGAAATGTCCAAAACTCGCGGCGAGCAATGGCCCGCGATTGTCATTACGCGTGCACCACTGGCACGTGCCATCGATGGGCCTTACGAAGTGGGTCGAAAACTGCCGGTCATCTGCACGTACCTGGACATGGGGGGCCTACGCCACTGGGACAATGTGAGCGTCTGGTCGGTAGCGACGGTAGTGAACCGGGTCGAAATCGTGCGCGCACGCGAGCAACGGATGGAGACGCCCGAGGAGGGAACGCATAAACTGAACGAACACTGGGGGAGGATCCCGCAGCCATACCGACCGGGGATCTATTTCCTCCGGCCAGGAGCCCCTTTCGGCCTGACGATAGAGGGTTGGCGATCCCTGTACCTGCTTGAGGGCTGCATGATCCGGCTCGTGGCCGTCGTGAGTGTCGTGTTTATGGTGCTGACCGCTTGGACCGGATGGATCTGGCTGTTACAGGGGGCCATATTGCCACTGTTCGGCCTGGGTGTGGCACTGGCCCGGAAAATGGGAATAGCGGCTGAAGGGGACGTCGCCC
>JALSID010000100.1 GCA_026981825.1 Planctomycetota bacterium
CCAGAGGGGCAGGAATCAGTTGTATCACTGCCAGAGGGTTTTCGATGCCTGCTCTCTTCGCAAGCTGCAGGTCTGCCTTCTGGCGATCACCGGCACGCCAGGTGAGATACAGCCGTTTCTCCTCTTCCGGACTCACCACCCGAACCTGTGGCTTGCGAGCGGAAAGGTTCGATAGCACGTACAACCTGCCATTGGCAATCACGCCCAACTCGATACCAAAGGAGTCGAGAAGCTGGGCGTACTCCTTCAGACTCTGCCCCGGGGGATACGTGATCAACCAGCGTTCCTCCCGGGGTAGCCCCCCTGTGCCCGGCCCATGACCAAACTTCCGCCTCCCAATCGGCCCTTCAGCAGTGGCTAACGGATCCTGAAACGTCTCAGGATCCGCCACCACCGGTTGGTTCGACAGCACATCCACCACGTCCTCAACCACCTGATCTATCGTTTCCACCTCGAGCAACTCGGGCTGGACCGCAGGGTCAATGATGTCCTCTTCCACATTCGTGTCGCCTTCCAGACTACCACCGGGCAGTTCCACCAGAGTGACGGGTCGGACTGGTGGAGCGCCCCCCCAGATACGATTCGTAAGCCACAAAGCGCCCAAAAAACCGACAACAATCCCGGTAAACACAAGGAGGCTGAACAGAAAGGAGGAGACGCGTTCGTAGAGCGAAGGCTTCAGCGACGCCTCCTCACGGAGCGTTAATAGCTTTTCGACGACTTCTGGAGCCACCTCTTCTCCGGCCATCGCTACTCCTCAGCGATCTCGTATTCCCAGTCGGGATTAAGCTGCGTGTACCAGCGGTACCAGACCTCCACCTCTGCACGCCACTGTTCCGGTGTCGGATTGCGCGGTCCCATACCAAATGGCCGCCGACTGATCCGCATCAGCGCCTCCCGCGCTGCACGAACCACCCTCGGATCATCATCCCCCAGCGCAAACAGCAACCAGGGAACAACCCGAAGGTCGCCACTGCGTCCCAATAGCCTAATCGCCTCCGCTCGCACTTTGGGATCTCGCTGTGACATCGCCACCTTGCGGAGCCGCTCCAACTCCGCGTTGGACAGCTTCGGCTTCTTTTTGACCATTTCCTGTTCAAGAGCACTAAGGGCTGCCTCCACATCGTCGATGCGCACCGATTCGAGCAGCTCGATGATTCGCCCCGCCGTTCCCACCGGTGGAGGCTTAAGCTGGCCCCCTTCGATCAGGATCTGGTTCAGGTTCTTGGGCAACCCCCGACCGCTGAGCAACAGACCGCCCCCCAGGATCTCAGCATGCGCCCCCACGCTGATCTTGGTTGACCGAACCAGGAAAAGGATGCCCCAGGCAGTTCCGACCTCCGCGTTCGCCCCCGTCCCATGCTCCGGCCAACTTCCATTCAACTGCTGACTCCGAATCAAGTAGTCCGCAACCACCGAATACCAGTCCACCTCAGGAGTCCCGGGCAACATGCGCCCCTTCTGAGGCCACTCGTCACCATTCAACGTCGCGTACCGTTCCAACGCGTAGAAAAAGTACATCGGCCACTGATCGGGCGGGATCTTCAGATTGTTGTGCAACCAGGCCGTGGCGCGCTGCACCGCCGCATCCAGAGTCTGACGGGGCAGGCCAGCAGCGTAACCAGCGGCAGCCTGCTCCGCCTGCCGTTCCTGCTGAACCTCATCCAACGGACGTAAAGGCATGGCAGCCCCAGTCCGCCGCCTCTTCCGGTACATGATGTCCCGACAGATGCCCAAACTCCCCCCTGCGCCGGCGGTAATCGAGAGCGTCGGCGGCCCCCCCTCCAACGGGTGGTAGACAAACCCGCCACTGGGGTGTTGGGTCTGGATCATCCAACGCGCTGCCCGTTCGACCGCTGCAGGGTCGATCGGAATCCCATACGTGGCGTTCGCCTCCCATACGCCCAACAAGGCATACTGCGTGATCGAGTTGTCGGAACGCTCCTCTTTTTGGGGACCATCATAGCCCCACATCCCATTGGGCTTCTGCGACGCCAAGATGTGCTGTAAGACCAACTGGACCTGGGTGCGGTGGTTGGCACGAGCAAACACATCATAGGCAGCGAAGGCCATCACCACACAGCCGGCCTCGTAGAGATCGTGGCCGTGGTTTTTCGGCCGCGACGGCTGGAACGAACCCTGACAAGAAGCACGGAGTTTCTGAATCAACGCATCCACAAACGGATCCGCCGGGTCCACCATCCCCTCGTACGTCAGGCCGGCCTTGGCAAGGGCTTGCAAAACAAGAGCCGCTTCGCCAAGGCCACCCCGGAGAATGCCGTTTTGCTGCTTGCGCAGATAGTTCACCGCATTCTGGACCGCAGCCCGGATCCGCGAATCCTGGGGCCCTTCATAAAAAACCTTCTGATCAGAAGCCTGCCCCCGGGACTGAGGCGGAGCGGAGCTCGCCACTCCCGCGACCCACATGGCCAGGCCGCTCACCGTAGCCACCGCTGAGAACACCCACCAGGCTCGCCAACGAGGCATATCTCGCTTCCCTAGTAGAGTCCGCGCGGAGGCCCAAAGAACCGCATCAGACCAGCCGGTCTGCGGCACCGAACCCGCCCCGTCCACCGGCCGCTTGAAGCCGCTGAGCTACGAGCTTGCCACGGACATGCGACCCGAACGACACCAGTAACCGCCGACCGCTCGATCGGCGCGTACGTCCCTTCGATTGTACAGGTTTTGGATTGCGCCGAGTTCGCGCCAGAACGGCTCGAACGAACAACCCGCCCACGGGGTGCAAAGTATCCAACCGGCACCAGGCGAACCCTAAGACGACGCAGCATCGACGGGAAACGACCTCCGCGCTGCGCCGGCCCTAGCGATTCGGGATGCCGACGGCGTCGCGCACCCTCCGCACCAGAGCCGCCCCTACCTCGCGGGCCCTCACAGCACCGTACCGCAGCACCTCCTCGATGTAGTCAGGATCCCTGCTCAGTTCTTCCCGTCGCCTCCGCGCCGGTCCAAGCTCCTCCATAAACTTCTCGAACAACACCCGTTTCACCTCGCCGTATCCCAGGCCGCCGCGCCGAAACCGCTCCGCCCACTCCCGAGCCTCCTCCGGCGTGCAGAAGAGCTTAAGGATCTGATACAGCGTGCTCCGATCCGGATCCTTCGGCTCCTCCACCGTGGCCGAATCCGTCACAATCCCAAAGATCTGCTTGCGAACCACGTTCTCTGGAGCGAAGAGGTCGATCGTATTGCCGTACGACTTCGACATCTTGCGTCCATCCGTACCCGGCACCACCGCCGCATCAGCACGGATGTACGGCTCCGGAACCGTCAACACCTCCCCATAGATCCGGTTGAACCGCTGCGCAATGTCCCGAGTGACCTCGATGTGCTGCTTCTGGTCCTGGCCCACAGGGACAAGATTGGCGGAAACAATCAGGATGTCCGCCGCTTGCAGCACGGGGTACGCAAATAGCCCATGGTCCGCCGGCAACCCCTGCGCAACCTTGTCCTTGTAGGCATGGCACCGCTCAAGCAACCCCATCGGCGTAATCGTGGTCAGAATCCACTGCAGCTCACACACCTCCGGAAGATCCGACTGCCGGTAGATATAGCACCGCTCCGGGTCGAGCCCGAGCGCCACGTAGTCCACAGCCGCCTGCCAGGTCAGATCGAGCAACTCCTGGCGGTTCCGAATCGTCGTCAGCGCGTGGTAGTTGGCCAGGAAGTAGTAGCACTCGTGCCCCTGCTCGATCAGCTCAAGGTACTGCTTCACCGCACCGAAGTAGTTGCCGAGGTGCAGCTTTCCGGAGGGCTGGATGCCCGACAAGACCACGAGCCGCTGCCCCTTCCCGTCCGCGTGAACCTGGTGCTCCGCCACGTCAGGTCCTGCGTTCTGTTCCGCCATCTCCTATTCCCCACCTCACCATGCACCACCCAACCGGGCGCCCAAGACGACCACTACGGCACAAGATACGTCGGCACAAGAAGCATCAGGTGAGCCAGGCTCTGAATCGGCGTGAGAAACACGTCCACAATGCCTGTAGCCAGCAGAACCAGGATGATGATCAACCCGACCGGCTCGATCCGATCAAGAAACGCTGCCGCCCGCTCCGGGAGCAACGCTTTCGCAATTCTCGAACCGTCTAGAGGGGGAACGGGAATCATGTTGAACCCGGCCAGGATCAGGTTGACCAACACGCCGAACATGGCCAGCCGAACGACCCACTCCGCTGCCCCCGCTAAGACGCCCAGCTTGACCAGCCAAAGAATCGGAACAAGCAAAAGCGAGAAGAGGATGGCCTGAGCGACGTTCGAGGCCGGTCCTGCCCACGCGATCCACATCATGTCGCGACGCGGTTCGCGCAAGTTGTAGGGCACCACCGGGACAGGCTTGGCGCCGCCAAAAGCAAACCCCAGGGTCAGAAGAAGGACGACCGGCACGACAATGCTCATCATCGGGTCGATATGCTTCACCGGATTGATCGTCAACCGCCCCAGGCGCACGGCCGTATCATCACCCAGCCGGTACGCAGCATACGCATGGGCGGCTTCATGGATCGAGATGGCGATCAGAAAGATGCCCAGTTGTAGCGCCAGGAACACAAGCGTGCTAACATCCATCGGCAAAACCGCCACCATTCAGGTTGTTCGGGTAGGCAGAATCGGCTGCTTGACGTGAATCCCACCGCGGGATCCCGCGGTGGGATTCACG
>JALSID010000101.1 GCA_026981825.1 Planctomycetota bacterium
GAAACAGCCACATCGTGTACGGCTCGTAACGGGTCCTGTCCTGGGAGGTCTCACACGCCCCGGCTTTCCGCCGCGGAACCTCTCCGCAGCCGCCGCTCTTGATAGCCCACCACGACGCTGGGCTCTCGTGCCCAGACGGAGCCTGTTTGGGCCGAAGACAGCGACCCCCCCTGCGGTGGGCGTCGGGTAACACGGGGCAGCCGCAGAATTGATTCTACATTCCGGCGATTCGTGCGTGCGCTGCCCCCTGCAACCGCTTCGCATGCGACTGGGCAGGTCTCACCCTGGCCACCTCCGCTCCCCCACATTGGTGCGCCGAGCGGATCACGGGAGCGCGGCTAAGGGGGATGACTCGGGCACACGTGTGCGCCCCAGGCGGCAGCGAGAGTCGCCAGGCAGGGGGCAGGCCTTTGCCGATCAACCACGGTTTTTCGTTTCAGCGATCGGTGGCAGCGGTGCCCGCGGGCATACGGGAGCCGTGGTCAGCGCCGAACAGCGGTGCGTGGGGATCTGCCCCCACATCAGGAAGCAGGGTGTTTTTGCAGGGCCAGGCGCACCTCCCGGCCGCCAACCTTGACCGTCTTCTCGTTACCGTTGCCCGAGCCGAATTCGAGCACGTCCGCCAGGGTTTCGCGCCGGATGTACTCGCTCCACTGTTCGAACGCTTTCTGGAGTTCGGCGGCGTCGGTTTCGATCGACAGCGAGATGTGGTCTTCCACATTCAACCCGGACTCCTTTCGCAGTTGCTGGATGTGCCGCACGAGGTCGCGCACCCAGCCCTCGGCAATCAGCTCCGGCGTCAACCTGGTATCCAGGGCAACGGTGACGTCGCCCACCTGGGCGACCAGCCAGTCAGGTGCACTCTGGAGCACTAACCTGACGTGGCTCGGGCTTAACTCGACGGACTGCCCCTCTGCGGTAAGCTGGTAGCTTTCTCCTCGCAGCAGCGCCTGGATCGGCCCGGCCCCCAGTGACTGGATCTGTTCGGCGACGCGTTCGGCAAGCTTGCCGAATGCCTTCCGCACTGCCTTTTCGTTGGGAACGGCTCGAATGTCGCCCAATTCGCCTTCGGAGGCAAGCTCGACCTGCTTGATGTTGAGCTCTTCCTTCAGCACATCGGCCATGCGTTCGATGGCGTCGCGCTGCCAGGTCTGGGGAGCAGACACTTTCAGAGCCGCAAGCGGCTGGCGCACCCGATGTCCGGCTGCTTCGCGGAGCGCGTGGGCCGCCGTTACCAGATCCTGCACAAGCCTCATTTGCGCGTTGAGCTCGCGGTCGATCAGCGACTCATCGGCCACCGGGAATTCGCAGTGGTGGACGCTGTTCGGGGGGGACGCCGCCGGATCGGGCTGCACGCTGGAGCGATCCAGGCCACCGGGTTCTCCCCACAGGAGCAGGTCGCGGCCATGTACCAGGTTCTGGTAGATCCTTTCGGTGAGGAAGGGGATGATCGGGGCGAGCAACTTGGTCAGGGTGAGCAGGACCTCATACAGGGTCTGGTACGCTGCCCACTTGGAGCGGTCATTTTCGCCCCGCTTGGCCCAGAATCGCCGGCGGCTCCGCCGCACGTACCAGTTGGAAAGCTGCTCTTCGATGAAGTGTTCCGCGAGCCGGGCGAACGGATGGTGGTCGTAGCTGGACCAGTGCTTGTGCGCCTCCTGAATGAGGATCTGGAGCTCTGAGAGGATCCACCTGTCCAGCTCCGGCCGCTCGGCCACCGGGATCCGCGGCTGGTTGGGGTCAAACTCATCCAACCGGGCGTACTCGCAGAAGAAACGGTACGTGTTCCAGAGTGCGCGGAACACTTTCCGTTCCACTTCACGGCCCACGTTGTAGCCGAAGTTCAGGTTCTGAACCGGGTTCTGTCGGCAGTAGATCCAGCGCATCACGTCGGCGCCCATCTTCTCGGCCGCGTCGTCGAACCAGATCGCGTTCCCCTTCGACTTGTGCATCTCCTCGCCCTTTTCATCCCGCACCAGAGCGTGGCCGAGGATCGTTTTTGTTGGGGGGATGTTTTCCATCATCGTGCTCATCGCAAGCAAAGCGTAGAACCAGTTGCGGAACTGGCCGGGGAAGCATTCGAGGATCAGGTCCGCAGGGATCCACTTCCGCCAGTACTCCCTGTCCTCGAAGTACTTCACCGTCGAGTAGGCCACGATGCCGGCGTCGAGCCAGGGGTTACCGACGTCGGGGATTCTCGGCGTCGGCGTGCCGCAGTTCGGGCAGGCGATGCGTACTGCGTCGATCCAGGGTCTGTGGGGGGTATTGGGATTCTTGGGATCCCCCACGAACTCTTCCCAGCCGGCCACACACCGCTCGCGCAGTTCCTCACGGCTGCCGATCACGTCGAACGTGCAGCAGTTGGGACATTCGAAGATGGGCAGCGCGAGCCCCCAGTAGCGCTTCTTCGAGATCATCCAGTCGCCCATGTTGGTGAGCCAGTCGAGCTCGAGCTGCAAACCGAAGTCGGGAATCCAGCGGATCTGGCGGGCAACCTCCTTGATCTCGTCCCGCCAATCCATCCGGATGAACCACTCGTCTACGACGCGGAACAGCAGGGGGGTGCCGCATCGCCAGCAGTGGGGATAGTCGTGCCGGTACTTCTCGGCCGTATAGAACATTCCCCTGTCCTTCAGCCACTGGAAGACGAGAGGTGCCACTTCCCCCGCATACTTTCCGGTCAGGGGGCCATAGCCCTGCACGTAAATGCCCTCGTCGTCAATTGGGGCGAGGACAGGAAGGCCATGTTCTTTGCCGAGGTCGAAGTCTTCTTTGCCGCAGCCCGGTGCGATGTGGACGATACCGGTACCTTCCGTTTCACTCACCTCATCCCACGGGATGACGCGGTGGGCGTCCCGAGCGAGTTGAGCTGCTTCCAGTTCGTCGAATGGACCGCGGTAACGGCGGCCTACCAGTCGCTCGCCCGGGAACTCGTTCACGAGTTCGTAGGGCCCGTTTTTCGCGAGCACGTCCAGCCTCGACTTCAGCAGGTAGTAGGTCGCGTCTCCCTGGCGTACCTGAGCGTACGTCAGCTCGGGATGCACCGCGGCAGCCACGTTGGCAGCGAGCGTCCACGGGGTGGTCGTCCAGACGAGCAAGTAGCCGTCCGGCTCATCGAGCAAGGGGAAGCGTACGTACACCGCATCGTCAACGACCGTTTTGTACCCCTCTTTTCGCTCTTGCTCCGAGATGCCGGTACCGCACCGCGGGCACCAGGGCATGGCGTCCACCCCCTTGTAGATCTTGCCCCGCTGGTGGCATTTCTTGAGAAACGACCAGATCGCGTAGTTGTTCTCGGGGGACATGGTGTAGTACGAGTTCGCCCAGTCCATCCAGTAGCCGAGGCGGATCGACTGCTCGGTCTGGATGCGCGAGTATTTGATCACCCGTTCCTTGCACTTGTTGATGAACCGTTCGAGCCCGTACTCTTCGATGTCCCGCTTCGACTTGAACCCCAGCTCGCGCTCCACCTCGACTTCGACCCAGAGCCCCTGGCAGTCGAAGCCGTTCTGGTAGCGCATGTCGTGTCCGGTCATGGCGTAGAAGCGGTGGTAGGCGTCCTTGAGCGTGCGGCCCCAGGCGTGGTGGACGCCCATCGGGTTATTGGCCGTGATCGGGCCATCCAGGAAGGACCAGCGCGGTTTGCCGGCGTTCTTGCGGCGGAGTACCTCGAACGCGTTCGTGTCGGCCCAGAACTGCAGGACCTTGTGTTCTCCTGCAACCAGGTTGGGATACGGCGCAACTTTTTGGAACATGGCTGTACCGTGTTCGGGACCCCACACCTTTCCATCGCCCACCTTACGCAAATCTTACGGATGCTCCGGTTCCAGCCAATGCAGCATGCCGAAGGGACGGTGTGTGCGAAGGGGGCATGCAGCTAGACGGAGATCCCGGCGACCTCTGTCCGATGTGCCAGAGAACCGGCCATGCTCAAGCGATTCGCATGCTTCGTTCGAGGCCGTCCTTGCCGAGGACGGTCGGGGCTGCTGGGTCGAAGTGCGTCGGGAAGCAGCAAAGGCGGGTTGGCCGAGGAAATCGGCTCAGAACAGTGCTCGACGAGCGTGTTCGACGTCAGATGCTCGTTCCCGCGTTCAGTTCGACCGCTGTTCTTTCTTGTCTTTAGCTGGTTGCCCAGGGGTGCCCCGATCTGTTCTGGTTTCCTCTGGCTTAGGCTCGGCCTTCTTCGGTGGTTGCTGTGTAGCAGCGGGTTTGCGGGTCGGTCCCAGAAGGCCGCCACCGGATACGGAGCCCTGTTGCATTGGCGCGGTTGCAGCACTTTCGGAAGAGGCCGATCGCGCCGCTTGAGACTGTTGGAGGACGAGCTTCAAGGTCTCGATCACCACGCCGGTACGATCCGCCACGCGGACATCGTCGGGGGGCTGGTACTCGAACACTTTCCTGTCGACCTCTTCCTTCAGCTCGGGCTCGCTGAACTCCACGATCAGGCGGCTGGGCCGGTCCTTCGGGGCACGTTCTGCCACCATCTCGACCCTGCGAACCCATAGTCCGTCAGGATCGATCCAGACCGCGATGCTGCTGGGCATCTCGGGGGGCAGGTTCAAAACCGAGAAACGCTGCCGTTCCTGTTGTTGCTGCTGTTGCTGCTGGGCGGTCTGTTGCCCCTGTTGATCCGGTGTGGCCGCCGGTTCGGGTTCGACCGGCTGGTCACCTCCCAGTTTTTCCTCGTTCCACGTACCGCGCGCGATCAGGATCTTCTTCCCGTCCTGCTCCACCTTTTCCAGGGTGGTGAAGACGAAGAACTCCTGGAGCGCATCGACAAAGGGGGCCAAACCGGCGAATCCGCGCGCGTCCAGGAAAGCCTGTCGTTGGTTCTTGTCGAAGTCGGGATCGTTCAGGACATCGCCACATTGTTCGAGGTCCAGGTGTTCGACCTTTTTGACGTCAAGGATCTCCTCGACGTGCCATTGATCTCGGCCGTCGCAGATCTCAAGGAGCCGACCCGTGACGTCAGAGACGCGGATGTTAAGTTCCAGCCGCATACGGTTGCCTTGGGCCCAGATGTATTCCCCCTCGGCGGTGAACTTCTGTCCCAGCAGTTCCACTTCCTGGCGAATGTGGGTTCGAATCCAGCGGGCATTGCGCAGGTGTTGCTCGATCGATTCGAGTATTTCCTGCACCTGGCGGTTCGTCCGTAGCTCCGCTTCTGTACGCACTGCTCGCCGCTGGGGCGCCGTTGCTTTCTTCTGCTCGCCCTGGGCGGCTCGGCCATCGGGGGCCGGTGTGGACTTCTTGGTTTGGGCCACGGCGGCGAGAGCAACGAGGAGGACGGCCGTTGATGCGAGTAGCCACGTGGCAAGACTCAGGTCGCCGGTGGTTCTAACAGGCTCGCTTGTTGTGCGGAAGTTACGGATCATGCTGGATTTTTCGCAAGTTTTCCAGACCACTCTGCCGAAGAAAACGGCGGAAGCATCGGCGGTAGTCGAAGCGTGCTCCCGCCTACTCATGAGCACCCATTGACGGTACGAACCGACAGACGGGAGGTTCACGGGACGACGACAACGCCGCCAGGTCAGGGCAAGTGTGCATTCGGGACTCATCCCTAAAGTCTGCGTCTTGCACGGAAAGCGGTCCGGATGGGGGACCGAGGAGGAGCAATGAAACGGGTCGTATCCATATTGGCCGCAGTCCCCTTGCTTTGCGCCACGGGTTGCTACACCAACCGCGGTATGACCGTCAGGGACGACCATCTCCTTGGTGTGGTCCACGCCTCCTTCATGGCACCGACGGAGCAGAGAGCCCGATTTCCGGTCACGCGCACTCAGGTGCGTTTCTTAAGGCCCGAGGGGATGGAGATCGGCTGGCAAATCGCTGAAGGGACCACGGCTGCGTTTGCCGAGGGTCAGATCACCGTGCCAGGGCGGTACAACTTCGAGCAGGGGGCCATCTACCGGCTCAAGTTGACCAACATACCGGATAGGGACGGCTTGGTCGTCTACCCCACTCTTGAAGTGGCCCCGGCCACTCCCGAGACGGCCGCGTACCTGGCGCACAACGCGGTGCCGGTGGAGTTCACCGACGAGGATTTCGATCAGGTTGAGGCGGGCAATTACGTAACCAAGGTGATCTACCTGCCCGATCCCGAGCATCAGGAGCTTGCGATTGCGGGGGTTGAAACCCTGGTTTCGACCCGTCTTGGTCCGGGCGTCGATCCCATTGCTGAAGCCGAGCGGCGGGGCAGCATTCTCGTCGTCATTCGCATGGGGAGCATCGACCTCGAGCTCCCCCACAGCAGCCCCGTCTACAGTCAGACACAGGTCGTCGCTGATCACGGGGTGATGCCCGCGACCGTGGAAGAGGCTGAGGGAGCGGCTCAGAAAGAGCGCAACGCCGTGCACGTGTCGCGACCATCGACGGGGAAATGACCCACGGGCTGGGTTCTCAACATCGGCTCAGTGCACCCGTGAGGGACTCTAGAGGGGGCGGCGAACAGGGATGTTCCCGCTCCCTCTTCCGAAATGAACCGTCGGTTACACGAGTGGCCCTTCTTCACTCGGCACTCCCAAAGCTGGGGCTCTGAGGACGAATTATGCGGTCTCTACGAACCGTTCTGGGGAGAATTCGCGGGAGCGGCAGGTTTGCCGCCGCCTTGCTGTTTCTGTTCGCCGTGCTGGCCGGTGCCGTAGCTGAGGAGAACGTGGGGGCGGACTCGCCGCGGGCCGAAACTTCCGCATCGGACCACCTGATCATTCAGTGGCTGGCTCCAGCAGGCGCGCGGGTCGAATTGCTTAGCGACAACGGATGGATTCGGGCCGAGGTTCCGTTTGCCGCGGAGCTGGCCGTCGGACGGACTTACGTCTTCCGTATCCGCACCATCGTCGCCGACGAGCCCCGCCTCGTCAGCGCGAGCATTCGCGTTCTCGATGGCCTGCAAACCCCACCGGGTGTCGATCCCTGGGTTCATCCCGTGCCCGTTCTGCTGACCGAGGGGGACTTTCTCGACATCGACCGCGGAGCTCTCGTGATCAAGGTAATCACACTGGAGCGGCCCGATACGGCGCTGGCGGTGAAGTACCCGGCCACGGACGTGTTGCAGGTCGATGCGCCCATCCATCGCGACCCGATGCAGGTGGCCTACGACCACGGTGTTCCCCTTGCCGTGCTCATGGCAGGTAGCCGTGTGTACGAGTTGAGCGAAGCGGACACGTTACCCCGTGGCCCGGTCACCCTTCGCTCGGCCCCCCAACACAGCCGTCCGAGCAGACGGGGAGAGCGCGAGCTAGTTGAGCAGCACATCCGGCAGGCGAGCTTCGACGTGCGGGCGCGGCGCAGCATGCTCCCGCTGCCGGGCATCTTCGGTGCCGAAGAGGATCTCTCCGTACCCACCGGACCGGCGCGTTTAGACCCCGATCGGATTAACCCTGCCTTGCTCTATGACGGAGGCGATCGCTATCCCCCGGCTGGACGCGACCCGGCCGGGATCACCTTCGGGCTCGACCCCAGTGATACGGTAGGGTTCTACTCCAGCGGTAAGCAGCTACGCAAGGCGGTGGCCAGACCGATCTTTCTGTTTGCCCCGAGATTCATCGCCGTGCGCACCGTTCGTCGAGGGGGGTTAGAACGTTCCGTGAGGCCCGCTCTCACTCTCGAACGGACGGCGCTGGGTGGCAGCCTGACGGGGACCTCGAGAGCGGAAGTACGGCAACAACGCCGCGACGTCGCCCTGGAACGGGGGGAGATTCGGCCGGTGGTTGCCCAGGCCGAAGAAGGGACGGCGATTGCCAGCGACGTCCGTGTCCTGCACGGGGTTCGGCAGCTCTCCGGCTTGGCCCGGCTGACGCTGGCGCTGACAAACGCGGGCCTTTCCTCGAGCCGGCAAGCCTGGCTGGCGGCGCGGATCCGAGCTGCTGAGGTGTGGCGGAGCGAACAACTGCCGCACTATACCTACCTGGCGCAGAGCGGCGTTGTTGTGAAGGGGGTGGCTCGAGAAGAAGCGGTCGTTCGGGTCGAGGAGCCACCGAAGGAACCCGGGCAGATCGTGATGTGGAAACTGGCCAACACGGCCGAGGCCGGGCCCGGAGAGATCGTCGAGTTCGCGATCTACTGGAAGAACGTAGGGGATACCCCCGTGGAAAGCCTCTCGATCATGGACAGCCTGCTGCCTCGGCTCGAGTACGTGCCCGATAGCGCAGGCTCTAGCCGGGGTGCCGTGTTCACGGTGGGCGAGAATCGAGCCGGCTCAGCGGTCCTGCGCTGGGACATCAGCGGCACGATCCAACCGGGTGAACAGGGGGCAGTCTGGTTCAAGGCGCGGGTTCGTTGAGACGATGTGCGGCTATTGGGCGCAGGGGCTCCCATCGGTCCGTATCTCGTCGAAAGGGGGCAGCGGTCACTCAAGCCCGAGTAACTGCCGCATGTTGTACAGTCCGGGGGACTTGCTTACGAGCAACCGGGCGCCGTAGAGTGCCCCGCGTGCGTAGCAGTCCCGACTTGAGGCGCGGTGGGTGAACTCGAGCGTTTCTCCAAGTAGCCCGAAGACGATCGTGTGTTCCCCCACGTTGTCCCCCACGCGTAAGGCGTGAAAGCCGATCTCGTCCCGCGGTCGCTCGCCCGTCTGGCCAGAACGTCCATGGACGAAGCGTTTGCCCCCCATGGACTCGCTGATGATGCGGCCGAATTCGAGCGCCGTCCCGCTGGGTGCGTCCTTCTTGTAGCGATGGTGCCGCTCGATGATCTCCACGTCGGCGTCGGCATCGCGGAGCCGTTCGGCGGCCTGGCGAACCAGCACCATGAGCAGATTCACCGCGATGCTCATGTTCGGGCTCACCAGCAGAGGGATCCGTTTGGCAGCGGCGATCAGTTGGACGCGCTGTTCGTCGGTGAAGCCCGTGGTGGCCACCACCAGGGGAATGCCTGCGTCGGCGCACCACCGGCTGATTGCCACGGACGCCTCGGGGACGGAAAAATCGATCACCACATCCGCAGCATGGGGAGGTAAGCCGTCGCTCACAACTACCCCGAGCGCGCCCAACCCGCAAACCTCACCGATGTCACGGCCGTGGTAGGGGTGGGTGGGCGATTCCAGAGCAGCCGCAAGCTCCAGATCGTCGGCCTCGTGAATCAATTGGACCAGCCTCCGGCCCATACGGCCGCATGCACCGTGCACCGCGATACGCAGGTTCGCACCCATCGACGATCACCTCGTTGCATACAACTGGATCGCTCGCAGAATCTCTTCCAGATCATTAGGCACCACCACCGGCCGGTTCGCGAAGGTGGCCCGCTTCACGCCCCGTGACCCAAGCACTGCCTCGAACTGCTTCTGGTCGGTCCCGTGATAGGCCACCGTCGCGACCGGGTCCTTGAGCAGGTGGCCGGTGAGGATGCAGACGACGGTTTCGTCCCGCCCAATGACCCCCTCTTCCACAAGCCGTTTAACCCCGGCCACGGAAGCGGCGCTGGCCGGCTCGCACCCCAGCCCGCCCGCTCCCACCTGGGCCTTCGCATCCAGGATCTCCTGGTCCGTGACGCGACGCACGACGCCGTCACAGATCTCCAGGGCACGAAGCGCCTTCTTCAGGTTCACCGGGCGATTGATCTCAATCGCGCTGGCGATCGTGTTCGCCCGCTTGTTCTGTGCGTCAAGCTGCCGGTAGAACTCCTCCACAAGCCGCATGTCAGGTCGGCCCCCATTCCAGCGGAGGCCGCGGACCTCGTAGAGCTGGTACAACGTATCTGCCCCCGCCGCATTGATGATGGCCAAACGAGGTACCCGGTCGACAAGACCAAGATCGCGGAGTTCCTGCCAGGCTTTTCCAAACGCACTGGAGTTTCCCAGGTTGCCCCCAGGAACCACGATCCAATCGGGCACGGTCCAACGCAACGATTCCAGGACACGGTACATGATCGCCTTCTGGCCTTCGAGACGGAACGGATTCAAGCTGTTGGCCAGGTACAGCTTCAAGTGCCGGGCTGCCTGTTGGACCTGCCGCATGGCATCATCGAAATCCCCCATGATTTGCAGGGTCAGGGCGCCGTATTCGAGGGCCTGCGACAGTTTTCCGTACGCGATCTTGCCGGAACCGACGAAAACAATCGGGCTGGGCCAGCCGGCGGCGGCGCAGAAGAGCGCCAGGGAGGCCGAGGTGTTGCCCGTCGAGGCGCAGGCGGCTCGCTTCGCGCCGCAAAGCCGGGCATGCGATAGGCAGGCCGTCATCCCGTTGTCCTTGAAGCTCCCCGACGGGTTCAGCCCCTCGTACTGCAGGAACAGCCGCCCGGGCGACAGACCCACGTACGCGGCGACTCGCTCGGACTGCCGCAGCAACGTCTGGCCCTCACCAATCGTGACCACGTACTCGGAGGTGACAAAGGGCAGCAGCGCGCGAAACCGCCAGACTCCACTGAAACAGAGGGGGTTGTCCCGCTCGGACCAGCTCGCTTCGAACTCCCTCAACGAGCGGGGCAGAGGCAAGCGGTCCCACTCGTAGGCGACGTCGAGCAGGTCGCCGCACGCCGAGCAGCCGAACAGCGGCTCGGCTACGTCGTACGTTGCGGCACAATCCGGGTTGATACACCTTTGGTACGCGTGGCTCATAGACGAACTACCAGGAACGCGATCATGCTATCGTAGGACCGGCTGCCCGAGCGCGCTAAGGCAAATGAGCCGCCTGACAGTCCCAGCAGGGCTTTCGTCTGCCTACCTAGCGTAAGGAAACGAGCCAGACCGTGCCCGGGCCCGAGCACGGGGCGGCGGACGACTATGTCCGGAACGGCCGGGCACGATATCATGCTGTAGTCGGATCGCGCTCCGGTCAGTTGTCCGCAAAGGTGAAGCCCGCATGCAAGACGTTGGTTCTGCAACAGGCGGTGCCGACGCACGTCAGCGAGCGCAACGCTTCTACGCTCACGGGATGGAGGCGGCGAAGAAGGGGCAGTTCGACTACGCGATCCGGCTGCTTCGGGACGCCTGCCGGCTGTGCCCCGACGTGCTGATGTTCCGCCGCGCCCTGCGGGCGGTCGAGCGGCAAAGACAGGCAAGCGAGGGCAGAAAAAGCCCGGTGGCGGCGCTGAAAAAATGGCGTGCTCGCGCCCGGCTAAAAGCGGCGCTTGCCCGAGGCAACTACCCGAGCGCTCTGGAGGCATGTGAAGACATCCTCGAGACCGATCCGTGCGACGTGGCGGCCCTGGTGGCCGAAGCGAAGATCCTCGACCGGTTGGGGCACATCGATAGTGCGGTCTGGGTCGCCGAGACCGCCGTCGGCTTCGGCCCTAAAGACGCGGACGCACACCGCATCCTCGCCTTGCTGTACGAAAAAACCGGTCAGTACTCCCGGGCCATCGCCTTGTGGGAGCGGGTCAAGCAGCTCCGTCCCGAAGACAAGGAGGCCGCCAGTCGGGTCAAGAACCTGGCTGCGGCCGAGACCATCGAGCGGGGCGGCTACGAACAGGCCGAACACGTCCACGATGTCCTGGTTCACCATGAGGAGCAACAGGAACACGCAACGGAGCGGCCAGGCAAGAGCGAGCCGGCGGCTTCGCTCGATAGCCTGAAACAGAAACTGGACGAGAACCCGGCGGACGTAGCACGCTGCCTCGAACTCTCCCGGCGACTACGCCAACTCCGCCGCTGGGATGAAGCAGCGGCCGTCGTGGAGCGGTCGCTACACGCCACCGGCGGGCACCCTGAGCTGCAGACCGAACTGGCAGATATCGAGATCGACCGTCTGCGCTTCGACCTGAGCGTCGCTCAAGCCCAGCTCGCCGACGATCCCAATAACCCCCTCAAGCAGGAAAAGGTCGCCGAACTGGAGCGACGGCTGAACGACTACGAGCTACGCGAGTACCGCCGTCGCGCCGAACGTCACCCCACCGACTCCGTCCTCAAGCTGGAATACGCCATCCGCCTGGCACGGGCTCGCCTCTACGACGAAGCGATCACCATCCTGCAGAGCGTGCGCCAAGACCCGCGAGTTCGCCTCGATGCACTCGTTTGGCTGGGGAACTGTTTCTTCGCACGAAAGATCTACCGGCTCGCGGAGCGGAACTACAGCGAAGCGCTCGCCGAGCTCAAGAACGCGGGCAGCCGGAACGAACAAGCGTTGAAGGAGGTCCACTACCTGCTCGGCCGTACCTTCGAGGAGATGGGAAATCGCGACGAAGCGCTTCGCCACTACGAAGAAGTGGCCGCGATCGACTTCGCCTACCGGGACGTGGCGCAGCGACTGGAGAAACTGAACCGGTAGCGCGGTTGTCGGAGGCGCTCTGCTGACGAGCGGCAACCGCTTCCGCGCACCGCGGCGACCGGATCCACCCCCGATCGCGTCCGCCTGGGAACTCGACTTTCGGCATATGCCCCCGTGGAGAACGTGGATCGGCCCCGATTAAAACCGGCCTGGCACGCACGGGTTCTTCACGCCCCTGGTGTGCTTTGGATCCTCGCGTTAGGGGTAAGCGTCCGCGCCATTGCGCTGGCCGCCCGATGGGACCGTCTCCTCGCCGACCCCGATTCCTATTGGCGGTACGCTCGGGCCATCTGGTTGGAAGGGACCTATCTCGGCAGCGCGTACCGGCCTCCTGGCTATCCCGTTCTCCTGGCACTGGCCTGTTTTGCCGGGGAGGGGGGACGCCAGTTCGCCGTCGCGGTGCTGCACCTCGTGCTGGCTGCCCTTGCGATATGGGCTACGCTTGCGTGCGTCCGCCAACTCGGGTTCGGCCGACCGGCGGCGATCGCGGCCGGTCTCGTCGTTGCTCTCGATCCTCTGGCGATCTATTGGGTCACGGAGGTCATGACCGAGACGGCCACCACCGCGTTGGTCGCCGTGTTCTGTCTGCTCGTCGTCGCGGTCGTTGGGTGCGTCCGTCCCGGTCTGCGCGTGGTCGGTTGGACTGTGGTGGGAGCACTGGCGGCCGCGACGCTTCTGACCAGGCCTGACGTGGGATTGGGGGCGGTCGCACTCGCGGCCGTCGTCCTTGCTTCGTCCCCCGGCTCCGCTCGGTTGAGGGGGGCAATGTGCGCGGCCTTTGTCGCGGGGGGGCTCCTCGTGTGGGGGCCGTGGATCGTGCGGAACTATCGGCTCTCGGGCGCGTTGGTTCCGCTCACGACCCATGGCGGCTATACCGCTGCGCTGGGGAACAATCGGCTCTGGTACGACGTCTTAAGGCAACGGGGTATCCTGGCGACCTACCGCCCGGACGAGCTACGGCAGCTTCAGAGAACGCTGCTGCGGGGTTTCCAAGGAGGCCGTGCCGGGCGGTCTCAGGGCGAAAGCAGGTTAAGGCGAGAAGTCGCCTACGACCGGCATTGCTACCAGGTCGCGTTGGCCGCTGTGCTCGGCGATCAAGGCGGCTTCTTGCGGGCAGCGTGCCACCGCCTGCTGGTCCTTTGGCGGCTGAGTCCCGCGCGCCCGCTGCCGACCGCGGTCCGCTGGGCACTGGCGGCCTGGTACCTGGCGATGTTCGGCGCCGCCGTGGCGGCCCTGACGCAGGCTACGCTTGAGCGGAACTTCCTCCCGGTGGCCCCCTTGGTCCTGCTGGGCCTTACACTTACTACGGTCCATGTCGTGTACTGGTCCGAGATGCGGATGCGTACGCCGCTGGTGCCCGCGTTCGCGGTGGCGATCGCGTTCCTGTGCGAACGGCGAGGGCGACGGGGCGTTGGGGCGGAGGACGGTTCTTCCAACACGCAATTGCTAGCAGAGGATCACGGAAATGGCTGAGGAGAGACTGAACAAGTTGCTGGCCCGCGCGGGATTGGGCTCTCGACGCGAAGTCGAGGAGCTGATCCGGGAAGGTCGCGTCACAATCGACGATCGGGTGGTGCGTGAACTGGGCACTCGCGTCGATCCAGACAAGCACGAGGTCTGCGTCGACGGCGAGCGAATTCGGCTCGAACGCCTGGTCTACTTCCTGTTCTACAAACCGAAGAACGTGCTCTGCACCAACTACGATCCGAGCGGGCGCGTACGGGTCGTGGACTTTTTCGCCGGCATCGCACAACGGGTCTTCCCGGTCGGCAGGCTGGATCGGGCAAGCGAGGGACTGATGATCGTCACGAACGACGGCGAGCTGGCCAACCTGCTGACCCACCCGCGGTACGGGGTTCCCAAGACCTACCACGTTCAGGTAGCAGGCGATCCGAGTGACGACGATCTCGCGCAGCTCACCAAGGGGATCTGGCTTAGCGACGGGCGTGTGCGGGCCGATTCGGTGCGCCGGCTGAAGCGGCAAGGCAAGAGCCGCTGGCTGGAGATCGTGCTATCGCAGGGGCATAACCGGCAGATCCGCCGGATGCTGGCCAGGTTGGGCCATAAGGTGATGAAGCTCATCCGGGTGAAGATCGGGCCGGTCTCGGATCCGTACCTGAAGCCGGGGCAATTCCGACCGCTACGACCGAACGAGCTCCAGGCGCTGCGCGACGCCGCCAGCCAGGGGAAGGCCAAGCGGGGCAGTCGGCGGCCAAGGAAACGCCGGGCACGGGCGACGCGGTGATGGCGAACTGGTTAGCCGAGCGATGCAGGGTTCTTTGGAATCGGCCGGTGGCGGAGCGCACCTGGCGGATGGGGCTCGACTCGTCGGCCGTTGCGTTACGGATCCGACCGGGCCAGTTCTTCATGGTCCGCCTGGACCGGGAGGATCCGCTTCTCGGCCGGCCGTACGCCCTCTACCAGGTGGTCGAATGGCCGAGCGCGACGTTGGGCAAAGCGCTCGAGTTCGTCTACCTCGTCGTCGGTCGGCAGACGGCACTTCTGACCGAACTGAGGCCGGGCGACGAGCTCGACATCTGGGGACCATTGGGCAACGGCTTCGATGTCCTACCGGATTCGCAGGAGCTATGGCTTGTGGCCGGCGGAATCGGCCAAACACCGTTCCTTGCTCTGCTCCAGGAGATCACCGGAGCCCGCGCTTACGGGCTCAGCCCCGACCGGGCCAGACCACGCTGGCCCATCGGTTCCGTGCGGATGTTCTACGGAGCACGAAGCGCGCGCTACCTGGCGTGTCTGGGGGACTTCAAATCGACCGGTGTCCGCTTGTCCCTTGCCACCGATGATGGCAGCGTCGGCTACGCAGGTCCGGTCACGGAGCCGGTAGCAGCAGAGCTGGCCAGAGTCGACGCCTCAGAGGTGCTTGTGGTCGGTTGCGGGCCGGAGCCTATGCTGCGAAGGCTTGCGGATGTGTGCCGCGAGCGGGGGGCGCGTTGCTTCCTGTCCCTGGAAACTCCCATGGCATGCGGGTACGGAGCTTGCTTCAGTTGCGTCGTGTCGGTAAGGACGGGCGACGGTCACGACTACCGGCGGGTCTGTGTCGATGGTCCGGTCTTCGATGCGGAGTGGCTGGTGGAGGGGGGCAGTGGGAAGGCCGGTCAGTAAGCGGACGAATCGGCGCCGCGGAACTGCTCGATGAGCCGATCGAACCGGCTCTCGTAGATGCGGTCGTAAACGTCCATCTTTTCCGGGCAGAAGCGTTCGGCTTCTTCCCGAAGGTTGGCCCGTTCAATTTGGATATCGATCAGGGGGTAATCGGTCGAAACGATTAGCACGCATAGCCGCTGCACCCGCATGAGGAACCGCTCAAGCCAAGCCTCGCGATCGAGCACCGGGTCAGGTTCCCATTGTGGGCCATCAAAATCGGCACAGGACATGGCCACCTCCGGATGCAACTCCATGTAGCACGCCCACTACTGGATCGACAGTTTTTCTGCAAACGCTGCAGGAAATGCCCCGTCGTCCCAGCCAATTGTAACTTTTCTTCCGCCGGTCCGTCGGTACGTGCATAAGCGTGTGCCAGATCAGGCGTTCGTGCGCGCCCCTGTTGACGTTCTGTCCGGCTGTTAGCCGCCCCGTGGCGACCTCACCAGGCCGCTCGCCGACGCCTTTTGCCTCGGGTGGTCTGGCGCGATGAGCTCCGACCTTCGCCGGCCGCAGCCGTGTTCGCTGGCGACGGGTGACGGCACGCGTACGGGGGCAGCGCTGTGGAGCGGCGCTGCGCGGGCGATCCTACGAGGTCAGAATCCGGAACACGGCGATGCCGCCCGCGGCGATAAGGGAAACGACGCTCAGGAGCAGGAAGCAGTCCCAGAGCAGACTGGGACGAAGGCCGGGTTCGCACCGGCGGTAGCGGAAGTAAAGGGCGCTTATGGCGATCATCGGCAGCGTCACGGCCTGGGCAAGCCCCCCGATGCGGACCAGGAGAACCGGCTTTCGCGCGATGACAAAGATGACGAAGGCCACAACAGGGTACACGACGCAGAACAGCCGGATCAGGGACAAGCGGTGTTTGTGGTCGCTTTTGTCGAAGCAGCCGATCACGTAGAGGAAATCCGCAGTCATCCGGGCGTGACCGGCCGAAGCGACGAACAGGGTGGAGAACAGCACCGCGATCGCCCCTACCAGCACGATCAGATGTGCCCCCAGGTCACCCAGGACAGGAGTGTACATGGCGACGAGCGTGGGAAGCAGCTCCTTGCCTTCGCCTAGCCCCTTGCCGGAGCGAAGCGAGAAGAGGACGGCCGCACCGAGCACGTAGAACGCCACGGTGGCGATCGTGTAGACCACCATGCTCCCCCAGGCATCCAGCCGCATGACCCGCATCCAGCCGCGTGCTCGCTCGAGCCATCCGCCGTCGGCCGAACGGGGGCCCGTCCAGCGCGCGTAACCCTTCTCGATGCACCAGTAGGGATAGCTCAGAAGCTCAGACGCCCCCACGCCCGTTATCGCGAACATGGAGAGAGCTTCCTTCCATGCGAACCGTGGAGCTTTCGGAATCAGGCCGTTCAGTATCTCGCTCAGGGGAACCCACGCTTCCGTGAAGGGGAGCAACGCGACGCAGAGGGTGGTGAAGAGCGTGAACAGGCACACGAGGAACATGGTGACGTTCTGCACCACCGAGTAGGTGCCGGTCACGAGGAGAGCGATGGTGACGAGTGCGATGAGTGCTCCGCAACCGAGCCGCATCAGCTCGCCGATGGATCCCCGTTCGATCCACGGCAGCAATTCGACCCCGCGGACTACGGCTTGCGACACCCCGTCAACCATCGCGGCCAACTGCGTCAGGGTTACCAGCGTCATGAGCAGCCACCACCAGACGAAGAGGATGCCGACGACGGGGATGGTTCGAAAGGCTTCGAGGGTTGTCAGACCGCTTGCGATCGCGTGCCGGCCCAGTTCGATCTGTACGAAGACCTTGATGAAACAGCTAAAGATGACGAGCCAGAGCAGGGTGAACCCGACCTTGCCCCCCAGGTCCGTGGTTTGGATCAGTTCGCCTGTGCCCACGATGGATCCGGCCAGGATCAAGCCCGGTCCCATTTCCCGCAGGGCTCTGCCCAGCGTCGTAGGGGGCTGGCGGATCTCGGAGGGATCGAGAGCGTACGGATCGAACACGGCGTTTTCCTGGGAGGACTTGGGTTCCTCTTGCATCGGTTCTCGGTTCCTGTTCCCCGTGTTTTCCGAGAAGCTCCGGTTATGGGGCGGCCAGTATCGATGATAAACGATGGCTTCGGCCGGCGGCGAGCCCGGGGCGCGCAAGCACTGGCTTTGGTGCAAGGGGGCAGATGGGTTCCGCGGAGGGAACCAGGTGACGGGCGAGATCTAGCGGTACGGATTCAGTGGTCGGATGCGCAGCAACAGGGGGAGGAGGAAAAGATTGCCGAACAGTCCGCCAAGGAGGGCGATGGACACCAGGATTCCGAAGTGGATGGTCGGGATGAAGTTCGACAGCGTCAGGGCCGAGAACCCGATGACGATTGCGCTGTTGGCGAAGAGCAGGGCGAGGCCGACGGATTGGTGGGTCTGTTCGAGCGCTTCTTCGAAACTCAGTCCCTGACGGCGGAGCAGGCAGAACCGGTAGATGTAGTGGATGCTTGAATCCACCGCCATTCCGATCGCCACGGCTGCGAGCATAGCCGTGGCGATGTTCACCGGCAGGCCAAACCAGCCCATGGCTCCGACCACCATGGCAATCGGGGTGATATTGGGCACCATGGCGAGCAGTCCGAGACGCCAGCTTCGGAAGGCGAGGCTCAGACAGAGCAGGCATCCGACGGAGGCAAGGGCGAAGGTCCGCTGTTGGTCCTCGAGCAGGCGGCCCACCAGGTGGTGCAGGAGGGTGTAGTGGCCGGTTACGATCGGACTCCCGCGCCGGGCATAGAAGGTCTTGAGCAGTTCTGTATTCGCCCGATCGGGCGATGCATTCAGCCGAATGGCCCCCTTTTTGCGCGTTGCAGGCCCCCTTTGGCCCAGGTGCTTGCTCGTGATCTGGCGGACCTGTTCGATCACGCGTTCCTTCTGGGCAGCGGACGCTCGTTCTTTCGCCCGGACGACGATCCGCATGCGTCCGACCTGGGCGTTCCAGAACGTGTCCACAAGGTCGGGGCGTAAGCGTCGTGCGGCCCCCACAATCATGCTGTCGGGGATGAAGCCGCCAAAGCGGCCCATCTTCTGCTTCAGGGCTGCTCGGGCGACGTGGAGGATGTCCGTTAGCGCCAGGACGATGGTCACGCCGGGGACTTTGCCGATCTCCTCGGCGGCGGCGCTGATCTGTTCGATACGCTCGCGGGTCAGTTCCGATGCCTGCAGCTCGAAGTTCGCCTCGAGCACCCCGGTGCCTCCCAGACGCTCCTCGACGAATCGAGAAGCCACGGCCACAGGGGCATCCTGGCGGAAGTTACGGGTGAAGTCGGTCTCGACCCGTAGTCGCTGCCAGCCAATGAGGAGGAAGAGAGCGAGGGCGAGACCGCATAGCGAGACAAGCAATGGGCGGTGGCGGACCAGGTAGAGGCTGGCGGCGAGCTGTCGCACGGCTCGGTCTTCGCCGGGGGCCTTTTTTGGGTCGGGACCGAGGCCGGGGAACAAGGCTACGGCGGGGATGATCATCGCGGCCACGACCCAGAGCAGGAGCGCCGCGGTGGCCATCATGGTGCCGAACGTGCGCACGGGGGCAATGTCGCAGATCGTCAAAGACGCGAAACCAACGGCCGTGGTTGCGGCGGTCCAGAACGTGGGGACGCCCACGTCGCAGAGGGTACGGTGCAGAGCCGAGTGCGGGTCGCTGTTCGAGCGCAGGTCTCGATAGCGTACCGTAGCGTGCATCACCGTGGCGACACCAATCACCGTCACCATCGCCGTCAAGACCGAGCTGATCATGGTGAGGGTCACGCCCGACAGGTAGACAAGGGCTTTGGTCCAGATCAGACCGATGTGCACCACGACAAGGGGGAGAGCGATCCAGCGGGGGCTTCGAAACAGGATTGCCAGGACGATCAACAGGAGGGTGGTCGTGGCGTAGAGGAAGGTATACCCGTCCTGCTCGAGGTACCGGACAGCTTCGGCCACAAGCACGGGACCACCGGCCACGTGGATGGTGGTGCCCCACTTCTGCTCGATTTCGTGGACTTTGGATTCGAGCGCCTCGACCACCAGCTTCCGCCGTTGCTTGCCCTTGCCGACGTCGGGCTTGAGCACCACGAGCACGGCGGCGGTTTGCAGATCGTCACCGATGAAGATATTGCGGTGCAGGGGGGATTGCCGCAGTGCTGAGCCAAGGCGTCGCCAGTATTCGGGGTCCTCTTCGCCGCTGTTCGGGATCTGTTCGATGAGGGGGCGGGAGTCCCAGAGGGCGAGGGGGTTTGGACTGTTGGCGAGCGCTGTCACGGATCGGAAGGGGGATTCGGTAGCGATGCCTGTCTGGACCATCTCGGCTGCGCTGGCCTCGACTGCGTGGATGAGCTGGAGTTGTCGTTCGAGGCCTCGGCGGGAGAGGAGTTCTGGGTCGTGGTAGGCGAGGACGATCAGTTCGTCGCCGCCGAACGTGGCGATGGAGGCGAGGTAGTCCTGGAGGAGCTGGTCGTTAGGAGAGAACAGGGTTTCGATGCGTGCATCGAAATCGACGCGCAGAGCGAGGGGTAGGGTAGCGGCTGTGAGGGCGATGGCGCTGCAGACGAGGAGGTAGCGATAGTGGACGAGCAGTTGGCTGGCTCGGTCGATCCACCGGTTCACCCTGGCAAGCACCTTACTGTGTGCGCCGCTGGCATCGGTTCGGCCGTCCGTGGGATGTTGGGAACGCCAATTCTACTTTTCGCGCTCGCCTCTGCAACGTTGCTTCGGATGCTTCGGCGTCACCCGCTTTGGAGTGCGGCACTCCGGTGCCGCTTTGGCTTTTTGGAGTGCGGCACCCCCGTGCCGCTTTGGCTCTTTGGAGTGCGGCACTCCGGTGCCGCTTTGGCTCTTTGGAGTGCGGCACTCCGGTGCCGCTTTGGCTCTTTGGAGTGCGGCACCCCCGTGCCGCTTTGGCTTTTTGGAGTGCGGCACCCCCGTGCCGCTTTGGCTCTTTGGAGTGCGGCACCCCCGTGCCGCTTTGGCTTTTTGGAGTGCGGCACCCCCGTGCCGCTTTGGCTTTTTGGAGTGCGGCACCCCGGTGCCGCTTTGGCTCTTTGGAGTGCGGCACTCCGGTGCCGCTTTGGCTCTTTGGAGTGCGGCACCCCCGTGCCGCTTTGGCTTTTTGGAGTGCGGCACCCCGGTGCCGCTTTGGCTCTTTGGAGTGCGGCACTCCGGTGCCGCTTTGGCTTTTTGGAGTGCGGCACCCCGGTGCCGCTTTGGCTCTTTGGAGTGCGGCACTCCGGTGCCGCTTTGGCTCTTTGGAGTGCGGCACTCCCGTGCCGCTTTGGTTTTTTGGAGTGCGGCACCCCCGTGCCGCTTTGGCTCTTTGGAGTGCGGCACTCCGGTGCCGCTTTGGCTTTTTTGGAGTGCGGCACCCCTGTGCCGCTTTTTTGGAGTGCGGCAGTCCTCTGCCGCTTTGACTTAGCCCTCGCGAGACCGGATACAGCGCCCAGTCCCGCTGGCCGCGCCACTCGCAGGCCGGAGTAGCCGGGGCCTGCATGCGGCCGGCCGGGCCGGAGCGGCGGACCGCCGTCGGGCCGGCGACGGCGCATTGGTAGCGCGACCCGGCCCCGGAGCCCGCCGCCCGGCGGGACCGGAGCTCCGCCGCTGTGACGGCGGAGCAGTGGTAGCGCGACCCGTCCCCGGGTCCGCCCCGAAGCGATGGGGCCAAAGAAGTGCTGGCAAAAATGGCCCCCGAGTAGGGAAGAAACGCCGGCCGTCGCGCTACCTCCAACGGGGAGCGCCCTGCCGATGCCGCTTCGGCCGCTGGCCGAAGCGGCCCCTAGCCCGCCGCCTGGCGGGACGAAGGGAGTGGCGGACCGCCGTCGGGCCGGCGACGGCGCATTGGTAGCGCGACCCGGCCCCGGAGCCCGCCGCCCGGCGGGACCGGAGCTCCGCCGCTGCGACGGCGGAGCAGTGGTAGCGCGACCCGTCCCCGGGTCCGCCCCAAAGCGTGGGGGTCAAGGAAGCGCTGGCAGCAAGGGCCCCCAACTAGGGAAGAGACGCCGCCCGTTGCGGGAACGGAAATGGGGCGCGCTCTCTCTAGCCGCTTCGGCCGCCGGCCGAAGCGGCCCCGAGCCCGCCGCCTGGCGGGACCGGAGCTCCGCCGCTGCGACGGCGGAGCAGTGGTAGCGCGGCCCGGCCCCGGGTCCGCCCCGAAGCGATGGGGCCAAAGAAGTGCTGGCAAAAATGGCCCCCGAGTAGGGAAGAAACGCCGGCCGTCGCGCTACCTCCAACGGGGAGCACCCTGCCGATGCCGCTTCGGCCGCTGGCCGAAGCGGCCCGGAGCCCGCCGCCTGGCGGACGCCGGCCCTCGCCGCGGCAATGGCGGGGCACGGCTGGCCGGGTGCGCGGCAAGACTTGGGCGGGCGGGGCTGCGCGGGACCACCGGGGGGTTGCAGGCTGGCGAACTCCACTGACGGGTAGCTCACCATCCGAACCCGGATCGGCCCGATCGGTCGGGCCCGTCGCTTTGGTCGGCTGCCCGGGCTGCCTCGCCGCGGGGCAGGTGTTCCTCCAGCAGGCGGCCGGCCCCGGGCGCCTCGGCCGGGAGAGGTCCGACCGCGGTCGCGCCGGCGACGGCGCAGCAGTACGCCCACCTGGCCCGGGCAGGCAGTACCCACTAGCTTGCGCCCGGACCCGGCCGCGCGCACAGGCCCATTCCTCGCCACCCGCGCCTACCCGCACCGACGAGCCAGAGACTTTGCCCCGGGACGGGGCCCGAAGCGCAGTGCCTCCGGGTTCCCTGGACGCCCCCTCCGAGAAAACTCGTCGCTGCGTTCCGCCAGCGACGCCGCCCGCCCGGCCGCGCTACTCCCGCTCGAAGCCCAGCCGCTGGCTCCGCCGAGGCATGGTTCCCTCGATTGCCTTCCGCTTGCTGTGCGACCCGTGGCCTATAGTCGAGGCACGATGCGATGGATGCGATCCATGATGTTCAGAAAGGCATCGGGCCGCGCCTCGGGCAGGCGATCCGGCGTGTGCAGCATGTTGAAGGACAGCAGTATGGTAACGTCGCGGCCCGTCTCGACGCATTCTTCGATAAACTCCACGGGGTAGATCGCGAACGCCCGGTCTGGCGAGACGACCGCAAGGCGTCCCTCTTCGTCGGGGGCTCCAGCAGCTTTTACCAGGGCCCAGTGCCACTTGAGACTTCGCACGAGAGCCTCTCCCCAGAGGTACGCGAGTCCCATGCATGCTTCTGAGTCACTGCCGAAGGGATGCTCGCCAGATTGCTGCCAATGATAGACCTCCTCATCCACCTTAGCTACGACCTTTTTCGGTGAGGTACGCGAGGTGATGCGAAGGCGACGCCGAACTGCCCGGCTCGCTTCGATCAGTTCGGCCAGGATGGGCTGTTGCTCGTCGAGGGGCACTTCTTCCAGCCGTCCCGTTTTTTCTGAGCGACGTCGGGTTCGTCTCCGGGATTGGCTGGGCGCTGCGGCAGCGGCCCCGCTTTTCACGGACACGCAGGAGACCTTCACTCCGCGCGTGTACAGATCACCGTAGCGTTTGATCACCTCTATCTCCCCGTCCCAGTCGGCGCGCACTAGCGACTCGTACAAGAAGTCCGCCAGTTTGTCTGCGTCGGGACAGGTGCAGAAGATGCGGAACTCACCCCGAGCGAACTCAGTTGTTTCCACTGAGCCGTAGTAGGGGTCGCTTGCCGATTCGACATCCAGCTTCTCTTCCAGCGCCTGAACAAGCCTCTCCGCCTGCCTCCGCTCCGTTTGCGTCGGACGCTGCCCGCGCAGTCCGAGCAGGATGACTAACGACTGACGGTCCGGCGCCTGCCTGCGCCTCGCCTTGAGAACTTTTTCGTGCTCGCGCTCGAAGTCGGTTCCCTTCGGGAGCGGCCAGACTTTGATGAAATCCATCCCTTGTAGCCCGGCTTCCTCACACCGTCGTCGAAACTCCTCTGTGACAAGCAGATCGTACGGCTGCTCCGGTATCCGGAAAATGGCCGCTCCACAAAGTGTTTCCGGACGAATGGCGTAATACTCAACCCAACCTATTTCATCGGGCCTGCTCCGACCGATGATCGACCCGCTGTGATCGAGCGCGTCGATAACGGTCAGTGGGTTAAAGAAGTACCACCGCCCCTGATCGGTTCTCAAAGGGAGCACCTCCCCATTGTCAGACAGCAGCGGCCCCAGAGCCTTCACCGCCCGGCCGCTGAAGGCCCGGTACATAAAGAAGTCGATTGGCACAAAGTCGGCCGAGGGTAATATCCTGCGGCGCTCGGGTTTAACCGGCCACGGTTCCCAGACGTCGCGCAATCGCCGTGGTCGCCAGCGGATCGACCTGTTCACCGGAGGCGGGTCGAAGGCCCAGTCTTCACCAAACCGCTCGGGGATGGACCATGGCTGGGACTCATCCGTCCGAAAGCCAGCGAAGCGAGGATCTGAGTCGCTTATGTAGAGCGTTTCCAAGAGATAGACCGCATTCGCGCTCATCGTCTCACAAACCTTCGTGCTCGGATGTACGCTTTGAGCCGCTCGAGTTTCTCGAGCGCGTCTTTCTTCCTCGTAACGTGTTCAAGCTCGCGTATTAACGCTCCGACGAACTTCCTCGTGTGAGTGCCGGGGTGGCCGGGGTCCTTTGTGCGGAAGCCGTTCGCTGGGTCGTCTATCAGGCCCCAGCCGCGGAACCGCTTGATTATCGTCTGCAGCTTTTTCGGTGCCCAGGACCAACCCTTGCGCGGAACGATGTGCGCTGCGAAGTACCCTTTCATGTACTTCGAGCCATATTTGTCTATCATGTTCTTGCGCAACTGGTTGCATACGTTGTGTGCGGGCACGCCCAGGGTGGAGACCGCATACACATGCTCCCCCGCGACCTCCAGGTTGCACACGTACGCCGGGGGAGCACGCGGGGCGATGGAGACGACGCGGATCTGCTCGTCGAAGAGCGAGCGGAGGTGCTCTCCGATGCGCAGCTCGCCCGCAGGCACAAATGCCTGCCGGTCCTCGCTCCAGATCGGATGGTTCGGCGTTACGCCAAGCTCTTCGGTTTCGCCCGCTTCGTTCGCCACCGTGAGCGTGATCAGCTCATCCACCTGGTGGCGAAACCGACCGGTCACCACGGCCCCAGGGCCCGACTGGATCGGCGGACAGGGGCCGATCTCATACAGCTCTGCCCAGCCAACCAGGCCGAGTTCTTCGAGATCGAGATGCACCCGTGCCTCGGTCTCGACGGTTCGATCGCGGGTGGTGTACTTGGGTACGGCGACACCCTGAGCCTCGAACCAGGAAACCGGCCGGAGCAGTTCGATCTCGGCGATCGAGCCGTCGGGTTTGCGCATACGGAGCCGAGCGGTGCGCCACGTAAGGGGATCGGGTTCGAGCTCGCGGCCACGTTCGCTCGGGTCGCGTTCGGGATTGAACGCGAGCACCCGTTGTCCGAGTTGGACTTCTTCGATCGGCACCGCATGGACGGGCACGACCGTTCCGGTGATGGGGTCCACCGCAAAGCCGCGGTCGCTGTTCCGATCGAGCCCTGGGGCGAGGCTGGTATGGTCCGGCCTGTCGGGAAGAGCGGCGCTCGCGAGCGAGGAAGCTCCCGGCGGCACCATGCCCCCCGCGGAACCGGCGGCGTGGAACGTCGAGCGAACGAGCATCCCGAGCCCGAGGAGGATGCAGGCCGCCGCCACGGCCTGCCAGACGATGCGCGCGGGGGAAGCGAGCCCGAGCGTCGAGTCGGCGCTCAGGCGAGCGTCTTCGTGGCGGGCGCCCTTTGTCAGCCGTCTGACTGACTGTGCAGCTTGTGCTGAGCGACCGGTGCCTAGCCTCAAGGAATTGCAGCTCAACGCGGCGCGTTCAGAGCCGTCGCTAGCATTCTCAGGCTTGCTCCGCGCGTCCCTGTGCGCTTGGCCGATCGGCGGGCTGGTAACCGAAACGAGGGGGCTATGTTTTCGTCGGCTCACGCCTGGCCGTGATGCAATTGCATCCGGCTCAGTCGCTGGAGAATCGGGGGCCGGCCGGGTTTCTTTTTGCCCGATCAGCTCTTCCACTGCTCCGTCCTGCAAGAGCAAGGCGTCGACAGTGTGGGCTTCGGCGTCCCGGAGCTCGGTCCGCTCGCGCAGCTTTCCGCCCACCGGATCCGCAGGCGTGTGGATGGGGGAGTTTTCCTGGGACGCAGAGGAGGCGGAGCAGTCCGCGGGTGGCTGTGCATCACGCGGGGGATCACCTGTTTGGAGGACCGCCTCCGGCTGGAGGGCCTCCGTGTGGCGACTCCCCTCCGCCTTGCTGGGCTGCGGTGGCTTGTGAGGAAAGAGGACGCTAGCGAGCAATCGCAGCATGAGGATTCCCAACGCCGGGTGCTGCCTGGGAATGGGTTCCCTCGGCCAGCGTCGGTTCTTCCAGCGCCGAGCGCTGGACGAAGATCAGCATAGCTGCGGCGCGTGCGGTTGTGCAAGGGGTGGGGCGGGTGGCCGAGCCTGCACGGGGCGTCGCCTTACCGTCGCGCGGCCGAGGGCGTTTTTCCCGCCTGCAACCGCTCGGCAAAGGAAGCGATCCCGCTGGCCGCCGGGCGGCGGGCTCGGGGCCGCTTCGGCCCGGCGGCCGAAGCGGCGAGGGAGGGCGCGACCCATTTGGCCCTCCCCCCGACGGGCGGGCGTTTCTTTCGCTCGGCGGGGGCCATTATTGCCGGCGCCTCCTTGGCGCCAGCGCTTTGGGGCGGACCCGGGACGGGTCGCGCTACCACTGCTCCGCCGTCGCAGCGGCGGAGCTCCGGTCCCGCCTGGCGGCGGGCTCGGGGCCGCTTCGGCCCGGGAGGGCCGAAGCGGCGAGAGAGAGCGCGCCCCATTGGCCATCCCGCGACGGGCGGGCTTTTTTGCGCTCGGGGGGTCGCATTTCTGCCACCGCTTCCTTGGCCCCCATGGCTTTGGGGCGGACCCGGGGACGGGTCCGCCCCAAAGCCATGGGGGC
>JALSID010000102.1 GCA_026981825.1 Planctomycetota bacterium
CACCTGGCTACGGCCGGCCGCGCGGTCGCCTATCTTCGCCCTGCTCACTAGATGCGAGCAGGTGGATTGCATGGGCGATCAAGCAATGCACCACGGTGGCGCACACGTGTTGGTCTCGGCTTTCCAGACAACGAGCCAACAGTCGCCAGAGTCGCCTCTCGCTCTCTCGCACGAGCCTGCGGCGCCCCGTCGATTGTGCCCGCTGCTCGGGGATTGACTTCACCGCTCGACTCGCCGCGTGCTCCTCATCAGCCCTCCACAGCCGCACTTGGCGGTCCACAGCCGCGCGGAGCGCGCGTGCTTCCAAGCTCGCTGCCGGTTGCTGCGTTCCCCTGCTGCAGCCAAGCAAATCCTCGTAGTGGCGACGGAGCTTCTTCAGCGACTGTCGGGCTATGTATAGACCTCGCGGTTCGAACGGCGACCCGACACATGCCGCATAGTTTGCCTCGCGAATGCCCATACACGCGGAGCACGCCGCCCGGGTCATCGATTCCGACCGATCTGTGGAATCCGCAAGGAAGCGTTTACAAAAGCGTTTCGTGGACCAATAGATCAGCACCCCTATCCGAAAAACGACAAAGTGCGGATCACCCGGCCCAGGCCACAACCGATGACAATTTTGTTGCCCATCGCTCATTTGCACCTCCCTTGCCACTGCCGAGTTGTCCTCGGCACGTCTCGGCAGGCGGAGACCGTCCCAACGAACTGCTGGGCTGCGTCCACCCGGTCGGAACACCGACGAGGAATCGCCGTGCTCCGGCGTCCCGCCGAGACGCGCCGCTGGTAAACCACACACAGTCCAGCCAAAGCGGATGTGCCCCCCTGGATCGGCAGCATGATCACCGCCTAGGTCGCCCCTCGGGTCCTGCTAGTACGGCGAAACCCAAAGGTGCAACTCGGGCCAACGTGCTGCTGCCGACGGCATTAGACGTGTTCCCCTCGCGGCCGCAAGCCCCGGTTTCGACGATCGACCTGCCCGGTGACCGAGCCTCGACTCCCGTTCCTTCACGCCTAGAGGCGCGCGTCCTTTTTGTCAGTCGGAAACGACCCCGGCCGACATGGAGGAACGCGTCGTTCGCGGCCATCCGGAGCACGTAGCCGGGTGCGGCCGCTCTGTAATCACACCGAACCGTCATGCTCCTGCCCGTACGCCGCCCCCGGCGACCGCTGTTCAGGAGCCTACGGCCCAATCTCGAGCGATCGCCTCATGTGCCCCCCTCAAATCCTGGTTCATCAGATGACGGCTCAGAGCAGTTAGCAGAACGGATCTGTCCGCCAGTCGGCTGAACGCATTTATGTGTCATCTGTCATGTGGGGCCCTGCTTGGCACGCATTCTCCACCTCCCGATCAGTTTGCTCTCTGCGCTCGTCGGGTCACAGTGTCGCAATGCGTTGGTTGGTTGGCCGGAAGTAGGCTCCTCGAAACGCCGCGCGGAGCTCTTTCGCTAGCTCGGCCGGGCCCGCCCAGCCTCTGTCTCCAGAAACCTACCGGCCGGTTTGGAAGAGCCCGGTCGATCACGCCGGACAGCGGCATGCGACGAGAAAGCCCCGAGGGCGACACATGTTCCCAATTACTGGTGACTTGTGAAACTCTTTTGTTCTCCTCCGTTGCTTTGCACACTGATCGCAGCTCCTCACCAAGCAACCGGCCGTCCCCTGGTGGCTGGTGGCAGATTGCGCCCAGCACTTGCCCGCTGCGCCGGCCCGATGCCCGCATGTGTTGTGGACTTCTGGTCGGCGGGGCCGGAATTACCAGAAGCACCCCACCCCGATTCGGAAGCGTTCGCAGTAATGGCGCCAGGCCTCCTCATCGGGGTGAGGTAACCAAGGGGGACACATCACAGCCGATTGCTCGGTTCTACACCACTCTGTTATCTCCTTTGTTGCTTCGAATATCTCCTTTGTTGCTTCCAACACTCATCGGCGCTGCTCCGTCTTCGATGCAGCGTCCACCCAACAGGCCGCCGCTCATCGCGGCCGCAGAATAACCCGTCGCCGACGGGAGCAAGGCCCGCTCCCAAGGCTCCGGTAGCATGGCTGCTTTTTTCAGGAACCCCGCGCCCCGACTCGGAGCGTTTGGCGTGCCGCCGCAAAGCTCCTCGTCGGGGCGGAGGTCCTGAAGGGGACGAGTTGCAGCACATCTCCTCGCAGAACGCTCTCTCTGGCTCGAATCGATTGCCGCCGTAAGGTCACGTCCTCCGCACAGTCCCCGCAGGAGAGCACACCAGGCCCCCGGGTCAGCACGGAAAGCCGATGCGCTGAGGTACAACGCCCTTCGGCTCGATCGCGCATCCGACAGCGGCGTCCGCTCACGTGTTTGCTCACTACTTCCGTTGCTCGGTTTGCCCCAACGCACAGGAGTACTAGTGGATCGGCTTCCGATCCTGAACCATCTCCATCCATCCACCCACGGCGTGTGCGTGCCTTGAGGCAGTGCCCACGCTTCGCCCAGGACCCATCTGCTCCATCGTAGAGGCGTGTCACTAAACGCCCCGTGTTGTCCACACCTCGTTGACTGCTTCACCACCAGCCGCCGCTTTCTTATGTGTCCACATGTCCCCCAGGAGACCCGTTTGCCCCATCGTAAATGGGTGCCACTAAATGGTCGACACCATCTGAGGCATTCGCGTCCTCTAGCTACCTGTTCGGTCCTCCACGGAGCGCTGTATGAGTCGCCCAGGACCCATCTGCTCCATCGTACAGGCGTGTCACTAAACGCCCCGTGTTGTCCACGCATCTTTGACCGCTTCACCACCAGCCGCCTCTTTCTTACGTGTCCACATGTCCCCCAGGAGACCCGTTTGCCCCATCGTAAATGGGTGCCACTAAATGGTCGACACCGGGTGAGGCATTCGCGTCCTCTGGCTACCTGTTCGGTTCTCCACGGAGCGCTGTATGAGTCGCCCAAGACCCATCTGCTCCATCGTACAGGCGTGTCACTAAACGCCCCGTGTTGTCCACGCATCTTTGACCGTTTCACCACCAGCCGCCTCTTTCTTATGTGTCCACATGTCCCCGAGGAGACCCATTTGCCCCATCGTAGATGGGTGCCACTAAATGGTCGACCAGTACCAGGAGCCTTACTCGGCACGTCACTGGCATGTCACTACCTTGGAACCGTCGTTAGGAAGCCGACTAGCCTGGCTCCCAGGTCAACGTGCCCGTTCGGTCCTGTTTCCTCTAGCGCGTCCGGCCTAACCCCGCTGCGCCGTACGATGCGAATTCACTTGGCTAGTGGGATCCCGTGTAGCCCCCTTCGGATCTTTAGGCCGTGAAACCGCATTTGCGCACTCGGGGGGCTGTTCCTCGTTTGCCTCCGCGCGGCGCACCTGGCGGCACCGCCATGTTTCCCCCAGCGCTAGCGACGCGCGAAACGGAGGGTAAGCTCCTCAGCCGACGGGGGTCGCCCCCTTGGGGTCGGTGTGCGGCGTGTTTACGCGCTGGCCGGCTCCCGGATTTATTAGGCCGACCAACGGGGCGTGGGCGATCACGCCAATTGTGTCTGGAGACGCTTTCCGTCCGAAGCTGAACACCGTTTGTACAACGGGGCGCCGGGAACCGCGGAAGCTCCTCCGGATGGCGAGCTGCCAGGCTGGCCGCGCGGGATAGGCGTGCGCATCGAGGAATGCGTCCCCCACGCTCGCGCGTGGGTGCGACGGCTGGCCGGTGGGTGGTCCCTCCTCGCCGGTGCCCCACGGGGCGACTAATGCGCCGTCGCCGGCGCGGCGGCGGTGCGCGATATCCTTACCGACGGGGGCTCAGCCGCCGGCACGCGGGGAACCCTTCCCCCGCGGCGAGGCGGCCTCCGCTGCGGGCCGATCCGACCGATCGGGCGGATCGGGCCGATCGGGGTCGGGCGAAGCTTTCCGCCGGGGGTCGGGGGCCGGACGCTGCGCTGGCAACGGGGGCGCCGGGAACCGCGCCAGCTCAACCCGAGGGCGAGCCGCCGGCTCGCCGCGGGTAACAGCCGCGGCTGGCCAGGAATGCCCTTCTGCGCAGGCGGCCGGGTATGGGCAAGGGCCGGTGGGTAGTCCCCCCCGACGTGGCCCGGCGGGGGCACTAATGCGCCGTCGCCGGCGCGACGGCGGTGCGGCATATCCGCCCCGACGGGGGGTTCAGCCGCCGGCACGCGCAGAATCCTTCCCCCCCGGCGAGGCGTCCTCCGCTGCGGGCCGATCCGGGTTCGGATGGGAGCCCCCCTTGGCGGGCGTCGCGAGGCAGCAGGCAGGGCGCTTAGCGATCCGAGGGGACCCCACCCGCCGGCGCCTCGCACGCATCCCGCCGCCCATGCTCCGCCGTCGCAGCGGCGGATCGCCGATCCCGCCGGACGGCGGGATCCGGGCCGCTTGGGCCGGCGGCCGAAGCAGCAGGCGCGCCAATGGACCGTCGCCGGCGCGACGGCAATCCGGCGCTTGCTGCGCCTGCAGGGGCCTTTTTGGCGCGCCGCCGGTTAAGGCCGCTCTCGGGCGGATCGGGCCGCTCGAGCGGATCAGGGGTGGGCTTGACTTTGCGCCGCGACGCGGGTTTTGCGGCCACAACGGGCGCGCGCTGGCAACCGGGCGGCAACGCGACCGTGATCTCCTCGGCCGCTTCGGCCCGCGGCCGAA
>JALSID010000103.1 GCA_026981825.1 Planctomycetota bacterium
CGTGGAGCCGCGAGGCAGCCTTATCGGACGCGATCACGAGGTCGCCGTGGTCGCTGCATGCGATGTCAGCAAGTGACCCTCCAACGGCGACTATCGTCCGAACTTCGTTGGAGGAAACGTCGATCACTGCGATTGACCCGTCGCCTGCGCCGGCGACGTACACGCTGTGGCCATCTGGCGAGACGGCCAGGGCGGCCGGTTTAAACAGCGGAACCGGCTTTTCCCGAGATTGCACGGTGATGTCCAGAAGGGGGAGGAGACTGAAACCGGCGGCAAAAGCAAGAACCCCAAACGCCCCGACGAGTGTGGTTCTCCATTTGCTGCGGTATAGCCGATGATCGAGCGCGCACATTTCAACTCATCCTTTTGGGTGGTCCGCACCTCTCCAGACAACAGTCACGGTGCTGGACTGGGACGGCTTACCTTCCGTGCTGGTGCCGCTTTGTCCGGGCCTTCAGTGGTTTGCACCGGAGACGATACGTTAAGTCTAACCGCAGATCCCCTTCCTGCGGCAACCGCGTGGCCTCAGGTTGAGCCCCAAAGCTCGCCTCCCCTGCGTGAGCCGGCGACCGAGGTGGATCGGTGCGAATCCGCTACCCCCGGTTCGCCGTGTGGGAATGCGAGTGGGGGGCACGCGGCCCTGATCTGCCGCCGCCCGGTTTGCCAGAGTATCCGGTAGCGGTGTCCAGGGGGCTTCGGGGCTGATCCGCCGACCCCTCCGTGTCCTATCGACCGGGCCCAACGTCGAAAAGGGGGACATAGAGCTGGACAGAAATCCCACGGGGCCGAGCGATGGCCTATTCGTAGCAGTGCTCCGGCCCCGGGAACTCTCCGCTTTTGACCTCTTTCACGTACTGCGTGACCGCGTCCGTGATCACCTGCCGCAGGTTGGCGTAGTGTTTGAGGTACTTGGCTGCGAAGCCGGTTAGGCCGAGCATGTCCGGGGTCACCAGTACCTGCCCGTCACAATCTGGCCCGGCACCGATGCCGATGGTCGGGATACGCAGCCCGGCGGTGATTTCCGCAGCGAGCTGACGGGGGATCGCCTCCAGGACGATCGCGAAGCAGCCCGCGTCTTCGAGCGCCCGAGCAGCATCCTTCAGGCGTTGTGCAGATTCCTCGTCCTTCCCCTGCACCCGGAACCCTCCAAATCGGTGCACCGATTGGGGGGTCAGCCCGATATGCCCCATGACCGGGATACCGGCGCGAAGGATCCGCTTGATCACGGGTACCATCGCCCGCCCCCCTTCCAGCTTGACCGCGTGTGCCTTTCCGTCTTGCACGAGACGACCGGCGTTCTGTACCGCTGTTTCGATGGTCAACTGGTAGGTGAGGAACGGCATGTCGGCTACCACCATGGCACGCTGCGCAGCCCGTGCCACGATTTCCGAGTGGTAAACGATGTGGTCCAGCCGCACTCCCAGAGTGGTGTCATGACCGGCGAAAGCCATTCCGACGGTGTCGCCGACCAGCAGGATATCGACGCCACATTCGTCCAGGATGCGGGCGGTGTAGTAGTCGTAGGCGGTGAGCATGGCGATCTTCTTGCCTTCGTCCTTCATCCTTCGAAGGGCATGGACGGTGACGCGTTGGCTTCGTGGCATGATTCGCCTCGCTCATGAAAGCTCGCTTCGGATATGCCCAGGGAATTATCTCTCCGTCCCCGCAGTAGCTGTCTTCTCTCAGGCTCCCGCCTGTCCCGGAGATCTCTGCTGCGGCTCTTCCTTGAAACGGTAGATTCGATCGCTCGTTTCCTGACCAGTTCGCCTGTCGAGTCGCCGTTCCGCTGCGTGCAAGTATACTGAGCCGTCGGCGGGGGCTCCAGGTGCCGGCGGTGCGTGGCGCAACAAAGCAGGCAGAGGCGCCGTGCGCTTAAGGCCCACGTTCCCGGAGAGGGGCCGAGCAGCAGGACTTTTGGGTGTCCTGGGGCTTTTGAGGTGCTGGCTGGCTTGTTGGTCCATCCACGTCCTGGGCGGGGTTCGCTCTAGAATTGTGCCAGCGAAAAGCGAGGATTCGGCCAAGCAAGACGAGGCTGGGGGCAGGATGATCGTTGTTGAAGCACACCGGTTGGAAGATTTCGCTCGGCGTCTTCTGGAAGCCGCGGGAGTTCCCCACGATCAGGCGGTAACGGTAGCCCGTTCCCTTGTGGAGTCGAACCTGCGTGGGCACGATTCCCACGGCGTCATGCGGATCCCGTACTATGTTGAGGCGATTCGCGAAGAACGGATAAATCTGGACGCCCAACTGGAGGTCGTCGCGCGGGGGCCGTGTCATCTGGTCGTCGATGCGGGGTGGGGCCTGGGCCAGGTTCAGATGCATCGGCTGCTGGAGAAACTCATGTCCCTCGCGGCTCGCAATGGCGTCGCCTGTGCCGCGGCGCAGCGGATGGGGCACATCGGGAGAGTGGGGGAATACGCCGAGGAGGCGGCCGCGGAGGGGTTCGTATCGCTGTTCCTGGTGAACACGCATGGTGCAGCCCAGCGGGTGGCGCCGCCTGGCGGGAAAGCGCCGCGACTGGGGACGAACCCAATCTGCTTCGGCGTTCCCACCGGCAGTGATCCAATCATCCTGGATTTCTGCACGGCGGTTGTCGCAGAGGGCAAGGTGAGGGTGCGCCGGATTGCGGGACAACCCTGTCCCCCTGGTTGGCTGGTCGACTCGGAAGGAATGCCCACCACCGATCCGAACGTCCTCTATAGGGAGCCGCCGGGTGCGATTCTGCCGTTCGGCGGGGAGAAGGCGTACAGAGGATTCGGCCTTGGGTTGGTGATCGACATTCTGGCTGCGGGCTTGTCGGGTGGTCAGGTCGCACGGCCCAATCCCGAGCCGCCGCTTGGAAACGACCTGTTCGCTCTTGTCATCGAGCCGGAACAGTTCGCGGGTCGCGACCACTTTTTGCAGCAGGCTCGCGAACTCATCGAGTACGTCCGCAGTTGTCCTACGGCGGAGGGAAGGGGGCCGGTGCTGCTGCCGGGGGACCCCGAACGTCGTACGCTTTGGGAGCGAAAGGCGAAGGGGATTCCCCTGGACGAGGGTAACTGGGCTGCCTTAACCCGTCTGGCGGAGGAATTGGGCGTCAAGGTGCCGGACGTGAGTTCCGCGAGCTGAACCCCAACGCCCTCTGCGACTCACTTTCCCCGCTGCCCTGTTTCGTGTGGGTTCAGCGCCGGCGGGACCTCCGACCGGACGAAGCATGACATGGGATCTTCCGCCCAGCTTAAGCTCGGCAAGGCCAGGCCTTACGGCGGCGCGCTTGGTACGAAGACATTTGCGATCGAGCGAAGAGGAACACCTGCGATGGACCGGTTCTTTGCCCAATTGGACGAGCTCCTGAAGCGGCTCCACGGCGCCGGCTATGGAGGCTACAAGCGACTTCAGGGCCGCGTCTTCCGGGACAGGGGGCTGGAGCTTCGGGTTATCCACGTACAGGCGGACCCCTTTGCTCCCCCTTCAACGGTTGCGGTTCGGGTCGAGCGCGATCGGGCCGATCTGCCGGCGTGGGCGTTTGCGAATTCGGTGCGACGAGTCGCCTGTGCGGACTTCATCCATCGCAACCTGGCCCGACTTGCCCGACAGTGGGCTAAGCCGCTGGGGACGGGTCGGAGTGGCGAGATCGACGTTCCTCGTCCTGCTCAGGAGGTGCTGCAGCGGTCAACGGTGACGGTATTCGACACGGGGGATGTCCTGGTCCGCCTGGGGGTGGGATTGCCTGCTACGGGGCGGAGGGTTCGTGGTCGCGAGGCCGCGGAGCTGCTCTGCCATGTTCTGCCTCGCCTGGTGTTAGAAGCGACTGTGCGCGGGGAGATCGACCTGGGAGCCCTCCGCACACATGTCGAAACCGTGGAGGACGCTACCTGGCTGCGCGAGCAGGTCACTGCGGCGGGACTGGTGGCTTTCGTCGCCGACGGCGCCATTCTACCGCGCCGCAGTGGCGTCGACGATCGCCCAATGGGGGCCGACGAGGCGGTGCCTTTTTCGTCTCCCCCTTCGTTACGCAAGGAATTCGAGCTACCGAACCGGGGCAAGATCAGCGGGATGGCGATCCCGGCCGGTGTGACCTTGATCGTGGGGGGCGCCTACCACGGGAAAAGCACCTTGCTGCGAGCCCTGGAGCGCGGCGTGTACAACCACGTTCCCGGCGACGGGCGGGAGTTCGTGGTTGCGGACGCAACGGCGGTAAAGATTCGCGCCGAGGACGGACGGTACGTAGCGGGCACGGACGTCTGCAACTTCATCGCCGAGCTTCCAACCGGAGCCGACACAACGCATTTCGTCACGCAGTCCGCCAGTGGAAGCACCTCGCAAGCCGCCGCGATCATCGAAGCACTGGAGGTGGGGGCAAAGTGTCTGCTGATCGACGAGGACACGTCGGCCACAAACCTGATGGTCCGGGACGCGAGGATGCAGCGCCTGGTCCCCGGTGAATATGAGCCGATTACCCCCTACGTCGATCGTGTCGGGTATCTGTTCAGACAACTCGGTGTGTCATCGATCCTGGTGGTCGGTGGCAACGGCGACTATCTGGACGTAGCGGATCGGGTAATCTGCATGCGGGAGTATAGGCCGATCGATGTGACCGAAGAGGCGAGGAGAGTCGCACGCGAACTTCCCACAGGGCGAGTTCCCGTCCGGCGACCTTGGCGATCTATCCGCCGTCGGTTACTCGTCCCTGAGACGATCGATCCTTCGCGTGGCCGGAAAGCATGTGCGGTACGAGCGAGGGGGAGGGGAGCGCTGGAGTTTGGAAGCGAGCTGCTGGATCTGGCCGCGGTGGAGCAAATCGTTGAGTCGGGTCAGGTGCAGGCGATAGGCCTGGCACTGGCCCGGGCGCGGGAGCTGCTACCGTTGGCTCGCATGTCTCCTGGGGAATGCGCCGTTCAGATCGAGTCGCTGATCCGCGAACAGGGACTCGATTGGCTCGATCGCGCCGGTCGGGCTGTGCTCTCCGAGTTCCGCGCCCATGAATTGGCCGCCGCTTTGAATCGACTGCGCAGCCTGCGTACGCGGCCCGCAGACTGAACAGCCGGTGCGGAGGGCGCCGACGCGGTTGCGCTCCGACCCCGGCCAGGAACACATCCCCTTGACAGGTACCAGGAACGGTCAGCCGTGTTGGCCAGTACCCAGCCGCCACTACTTCAGTACAATCGGGGAACAACAAGTTCGGTTCGAGACGAGGAGTTTCATGGCCAAGGGACTTTGCCTTGTTACGGGAGCGACCGGGTTTATCGGTAGCCACGTGGCGGAGCGGCTGATCAAGGATGGATGGCGGGTCCGGACGATCGTACGCCCGACCAGCAACACCGAGTTCATCGACACGCTGGGGGTGGAAAAGATCGTCGGTGACTTGACCGACCCAGAGAGCGTCGGCAAGGCGATGGAGGGGGCTGATGCCGTTGTGCACTGCGCGGCCATGGTGGGCGACTGGGGACCGGTCGAGCAGTACCGCAAGGTGAACGTGGAAGCGTTGCGCGAGCTGCTGGAACAGGCAGTTCAGCGGGGGCTCAAACGCTTCGTGCACATCAGCTCCCTGGGCGTCTACGAAGCACGGGACCACTATGGTACGGACGAGTCCGTTGAACCCCCTACGGAGCACATCGACGGTTACACGCAGACCAAGGTGGAAGCGGAAAAGCTGGTGCTTGAGTATCACCGCGAGCGGGGGCTTCCTGCGGTCGTCCTGCGACCGGGGTTCGTGTACGGTCCAAGGGATCGCACGGTGATCCCTCGCCTGCTGGAGGCGATCCGCAGCGGCCGCTTCCGTTACTTCGGCTCTGGCGAGCAAGCGATGAACAGCATCTACGTGGGCAATCTCGTCGAGGCCGTCCTTCTGGCCCTCGACAAGGACAACGCGGTCGGGCAAGTCTACAACCTGACGGATGACGAACCCACTTCCAAGAAGCGGTTCGTGGGGACATTGGCACGGATGGCCGGCCTGCCGGAACCGACCAAAAAGATTCCTCTGTGGCTGGCGAAGGTGCTCGCCAACATACTGGAATGGCGGGCGCGCCGAAAGGGAGCCACAAATCCGCCCCTGGTGAACAAGGCGCGGGTCAAGTTCCTGGGCCTCAACCTGGACTTCAGTTGTGAAAAGGCCAAGCGAGAGCTCGGTTATCGCCCCCGCTTCACGTTCGAAGAAGGGATGCGACAGACGGTCGAATGGTTCCGGGCAGCCGGGATGATTCCCACCGAGAGCGGACAGGAAGCTGGGGAGCAGGAGCCAAAGGCGGTGGCTTAGGTCGGGCCGAACCGATCGCCGCGATGGAACGGACCGGTCTGGTGACCGAGCTGCGGCAAACGGGTCCTGTGAGAATGCCAACCGGAGGATGGATCATGGGACGACTTGTGGGTAAGCGGATCGCAGTACTTGTGGAACAGCAGTACCAGGAGCTGGAGGTGTGGTACCCGGCGCTTCGCTTCCGCGAGGAGGGGGCCGAAGTGGTGTTCGTGGCCCCGGAGGCGAACAAGGTGTATCCGAGCAAAACGGGCTACCCCGCTCGGTCCGACGCAGCGGTGACGGAGGTAAATGCTGCCGACTTTGATGCGATCGTCATCCCAGGTGGTTTCGCGCCCGATTTCATGCGGCGGCACGATGCGATGATTGATTTCGTGCGGGACGCTGCCGAGCAGGGGAAGGTAATTGGGGCGATCTGTCACGGCGTGTGGATGCTCTGTTCCACGCCCGCACTGCGCGGCAAGAAAGCGACCAGCTTCTTCGCAATCCGACACGACGTGATGAACGCGGGAGCGGAGTGGGTGGACGAGGAAGTCGTCCGCGACGGCAATATCATCACCAGCCGCAAACCGGACGACCTGCCCGCGTTCTGCCGGTGTATCATGGATGCCCTGGTCCCGGCAGCGGCAACGGCTTGAGCCGGGTCGGGTGGACCGCCAACAGTGGCGCAGATGTGGCCGGCACGCAGTGGGGGAAACGTCTGCGCCGGAGCCCCGTGACGAAGGATGTTGGGGTGGAACAGCTTGGTGCGGAAGGGCGGAATTGCTAGCCAGGCGGAACAGGGGAGAGCCAAATGGGTGACCGGTTTGACCCCGTGAAAGAAGATCGCTTCACGTTTGGGCTGTGGACGTTTGGGAATCCCGGACGTGATCCGTTCGGTGAACCGGTACGGCCGGCGCCGAATCTGGACTCGATCAAGCGCTGGCTCGAGGTGCTTAGCGAGCTTGGGGCATACGGCGTCAACCTGCACGATAACGATCTCGTTCCGTTCGACGCCACTCCGGCGCAACGCGACGAAATCGTCCGCGAGTTCAAGAAGGCCCTGGACGCCACGGGTATGAAAGTCCCCATGGCGACAACCAACCTGTTTACGCATCCAATCTTCAAAGACGGCGCGTTTACCTCGAACGATCCGCGTGTCCGGGCCTTCGCGCTGCACAAGACCATGCGGGCGATTGACCTGGGTGTGGAGCTGGGGGCGGAGGTCTATGTGTTCTGGGGAGGCCGAGAGGGGACAGAGGTCGATGCCAGCAAAGACCCCGTGACTGCGATCAAACGGTACCGGGAGTGCATTAACTTCCTGTGCGAATACTGCGCGGACAACGGCTACAACATTAAGTTTGCTCTGGAGGCCAAGCCGAACGAACCACGCGGGGATATCTTTCTGCCCACCACGGGGGCCATGCTTGCGTTCATCTACACGCTGGACCGGCCAGACATGGTGGGGTTGAATCCCGAGGTGGCGCACGAGCACATGGCGGGCTTGAATTTCGCCCACGCTGTCGCTCAGGCCCTGGAGGCCGGCAAGCTGTTCCACATCGACCTGAATGGCCAGAAGTTCTGCCGATTTGACCAGGATCTTCGGTTCGGTTCCGAAGACTTGAAGGGGGCCTTCTTCCTCGTCAAGTTGCTCGAGGATTACCAGTGGCCGGGCATGAGGCACTTCGACGCCCACGCATACCGGACCGAAGACATCGATGGCGTGCGCGACTTCTGTCTTGGGTGCATGCGCACCTACAAGATCCTCAAGGAAAAGGTGCGGCAGTTCAACGAGGACCCCGAGATCCAGGGGCTACTCAAGGAAATCCAGGTCTCGGACGAACGGCTGGAAGCCTGTATGTCGCGTTACAGCGAGGACAACGCTGCGTTCCTCAAGAACGAGTTCACCTACGACCAGGTCAAAGATCTGGCATACAAAGGGCTGAAGTATGAAAAGCTCGACCAGCTTGTGGTCGAGCTGCTCCTTGGAGTACGGCCCTGACATGGCCGCAGGACCGTGGGAAGTCAGGCCGGAGCACATGGCTTGCGAGGCCGCCGGCGGCGGACGGGCTGTCGGCGCTGACCGGCGGACCGTCAGGTGCGCACGGTACTGACGGCAGCGGAGATGCCCGTAACGAGTTCGCATCGATTGGAGCTGCACCGAATGAGATGGTCCGCGTGTCTGCTTGGCGTTAGCGTGGTTGTCGTTGCTCTGGTAGCGGTGCTGGCCCCGGCGGCTGCACCGAGTCGAGCCGCCGATGAGGACGGGTTCGTCCCCCTGTTCGACGGCAGAACGCTCAACGGCTGGGAGGGCGATCTGGATTACTGGAAAGTCCGAGATGGCATGATCGTAGGGAGCCACAACGGGATCCGGCATAACGAGTTCCTGTGTACCAGGAAAAAATTCGGTGATTTCGAGCTTCGCCTCGAATTCCAGCTCGTCAACGGGCGGGGGAATAGCGGCATCCAATTCCGTTCACGGCGCGTACCGAACTCGACCGAGGTAAGCGGCTACCAGGCCGACATCGGTGAGGGCTACTGGGGGGCTCTCTACGATGAATCCCGTCGGAATCGGGTTCTGGTCGCGCCCTCTCCGGAGGCGCGGAGGTTGCTTGATCGTGCCCTGAAGAAAGCGGGGTGGAACACCTACGTCATTCGGGCTCAGGGCAACCGCATCACGCTGTGGCTGGCTGGGGTCAAGACGGTGGACTACGTCGAAAAGGACAGATCGATCCCCCGCTCAGGGATCATCGGGCTCCAGATCCACGGGGGTGCCCCGATGGAGATCCGCTTCCGCAACATCCGGATCAAACGGCTCTCGCCCTGACCGTGTGGGCTGAGCAGAGGCCCTGTGCGCAGCTCCCTGTCGCAACCGCTCTCGCGCCCTCCCGTAGGCGGCTTAGTGTTCCTGCAGCGTCCGGATCGGGCGGGCGGCAGCGGCGAGGCCTTAATCGAGGAGGCCGAGCTGCCGGAGGATCCGTCTGGCCTGGGCTGGCGACTCGAAGCGATGAGCGCGGATGCCGAGCCGCGCGGCACCGATGACATTCGCGGGGGTATCGTCGAAGAACAGGGTCTCCTCCGGTCGTGTTCCGACCAGACTCAGGGCTCGCTCGTACATGCGCCGGTCCGGCTTGGCTGCTCCCACCTCATACGAAAGAACCTTGTGGGGGATGTCCCGGAAGAACGGGTAGCGCGCGGTGATCCAGTCGATGTGGATCGGGCACGTGTTGGACACGACTGCCAGGGGCACGCCGCGCTGCAGCAGCTCCGTGACGATTGTCTCCATCTCGGGGTTGGGCCAGAAAATGTTCGAAGCTGCCTCGATAAGCTCCTCTAAGGACGGCCGCCGACGAGCGATCTGGATGATCTGTTCGTACATCTCTTCCGTGGTGGTCCGCCCGCGTTCGTAGGCGGCGAGAAGTCCTCCTTCCATGAACAGGGCGCGGACCTCGGTTTCCGAGACGCCCAGGCATGCTGCAACCTGCCTGACCATCAAATCATGGCTGAAGGAAACAAGAACGTTTCCCAGATCGAACAGCACGGCCCGGGTCGCCGGGCCGGTGCGCACAGGTTTCTGAGCACTTCGATCAACGGCTTGCGATTCCATGGTTCCCGTCGTGCCTTTGGTACTGACGGTGGGCCCTGTGCTTTTCCGTACTGGGTGTGTTCTTCGATAGGCGCCGGCTGGTTCCCGCCCAACCAAGTTCTATCTCTTGCGAGCGGAACCGTGGGTGAACGTCCACAACTAGCGCGCGCGTTCCGAAAACCGTGCCATCCATTTTTCGATGGGGCGCAGGATAGCCAGGACGACCACCGAGAGGACGGTGCCGGAGAAGGCCACACCGAAGAGTCGCATGCCGCAGGCGGTTCCCACCGCTGCCGCCAGCCATACAGAGCTGGCCGTGGTCAGCCCTTTCACCTCAAGTTTGTCGGTGAGTTTTAGAATGGTGCCGGCGCCGATGAAGCCGATGCCCGTTGCGATCCCCTGGACTACTCGGGTCGAGTCGGGCATGAATTTTTCGGCCAGCTTCGTCCCCACCAGCATGAACATGGCGGCCCCCATCGCCACGGTCATGTGGGTGCGGAAGCCCACCCACCGGCCGTGCACCTGGCGTTCCAGACCGAGTATGCCGCCGAGGGCACCTGCGATGAGCAGGATCAGGAACGACTCAACGGCGGGACCGATCTGTTGGACGAGGTCGGCCCAGACGGACTGGAGAGCGTTGACCATTGCCTGCTGCACGCCCTGCCTCCGGTCGAGACGCTAGACGTTGAGAAACGCGTTCCGGGTTACCCGCCCTTTGTACCGCGGGCGGTTGTCAGGGCTTTATGCCTTGCTAAAGGATACGTTGCACCCTGGCGCCGTGGCCTGCTACAGCCGTAGCACGCTGGCCGGCGACTCTCTCTGCCGTCGCGACGGACCACATCGGTTTTCGCGCGCCATGCGGGTTCGGTCGATCAACCCCGTTTCCCCCCGTTTGAATTCGGCCGTCCAGGAGCCCCGTTCTCGTCCGGGGTTTACCCGACTGGCCGATACCACCCATTCGGCGCGTCAGGTTGACGGAAGCGTGTTTAGGTCGTTACTCCCGATGAGCGGGAAGGATCTGTCTGCTCCGCAAACGCGGTTGTAACCGCACCTCGGGACGCGGACGCCACCAGGCGGGCGTACTTGGCCATGACGCCGGTGGTGTACCTCGGCGGTGGGGGGGTATAGGCCGCCAGTCGGCGTTCGATTTCGTCCTGCGGCACTTCGAGGGTAAGCGTGCGGTTTTCAACATCGATCAGAATCGGGTCGCCGTCTTGGACGATGGCGATGGGGCCGCGCCGGACCGCTTCGGGGGCCACGTGCCCGATCATCATGCCGTGCGTGGCTCCCGAGAACCGGCCGTCGGTGATCAGTGCAACCTGGTCCGCCAAACCCGCCCCCACGATTGCTCCTGTGACCCCCAGCATCTCGCGCATGCCTGGACCACCGGCCGGACCCTCGTTTCGAATGACCAGCACATCCCCCGGCCGGATATCGCCCCGCTGGATCGCGTCCATGGCGTGCTCCTCCTGTTCAAACACTCGAGCCGGCCCCCTGTGCTGCGTCCTCCTTTCGCCAGCCACCTTGAGCACGGCGCCTTCGGGCGCCAGATTTCCCTTCAGGATCACCAGGCCTCCGGTTGGCTTGAGGGGATGATCCAGAGGACGGATCACCTCCTGGCCCGGGGTTTCCCGCGCTTCGGCTACCTCCTGGGCAAGCGTCCGCCCGGTGACGGTGAGGCAGTCGCCATGGAGCAAACCGCCTTCGAGTAAGCGGCGTGCGACCAGAGCAATGCCCCCCGCCCGGTACATGTCCACGGCCATGAACCGTCCGGCGGGTTTCATGTCCGCAATCAGCGGCGTCCGAGAACTGATCCGATCGAACTCCTCGATCTCCAACGGGATGCCCGCCTCGTGAGCGATGGCCAGGTAATGGAGAACGGCGTTCGTGGAGCCGCCGGTGGCAGCCACTGCCGCGATCGCGTTCTCAATCGCCTGCCGTGTGATCACACGCCTCGCGGTAATGCCCTGTCGCAGAGCCTCCATCACCAGTTGACCGGCGCGGAACGCAACCTCTTCCTTGTACGGGTCGGTCGCGGGCACGCTGCCGAAGCCCATCGGGATCAACCCGAGCACCTCGAGCGACGTTGCCATCGTGTTGGCTGTGAACTGCCCCCCGCACGCTCCAGGTCCCGGGCACGCCGTGTTCTCGATCTCGTAGAGGTCGTCGTCGGATATCCGGCCCGCTGCGCGCGCTCCAACCGCCTCGAAAACGTCCTGCACACTCACGCTTCTGCCTCGGTAGCAACCTGGGTCGATCGAGCCGCCGTAGAGCAGAACGGAAGGGAGATCCACCCGAGCGAGGGCCATGGCGCAACCGGGGATGGTTTTGTCGCAGCCACAAATGGCCACTACCGCGTCAAAGAAATGTCCACGCAGCACCAGTTCAATACTGTCGGCCACGATTTCGCGACTGATGAGCGACGCTTTCATCCCCTCGGTGCCCATCGTGACGCCGTCGCTGATCGCGATCGTGTTGAACTCCATCGGCGTGCCGCCAGCAGCTCGGATCCCCGCTTTCACCCGCTCTGCCAGGCGGCGCAGGTGGTAGTTGCACGGCATGGTTTCGATCCAGGTGTTGGCTACCGCCACGATGGGACGGGCCAAATCTTCGTCCGTGAAACCGATTGCTTTCAGCATGGACCGAGCGGGCGCCCGAGTAGGGCCGTCGAGAAGTATCCGACTGCGATGCCGTGGATCGAATCCAGCCATCGTGCTAGGCTCCTTTTCGGTCGCTGCGGGAAACGGGAATTCTAGTGGCGGATCGAGCGGCCCCGAGTCGGGCGAGCCAATCGCCGCCGGGGTGACCAGACGCGACCATCTCCGTCCCCTGGTTGAAAACGGGATGCTTCAGAAGCTGTTGCCGTACCTGCCGGCACCAGCACGAAACCGCTTTACCAGGAGACTGTCCTGGGGTAGTTCACAAGACGGCGGGCTCGCCGATGGCAATCGACGGTTCCTTCCGATCGGACCGCTCAGCGTTGCCAGATGGAAGCGGTTGATCTGATCGGAGCGAACAGGGCACACGATGTCATCCCTAGCATTTGTGACAGCCATGTGTGGATCTGTGGCCGGTCGTGACTGATCGAAGGCAGCGATGGACTGGTTCCACGCGTACGCGACACAAGTCTGGGTCGTATTTCTAACGCTTGCCGAAGTTGCGGCCATCGGGCTTGTGCCGTACGTGATTCTCACCCGGCGGAACCCCACCTCGGCGATCGCCTGGGTGCTCCTGTTGCTGTTCCTTCCGGTACTTGGGCTGGTCCTGTTCCTCCTGGTCGGCTTGAACCGTTTTCAGAAGCGGCGGGCGAGGCGGCGCGAGGTTGCGATGGAGGTGCGGGAGCGTCTGGGCTTCGTTGCCCACCCGGAAGTGCAGGAGCTTCCTCAACCCGTGAGCCTGCCTGCGGAACACGTTTTCCGGCTGCTGAGGGAACTCAACGAGTTTCCGGCTACTCAGGGGAACCGATTGGTCATCTACCCAGATGTCGCTCAAGGATTCCACAGCATGATTCGCGACATCGAAACCGCTCGGTCCCACGTGCACCTGGAGTACTACATCTTCCATCCCGACCGTGCCGGGGCGAGGCTGCGCGATGTGCTTATCAGGAAGGCCGGCGAAGGGGTGAGTGTGAGGTTGATCTGTGATTCGGTCGGTGCCATCGACTTGACCGGTGCCTTCCTGGCCGACATGCTCGAAGCAGGCATTCAAGTCGTTTTCTTCCAGCCCGTAGCACCGTGGAAAAAACGGTGGGGGGTAAACTTTCGGACTCACCGCAAGATCACCATCATCGACGGAGAAATTGCTTATACGGGCGGGGCGAATATCGGTGACGAGTACCTCAGTCGAGACCCTCGCCTTGGCTACTGGCGGGACACGTTTGTGCGGATTACCGGGCCGGCTGTTCGGCAGGTGCAGCACGTGTTTGTGGCGGACTGGGCATTCGCAACCGGCGAGCGTTTGACCGACGAGTTCTTATTTCCCGAACCACGTATCGCGGGCGATGTGGTGCTCGATGTCGTTCCCTCCGGCCCCGATCTAGCAGAACAGGTGCTTACTGAGTTGCTCGTGACGGTGATCAGTGCGGCTCGAAAGCGCGTCTTGCTCCAGACGTGTTACTTCGCCCCCCCTGAGGCGTTGATTGTTGCCATGGTCTCGGCAGCCCATCGCGGTGTGGATGTCGAACTGCTGGTTCCCTCGAAGATCGCTCATCGCATTCCCATCGCACTGTGGGCGGCACAGTCCTACTACGGCGAGTTGCTCGCAGCGGGGGTCAAGATCCGTGAATACCTTCCCGGCATGCTGCACTCGAAAATGTTCGTCGTGGACGACGACTTCCTGCTCATCGGCACACCCAACCTGGACTATCGCAGCTTGCTGCTGAATTTCGAGCTGGGCGTTGTGGCGTACGACCGCGAAATGGTCGCTACGGCTGCACGGATTCTCCGGGCCGACCGGAGGCACACCCGTGCGATCGATCTGGCGATGTGGAACCGTCGCAGCCTCTGGCAGCGGCTGCGCGCCGATACGTGCCGGTTGGCGGCTCCGGTGTTATGAGCCGTCGACGGTACGTCGGCAGCCGGTTCGGCACCGGTTGTTCGCGAGCGGGACACGAGCGTGGTCGAGTGCGGCGGAGACGCCGCCCATGGGGCCGATACTGTCACGGGGCAATAACGCGGCGCACGTTCTGCTCGGCTACCGGAGCGATCACGCCACGATCCGTAATGATTGCCGCGATGAGTTCGGCCGGAGTCACATCGAAGGCGGGATTCAGGGCCGCCGTCTGTTGCGGTGCGATGGGAACTCCCCGGACCGTTCGCACTTCGTCATCGGAACGATACTCAATCGGGATCTGGCTGCCGCTGGTGAGGTCGAGATCGAACGTCGAGTGGGGGGCAGCGACGTAAAAGGGGACGCCATGGAATCTTGCCAGGACGGCCAGCCCGTAGGTGCCGATCTTGTTGGCCACGTCGCCGTTTGCGGCGATCCGGTCCGCTCCCACGACGACCGCGTGCACCTTTCCTTCCCGCATCAAGTGCGCAGCCGCACCGTCACAGATGAGCGTATGCGCGATTCCCCACTGAGCGAGTTCCCACGTGGTCAAGCGTGCCCCCTGCAGCAAAGGACGCGTCTCATCGACGTAGACGTGGAGATCTTTCCCACGTGCAACCGCGGCGACGATGACGCCGAGAGCTGTTCCGAGCTCGGCCGTGGCCAACCCGCCGGTGTTGCAGTGGGTCAGGACGCCCCCCTGGTTGGGGAGCAAGTCCGCCCCGTTTTCTGCAATCCGCCGACATAAGGCGGCGTCCTCGGCACGAATCGCTTCTGCTTCGGCGAGCAGGCGACGAACCAGATCCTCCGGCCCAACTTCTGCCTGGGTTCGCGCGACACGTTTCATCCGCTCCAGTGCCCAGAACAGGTTCACCGCGGTCGGTCGACTGGTCGCCAGGTAGTCAGCGACTTGGTCCACCCTCGCCACGATTTCGGCGGCGTCGGCGAACGTGCGGCCGCGGAGTCCGAGAACAACCCCCATCGCGGCAGCGATACCGATCGCCGGTGCCCCTCGGATGCGGAGCGATCGGATTGCTTCCCACATTTGCTCGGGAGTTTCAATGTCCAGCATGCGCTGTTCGGTGGGCAGCAGGGTCTGATCGATGATTCGGGCACACCCGTCGACCTCCCCAACCCATTCGATGCTCCGCACAGGGGGACGGTCTAAATCAATCGTTGTACGTGTTGCTCGTTCACCACCCACATCAATTCACCTCGCCCGGCAGTCGATGGTACTGCGAACCAACTCCGCCGCAGCAGATCCTTCGTCCACCTGAGCCGCACGTCGGTTTCTACCCGCCGAGCTGTCGCACAAGAGCCTGGACCCTTTCGTCCTTCGATGCGACCTGGTCCTGCATGGCGTCTCGGTGCTGCGCCAGTCGCTCGGCGAGCTGCGGATTAGAAAGCGCCAAGCATCGTACCGCAAAAATGGCTGCGTTGGTGGCTCCGGCGCGACCGACTGCCATCGTGGCCACGGGCACCCCACCTGGCATCTGGCAGATGGACAGAAGGGAGTCGAGGCCCCCTGCGAGGCGGGTTTCTACCGGGACGCCAATCACGGGGAGATTGGTGAGAGCTGCGATGACACCCGGCAGGTGGGCTGCTCCGCCCGCTGCAGCGATGAATACCTTCGCGCCCTCCCGTTCTGCCGTGCGCACGTACTCCACGAGCCGGTCCGGAGTGCGATGGGCACTGATGACGCGGACTTCGTATTCCACCTCGAACTTTTCCAGTTGCCGACACGCAGGCTCGATCGTGTCCCAGTCGCTGTCACTGCCCAGCAAGATCCTCACGTCACCTGCCATCGGTTTGCTCCTACGCATGCGGTGTACAGGTTCGGTACATAGTACGGGATAACCTGAGTTGCGACGATTCGAGATAGCGAACCAGGGCAGGGGCGGGCGCCGTCGGGACCGCCCAACGGGGGCAACCTGCCACACGATTCCTGTTCTAACCACGGACGGTCTGGCAGGTTAGAGGCAACAAGGACGCTCACACGGTGCAATCGCAAGTCTGCGCTGCGTCCAGAACCACCGACAAAAGCACGGGAGGGACGCGGCCCGAGGCAACCGATTACGCCGCACCGGCTTCCTGGAAAAGCGGGTAGTGGGGTAGACCAAACGTGTCCGCTACGGCCTGGTTTGTTATCTGCCCGGCGTGGATGTTGATTCCGGCCGCAATGCCGGGGTCCTGGCGAGCTGCTTCCAGAGCGCCAAGATCAGCCAGCTTCAGCACATAGGGAAGCGTGGCGTTACAGAGCGCGTAGGAACTGGTTCGGCCCACGGCTCCCGGCATGTTCGTGACACAGTAGTGGACGACGTCGTCGATCACGAATGTGGGGGCCGAATGGGTGGTGGGGCGGCTGGTTTCGCAACAGCCTCCCTGGTCGATTGCCACGTCGACGATCACCGCGCCGGTTTTCATCCTGCGGAGGTCCTCCTTGCGGATCAGCACCGGAGCGCGGGCGCCCTCCACCAGGACCGCTCCGATGACGAGGTCGCACAGCTCAAGCAGCTCCAGAATCGTGTGCCGATCACTGAACAACGTGGTCACGTTGCCCGGCATGACTTCGTCCAGGTAGCGGAGCCGGTCGATATTGATGTCGAGCAAATAGACGTTCGCCCCCAGGCCGGCCGCGATTTTCGCTGCGTTGCCCCCCACAACGCCGGCGCCAAGAATGAGCACGTTCGCGGGCATCACGCCGGGCACCCCGGCCAGCAGGATACCTCGCCCAAGCTGGGGCCGTTCCAGGTACTTGGCCCCTTCCTGAATGCTCATCCGGCCGGCCACCTCGCTCATCGGGGTAAGCAGCGGGTGGCCCCCTCGATCGTCGCGAACCGTCTCGTACGCCACCGCCGTGATGCCAGAGCGCATGATGGCCCGAGTGAGCTGCTCGTCGGCTGCAAAGTGGAAGTAGCAGAACACGGTCTGGCCTTTCCGCAGGAGGGGCCATTCAGACGGCTGGGGTTCCTTGACTTTGACCACCAGATCGGCGCGAGCGTAGATCTCTTCGGCCGTCTCACAGATTTCGGCACCAAACATCGAGTAGCGGGAATCAGGGATTCCCGAACCCAGGCCGGCCCCACTCTGAATGAGCACCTCGTGACCACGACGCCGGAGTTCCTCTGCACCCACGGGCAGCAGCGCAACCCGATACTCGTCTTGCTTGATCTCCTTTGGTACGCCAACGATCATGGCTGAAGGACTCCCGAAAGTACCCCCAGAACGTTCCGGCAACAGCTCACTGAGCCATACCCTCAACCACATCGGATGAATCTGTGCCGGTGACAGGCATTATGGTAGCGAAAACGGAGGCGGAAGGGTGTGGGCCTTGCCGGGACATGCAGCCGACCCCCAGCAACGCGCGGGCCACCTCAAGCTGCAATCGAGAAATCGATCGGCTGGGGTGAGACGACGCGCGCCTGCTCCGTCAGGAAGCGGGTACCGTCGCAGTCGTAGTAGTGCACGGCGCCGCACCGGTGGTCCCAGACCGCGACAAGCTGGGTCATTCTTGGGCCGTGTTGTACGAACAACAGCCCTACCTCGGTTCCGCCCGTCCGCAGGGGGATAACCCGTAGAGGGTATTCGCCAGGTTGTAAGTCCTGCCGGTCGCAGAGGGTGCGTCGCACATGCTCCGCCAAATCCTCCAGGGAGGCGAATTCAACGCATCTGAACGCCACTGGTGCTACCCTGTGGTGCAGAGGAGGGATTCGCTGTTCGTCCGCAAGGGGCAAGTGCTCGGTTGTCTGGTTCTCTTATCGGCAGGGAGGGATGGACGACTTCCGCCTGCGCGGAACCGCCCACGCACACGAAAGTAGCACCATCTGTTCGGGAGGTGGCTGCCCTGATCACGACGGCTGTAGCCAATGCGTGAGATCTTCACGCAACCGCAAAGGGAGACGAACGATGGTGCGGCACGACGGCTAAGTCACCCTCGTCCTAATTCCTCTGTTCGGTGGTGGAAGCGACTCCCCCGCGGACAGCCTCGATCATTCGCCAGACGACCTTTGGGACGTCGGATTGACGCTCGAGGTAATACTTCGCTCCGGAGGGGCCCAGTCCGACGCGGCACGTGATCGCGTAATCCGGCAAGGAGACGAAGAGGTCTTCGTCGGTCGTGTCATCACCGATGGCAAAGACGAAGTCCTCGTCCGTCCATTGATCCTGCAAGTACTTGGCCAATGCCCCCTTGTTCGCACCTTGGGCGCGGACCTCGATCACCTTATGCCCATGCACGACTTCGACGGGTAGGTTACTCACCACACTGGTGAGATGGAACGCCAGTTCGTTAGCCTGCCACTGTCCGAAGTCCGGGTCGCACCGTCTGAAGTGCCAGGCTAGAGCTGCCGTCTTTTCCTCGACCAGGGCACCGGGAGTCATCTGAGCGTAGCTTTCCATGATCGGCTTGACGATTGCGAACCAGTCGTTGCTGACCTCCACCAGACGTTCCCACCGCCGTTCGCCTGGTTCGCGGAGCAGTACACCATGCTCGGCGCAGAGGCCGATGTCCAGGTCCCCTAGCCAGCGTTCCAGCGTGTGGTAGTCACGACCGCTTACAACGTAGACATGGGTGTCCGGCAACGATGCCAGCGCCTGGAGGAGTTCGCGGATCGTGCTGTCGGGGCGGGCATCCTGTGGTGTGGGGGCAAATGGGCGGAGAGTTCCGTCGTAATCGAGCAGGAAGTAGCGTTGCCGGGCTGCGGTGCAACGGTTCAACACGTGCGGTAGCTCGTCGAGCAGGTTCCTGCGATCCACTTCGCTCCGCGCCTTCTCGGCATGGTCGTTAATGACCTGGACGAATTTCCTCGCCCAATCGCGCGACGTGTTCGCGTAGATCTTTTCTCGCATTCGAGCAAGGCGTTGTTCCCGCTCGTCGATGGGCATCTCCAGCGCCAAGCGTAGCACCTCGGCCATCTGGTCCAGGTTCCACGGGTTGACGAGCAGCGCGCCGTCCAAGATCTGAGCGGCACCGGCGAACTCGCTCAGCACCAGCACCCCGTCACCGTCTAACTGGCTTACGACGTACTCCTGCGACACCAGGTTCATTCCGTCACGGATCGAACTTACCCAGCAGACATCCCCAAGCTGGTACAGAGCGCTGAGCGTGGTGGGAGAGACGCTCTGGAACAGAAAGTGCACCGGGGTGTGCTCCACACTGGAGTACAGGCCGTTGATATGTCCCACCAGTTCCTCGACCTCTCGCCGGAGCTGGCGGTACCGTTCGACGCCTGTGCGGGACGGCACAGCCACCTGCAGGAAAACACAGCGGTTGCGCCATTCGCCATAGCGTTTCAGGAAGCGCTCGAACGCGCGAAGCTTGTGCGTCAGTCCTTTGCTGTAGTCGAGGCGGTCCACGCCAAGGATCACCTTGCGGTCACGAAACTGTCCACGGAGACGCTCCAGGCGCATTTGCGTGCGGGTGTCCCGGGCCAGCCGCTCGAACCGTTCCGGAGCGATACCGATCGGAGCCACGAGCAGTCGAACCCGCCGCCCTTCCGCCTCAATCGTGTCCGGCTTCGCTTCGTACCCCAATACCCGCATACAGGCACTGCGGAAGTGCCTGGCGTAGTCGTAGGTGTGGAAGCCGATCACGTCCGCTCCGACCAGCCCCTCCAGGATCTCCCGCCGCACCGGCAGCAGGCGGTACACCTCGCTGGATGGGAACGGGATATGGAGGAAAAAGCCGATCTTCGCGTTCGGCAGACGCTCTCGTAGGAGCCGGGGCAAGAGCATGAGGTGGTAATCGTGGATCCAGATCGTGCTGTTCGGTGCCGCGATCCGGGCCACCGTGTCGGCGAAAAGCTCGTTCACCTCCTGGTAGTTGTTCCAGCCGACCAGCTCGAAGTCCGTGTACTCTGGCAGGTAGTGGAACAGAGGCCAGAGCACCCCGTTGGAAAACCGGTTGTAAAACTGCTCGACCTGGTCACGGTTGAGGAAGACCGGGACGCACCGGTGCTGGCGGCGCAGATCGCGCTCGACCTCACTTTGGGCCTCGTCGGGAACGACCGTGCCCGGCCAACCGACCCAAAGGAAGTTGGTATCCTGTAGGCCAGATAACGCCGTGGCAAGACCACCGGCACTCGGCGTGAATGCGTAACCCTCCGGTGAAGCGGTCAACGTAATGGGCAGACGGTTGGAGACGACGATAAGATCCTGCTCCGTCTCTCGCTGCATTGCTCCTCACCGTTTGTCGAACAGTGGAGTTGCTTAGCTACTATTCTAATTGCCTGGCGGTTGGCCACCAAGGCGTGGCCGACCGGTGACGACTCGCATAGCTGACGGAGCCGACATGGCAGGTATGGACTTCGGCGCGACGTTGTTCCAGCAGGTGCAGGGCCTTCCCTTTGAAGCGGATGTTTCGGCCGCTCTGGCGGAAGCGCGGGCCTCGCGGCTCGTGCCTCGGCTCTGGTCCCGCGATGCCACGCTGTGGACGGGGCAGGACGAGGCGAATTGGCTCGGCTGGCTGGAGGCGCCCAGAGTCTGGCGCGCCCAGATGGCCGAATGGGGCTCGCTGGCAGAAACGGCCAAGCGTGCCGGGATTCGAGCCTTCGTTCTGGCCGGTATGGGCGGTTCGAGCTTGTGCCCAATCGTATGGGAGCGCACGTTTCCTCCTGACGGAGTCCTCTTGCGTGTGGTGGATTCGACCGTTCCCGAACAGATCCGTCGCCGACTCGATGGCCTGGAGTGGCCGATCACCTGGGCCGGCGTTTCCTCCAAATCCGGTTCCACCGCTGAAACCGTCGCCCTCTCCAAGCTGCTCCGCGCACGCATCGAAGCCGCAGTCGGAGTCGGCTGGGGCCAGCACTTTATCGCAATCACCGACCCAGGAACACGGCTTGAAGCCGATGCAGCCCAGCACAGCTTTCGCTACTGTGCCCTGGGCGACCCGGCCGTCGGGGGACGCTTTGCCGCCTTCACTCCCTACGGACTGCTGCCGGGCATCCTGCATGGAGCACCGGTGGCCGAGATAGTCGACGGGGCCGAGGAGGCGATGGAGAGGTGCCGCGCCGAGGACGAGCAACAGAACCCGGGCCTTCTGCTCGGCATCGTGCTCGGCGTCGCTGCACGGTCCGGCCGGAACAAGCTGACGCTGCTCAGCTCGGCATCCCTCGACGCGCTGCCCCTCTGGGTGGAGCAGCTTATCGCCGAGTCGACGGGCAAGAACGGGGTTGGCATTGTTCCCGTAGCTCATGAGCCGATCGGACCGCCCACCTCGTACAGTGACGACCGCCTGTTTGTCTACCTGCGCGATGCCGAAGCGCCCGATCGAGCTCAGGATGCTGCCGTGCAGCGTCTTCTGGAGCACGGTCACCCGGTCCTCTGCCTGGCCTTCGATGGGGCCCGGTCCATCGGACGGTGGATGTACACCTGGGAATTCGCAACGGCGGTGGCGGGTAGCCTTCTGGGCGTGCATCCGTTTGACCAGCCGAACGTCGAACTCACCAAGCAGAAAACACGCGAACTACTCGACCGCTTTCGAGAGGGCGGTACGCTCGAGCTGCCCGCCTGGTCACGACGGGTGGGGGATCTGGCTCTGTACGTTTCCGAAGCTGCCGAGCAGATCAGCAAGCCCCTCCGCGAAGGGGGGCTTTCTGCCGGACTGGAGGCGTTTGTCGCGCTGGCGCGAAGTGGGGCGTCGTACGTGGCGATCAATGCGTTCCTAGCTGAGGACAGCGATTTGGTCGCAGAAATCGCCTGGCTGCGCCGGATCTTCCGGGACGCGACCGGCTGCGCCGTTCCGTTCGGATGGGGCCCAAGATACCTGCACAGCACCGGGCAGCTTCACAAAGGGGGGCCGCCGGACGGGATCTTCCTGTTCTTGACCGCTCAAGACGGGGAAGACCTTCCCGTGCCCGGCGAGCTGTACTCCTTCGGTGTGCTCAAGCAAGCCCAGGTCTTCGGCGATATCCGGGCCCTGGAAGAACTCGGCCGCACGGTCCTCTGCGTTGACCTCGGACCAGACCCGCTCGCTGGTCTGGCCCGCCTTCGGATCGCGCTTGAAGAAGCGGTCGGGCTGAACACCTGACCGATGTCGAGCCATGTTCATCGGTTGCGATCAGCGACAGAGCTCCTTGGGTGAACAATCGAATCGCTTGTGCGGAGAAAGGCCGAACGGGTGGAGTAACCGATGGAGAGCCAGAACCCTGTGATTTCCGCTTCAATCCTCGCCGCCGACTTGTGGCAATTGGGGCAACTCGTTGAGGCGGCCACCGAAGGGGGAATTGATCGGCTGCATGTGGACGTCATGGACGGCCACTTCGTACCGAATCTGGCCTTGGGGGTGCACAGCGTGCGGTGCCTGCGTGAGCATTCCCAGCTTCCGATCGAAGTCCATCTCATGGTGGAAAACCCCGACCGTCATCTGGCGGCGTTCATCGAGGCGGGGGCCAGCCTTGTGATCGTTCACGTCGAAGTCGCCCCTCATCTCCATCGTCTGCTCACCAGCCTCCACGAGTGCGGTGTCCGGGCGGGCGTAGCGCTGAACCCATCTACACCCACCGTGGCCGTCAGCGAGGTGCTCGATATCGCTGACCAAATCCTGGTCATGACGGTAAACCCAGGTTACGCGGGTCAGAAGTTCCTCCCGTCTGCCCTGCGCAAGGTCTCGCAGCTCCACGAGCTCAGGACGCGCCTGGGCCACCGGTTCGAGATCGCCGTCGATGGCGGCATCAATCCGGAGACCGCACCCCAGGCCAGACAAGCCGGCGCGGACGTTTTTGCCGCCGCTTCGGCGATCTTCCGGGCCGAGTCGGTTCCGGACGCTGTACGGCAGTTGCGCGAGGCCATCGACTCGGCTGCTGCCCACGCTGCCGAGTCGGCAACCGGGTAGCAGTTAGAAGCGAGCGGTTCGCACCGATGCTTCGGCTCTGGCAGCTCCTGCACCTGCGCTGGAATCCATTCCGTGCATTCGATGCAGCGGAAGTGCCCGAGATCTTCCAGCCCTGGAACGGCGATGTTGGCGAGCTGCTGCAGCTTGTCCGGGGGGCCGTGGTGGAACTGGTGGGCGAACCGGGTAGCGGCAAGAGCACGCTGGCCGCTGCACTACAGCTTGCTGCGGCAGATCGCGGCATTCCAGCCAGGTTGATTTATTTGCCCCCTGAGTTTTCCCCGGCGCGCTGTTGGTTGCGCGCAGCACCAGGAGAATTGCTCATCATCGACGAGGTGGAGCGGCTCTGGTGGCCCATACGCCACTGGCTCACCCGAGTCCGCATTCGGCACCTCTTCGGCCTTCTCGTCACTCGACACCCAACCCCGGACGAGACCGAGGACCTGTGCTATCCTGGCCCGCCGTGCGGCAACGAACGATCCAGCCGCGGAGCTCAGCAGGCATGCGACAGGCAGCACGTTGGACCGGCGTGCGAAGACAGCCTGAGCCGGGGAAGACAGGAGCGATCGTCGCCATTGCCCGGCGCAGAGCGACGTGCTGTTAAGAGGCGGAGGGCTAGGGGAGCGCACCGCGTCATTCGGCTCGCACCGTTCGACGCCCAACGCGTGACCCGCCTGTACGAAACGCGTCTCCGCTGGTCCGGGTGCGCTTGCCCCCCTCCCCTGGATCCTGCAGCGGCAGACCTGCTCGCCAGGTTGGCTGGTGGAAACGGCCGTTGCGTGCAGTGGAGCCTGTACGAGCTCTTCCAGAGTCGCATGCGGGAAGTGCCGGAAACGATCAGCATCGAATTGATCGAGCTCGGCGTCCGGCGGCAGCGGCAGGCGCAGGCCTCCGAACGCCCTGCGCTTCTCGGCGGCAAACCGTAGGCGCGAGGCCGAGACGGCTACGTTCCTCGTCGAGGATGGGGCCAGGCTTCAGTACGGGCCAGCCCAACGGCCAAGGACCGCGCGGCCTCGACCCGAACGGTCACTGTGGGGGGACGACAGACGCCGCGGAGTCGCAATGGAATACTCCTGGGCGGGCAATCCTAGCGCAATGCTCGGGGTAGCTCGAGAGAGATCGTCTCGGACCGGGTCGACGGGGTGGGGTTGCTCCGATCCAGGGACTTCCTTAGCTCGTCGAGCTTGCGGAATTCAGCGAGGGGGCGGGGTTTGCCGGGCAGGACCACCGTTGCCGGGTCGCTGAGTAGAACCTTGCCGTTATCGCCACGAAATGCAGCCCGAAGGGTGAACTTTGCCTCTCCGCCCCCTGCCGGCCCCCAGGGGAGCCAGAAGGTGTAGCCCCACCCGATGGAGTCCGGCCGTGCAAGCTGAGCCACTTGTTCTGGGCTGAACGTCCAGGTCCGGTCCGGCTTCACCTTGGTTTGGTCGGCCGATTCGGGCTCCTGCCAGGCGAAGAAGAGAAACGTTCCGTTCGAGAGAACAGGTGCCTTGGACCGGTCCGTGAACAGGTAGGCGCGGGCCGCAAAACCCCGAGTGTGCGGTTTCCCGGCGAATTCCAGCAAGGCGTCGTTCCAAACGACGTGCAGCTCTCTCACTTCTGCGGGTTCCACCTGATTCGCCCTGCGGATCGGCCCTTGCAACTGCCCCTTGCTCGGAAGGGGGATGCACCCACCGCATAGGGCTATGCACGCAAGGCTTAAGAGGCATCGATAGTTCACGGCGTTTCTGCCCATGAAACTGCGTCCGCGCGATTGCGAGCGTTTCCTGAGGGCGGGCTGAGTCGCCGGTGGAGCCGCCCGGTGCTGGAGGCGGTGCGTTAGCAACTTGTCGGCCGCTTTGAGATCAGGCGTGCCAGCCCCCAGCACGTGGCCACGTCCCGGACCGGGAGCAAGATGCGGGATCGTGCCTACTGTGTCAAGAAGAGAGCTGTTCGAACCGCGGTTCAGACAAGCAGAAAGACGGGTCTGTGCTGTCCGGAGCGAGTCGCGACCGGGGTCGTGTGGGTTTACCTGGGCGGTCCTGCAAGCGGATCCGCGGGGCGGCGGAACGGACTGCGAGCGGCCGCGGCGCGGGCGACGGGGATCCCCCACGGAGATCGGCCGGGGGATCGATCCGTCACCGTCGCAGCGACTCCGGCCCGCCGTCCCTGTCGGCCGGTGGCCGGGACAGGCAGATCCGCTTTCGCATCCCCGCTACCGCAGAGAGCTCGTCCCAGTTCGTCGGTGGATGCGATCCGCCGCGCAGGCGGAATATGCCGTCGACGGGGTCATCTCCCCGCCGGGGGCCCTCCTAACGAGGATGGATGGACCGGGTGGCTGGACTGGGGAGTCGCCTAGGGGCAACAAAGGCGAAGAAGGCCGGCTGTACCGGGGTAAAAGCGGCGGCCGTCACGCTTCGATGATTTCCTGTTCCTGACGTGCCTGGAGGTAGTGCACGAAGACCGTGATCAGGCCGAGGAACAGTGGGGGAAGGGCAAGAACGAATAAGCCAGCAGCCACAAGAGGGTTCTCTTCCAGCAAGTACGCGGCTACGCCTGTGCCAAGCAGGCCGAGCCCGAGCCGGAACAGGAGGTACCGCTCGAACAAGAACACGAGTAACACAACGGACATGGCCACCGCCGGCCAGATCCAGGTCCGGAGCTGACGGAACGGGAGTTCGGCGTAAACGGACGGTTTCTGCGCCGTCCGTTCTGCTTGGGGCGCTAACCCGACGCCAACGATAGCGGCCGCAGCACGCGGATCAAGGACCGGGCGGAACAGCTCCCAGTTTCGGTCTTCGCCGAGCAGATCGCGAACAGCCTCGCGTAGGTCTGTACCCAGCTCGGATGGCAGTTCCTGCGCCAGGCCGAGCACCTGGGCAAGCACGCCTATCTTGCCCGCTTTGCGCTGGTTGCCCGCTCCGGCACGAGCTAATGCTTCTCCGATGCAGAGCTGCACGTAGGGGACGATGAGGGCGCG
>JALSID010000104.1 GCA_026981825.1 Planctomycetota bacterium
GTTCTGCGCGAAGCTGCTCTCGGACCGTTAGCGGCACTCCTCGATTGAGGCGGACTTACAGCACATGAGCACGTTGAGCAAAGCTTCTGATCCAGGCAAGGTGCAATCGAGCTCCCGCTGGAACCCACTGCGTCGTTTGTACGCCTGGGTGGTGCGGTGGGCCGAATCGCGGTACGGAACAGCCGCACTCGCCGCAGTCGCTTTCAGCGAGAGTAGCTTCTTCCCGGTTCCACCTGACCCTCTTCAGATTGCTCTTTCCGTTGGGCGCCCGCGAAGGTCGCTCTGGTTCGCCACCGTCTCCACGGTCTTTTCCGTAGCCGGGGGGATTCTGGGCTGGTGGATTGGTCTGGCACTGTGGCACCTAGTCCAGCCGTTCTTTTTCGAATACGTACCGGGTTTCACCGAGGAGAGTTTTCGGTTCGTCCAGGCCCGTTACCAGGAAAACGCGTTCATCGCCATCCTGGCCGCCGCGTTCACGCCGATCCCGTACAAGGTCTTCACAATCGCCTCTGGGGTGTTCGACGTGGGACTTGCCACTCTGGTCATCGCATCGCTGCTGGGTCGAGGGGCCCGGTTCTTCACCATCGGATTGGCCCTGCACTTCCTTGGACCGCGCGTCGAACGGTTCCTGCAGCGGTACCTGGAAGCACTGGCCATCGCGTTCTTCGTACTTCTGGTGGCCGCGTTCTTTGCGATCAAGTGGCTCTTCTAGGTGCTCAATCCGACGCGCGACAGGCCCGGTGCCCGGTCAGGTGGACCGGAGGAAGCCGAGGGGGAAGGGGATTTCTCGGGGAACGGCCCGGTGGTTGTCCCGCGGTTGGGGCATGCCTGGGAGTGCCGTTGATAGGGTGCGGCGCTGTCCGGGCCTTCTACCCTGTGCCCTTCCGCGGAGGCCTGAGCCCGTTGGCTGCCTGGTCCAGTTGGCAGGTGATGCGGTCGGCACTTTAGCGGTTTCCAACGCGCCGTGATCTCGCTAACATAATGTTGAGCATGAGTGCCACGTTCTTGGGGAACGTGGTCTGAACCTGGTTGGGTGACAAAACTGTGGCTCAGACGAGCTGCGGGACCCAACGGGTCGAACAGGCAATCAGTTTGTGGAGCCTTGCGCGCAGCCGCAGAGGTTCCTTGATGACGTATCTCCTGGTTGCACTGACACTGGTGTACGGGTTGGCGAGTCGGCTCCTGAGGGAGCGGCCCACGGCTTTATTTCCCTGGAGTCGGTTGGAATCGCGAGCGCGGCGAAGCCGGGGGTTGGAACACCTGGAGTGGCTGTTGTGGCTGCTCCAGGCGGCGCCACGCCCGCGCTGGGAACACCTTAGCGGAAAGGTGGTTTCCGGTCGACCGTGGCCGCATGGCCCCGCATGTGCAGTCTTGGGCTGTACCGCCTACCAACACAAACCACCAGGGTACTGCCTCCCCCCTCACTGACCCGTTGTAGCGGCAGCGAAGACCGCAGGTCCCGGCTCCTGAGCCGCAGGGCGAAGCATGTGACGAGTCGCCTTGCAGGCGAGGGGTAGGAACCGTGGATCCAGTATCGACTGCCGTTGGTCTTGCTGTTGGCACAGGTCTTGGCGTTGGCGCGGTAAAGGTTCTCGAGCTGCTGCACGTTACCCGCGCGCGCCGCAAAGCGGAGGATATTCTACGGGAAGCGGAACGGACCGCTCGGGAAAAGGAAAAGGAGCTCGAGCTAAAGCTGCGCGAGCGTGAGTTCGAGCACCGCGAAGGGCTACAGCGCCGCCGCGAGGAGGTGGAAAGGGAACTCCGCAAGCGTCAAGAGCAGCTTGCGCGGCGCGAGCAGCATCTGGAGGAACAGTTCACGCTGGTCGCGAAGAAAGAGGCGACGGTCGAGGCGACTCAGCGGAAGCTGAACGAGCGGTTGAAGCGGCTCGAAAGCGAGCAACAGGAGCTTCAGGCGATTCTAGCTCGGCAACGGGAGGCGCTGCACGAGATCACGGGCCTAACGCCAGAACAGGCGCGTAAGCGACTTTTCGAGCAACTCGAGCGCGATCTGGCTCAAGAGATGGGCGAGCGGATCCGCCGATTCGAGCTGGAATTGCGTGACAAAGCGGACAGGCGTGCTCGAGAGATTCTGGCCACCACCATCCAGCGGTACTCGGCCCAGTACACCAGCGAAGTCACCACGTGCGTGATTGACCTGCCCAACGACGAAATGAAGGGACGGATTATCGGTCGGGAGGGGCGCAACATCCGTGCGTTCGAGCGGATCAGTGGTGTGGACGTGATCGTGGATGACACTCCGGGTATCGTCGTCCTCAGCAGCTTCGATCCGGTACGTCGGGAGATGGCGAAGGTGGCCATGGAGCGGCTCGTCCAGGATGGTCGAATCCACCCGGCACGGATCGAAGAGGTCTTCAGCGAGGTAGAGCGGGAGTTTGACAGCTACATTCGCCGCCTTGGCCGCGAAGCTGCGGAGGAAGCGGGCGTGTATGGGCTGCACGAAAAGCTGATCGAGTTACTGGGCAAGCTCAAGTTCCGCACCAGCTACAGCCAGAATGTGCTTCGCCACAGTGTGGAGGTGGCGCATCTGACGGGGATGATGGCCGCGGAGCTGGGATTGGACGAGGCGCTGGCCCGGCGGTGTGGTCTGCTGCACGATATCGGAAAGGCGGTGGACCAGGAAATGGAAGGCGGACATCCGGAAATCGGCGCCGAGATCTGCCAGCGATACAAGGAGCCGCCGGAGGTGGTCCACGCGTGCGCAGGTCACCACGACGATATCCGGGCGGACAAGATCTACACGGTGCTCGTTGCAGCGGCCGATGCCATCAGCGCCTCTCGGCCTGGGGCGCGGCGGGAAACCCTGGAAAAGTACCTGCGCCGCCTCGAGGAGCTGGAGCGAGTGGCCAATAGCTTCGAGGGGGTGGAGCAGGCGTACGCCATCCAGGCTGGTCGCGAGATCCGTGTGATAGTCGATCCGGAGGCCATCAGTGACGAAAGGGCAGCGAAGCTGGCCCGCGATGTGGCTCGGGCCATCGAACGGGCGGTTACCTTCCCGGGCGAGATCAAGGTCACCGTCATTCGAGAAACCCGCGCCGTAGAATTGGCGCGTTAGCGATAGTCCAACGCCCGCACCTTAGGCTGAAGAAGGGGACGCTCGCGTCCCCTTTTTCTGTCCACCCACGGGAACCTCCCGCTCCACAGGACTGAGACGGAGATGAAACTGCTCTTCCTCGGTGACATTGTTGGGAAGCCCGGCCGCCGTATCGTGGCTCGTGCGCTGCCCCGCCTTGTCGCCGCCCACAACATCGATATTGTGATCGCCAACGCCGAGAATGCCGCCGGCGGCAGTGGGCTAACCGTCGCCTGCTACGAACAGCTCCTCGGCGCAGGAATCAGCCTCTTCACCATGGGCGACCATGTCTACAAGAAGCGGGACATCTTCGCCCTGTTCCAGAAGACAGATCGGATCGTGAGACCCGCAAACTTCCCCCCTAACGCGCCGGGCCCCGTGTTCGCATCCCGGCAGACGAAATCCGGTGTCCGGGTCGGCGTTTTTACCGTGCTCGGGCGTCTCTTCATGCGTCCCGTAGACTGCCCGTTCCGCGCGGCCGACGAAGTTCTGGCTCGATACGGCAGCGAAGTGGACGTCATCGTCGTGGATATCCACGCGGAGGCAACAAGCGACAAGCAGTTGCTCGGCCGATACCTGGACGGCCGCGTAGCGGCAGCACTCGGAACGCACACGCACGTCCCAACCGCCGACGAACAGATCTTACCGGGGGGCACAGCGTACCAGACAGACGTGGGTATGACCGGTCCCTACCGGTCAATCATCGGCCGTCGGATCGACGCCGTGCTTCATACGGCGATCACATTCGAACCACGCCCCTTCGACGTCGCCACGGGAGATCCCCGGCTGTGCGGTGCACTGGTGGAAGTGGACCCGAGCAACGGGAAGGCGACTGCAATCGTTCGGGTCTGCATCACGGAGCAGGACCTCGCTTGCCTGCCGACGCCCGATCTGGAGGCACCGGGCCAAGAAGCTGCGTCCGGCTCCCAGGAGTCCTGAGCGCCTCGTACCGCACCGGTTCGCCCGCTCGCCTGCTCCGGAAAGTGCCGGTCAGTGCCCTCGCCCGGCGGGCTCACCGGAACGGCCGGTTGCGACCAACCGCTGGCGGACCCGCCGCGCAGCTTCGACCATATTCCGAAGTGCCGGCCCGACCTCCTCCCAGCGTCGGGTCTTCAGGCCGCAGTCTGGGTTGACCCAAAGTTGATCCGGAGACAAAACCTCGAGGGCTTTCAGAAGCAACGCCTCGATCTCCTCGACCGGTGGCACTCGGGGGGAATGGATGTCGTACACTCCGGGTCCGATCTCGTTCGGGTAGCGGAAATCTCGAAAAGCCTGCAGTAGTTCCATTTGTGAACGGGATGCCTCGATCGAAAGGACATCCGCGTCCATGGCAGCGATGGCATCGAGGATATCGTTGAACTCGGAGTAACACATATGGGTGTGGATCTGTGTCTCGTCGCTGACGACCGCGCTGGCCAGCCGGAA